>NZ_JAKFCB010000132.1:0-5865 GCF_036676885.1 Aeromicrobium sp.
GTTCGAAGCGGCCGCGAACAAGCTGCCGGGGCTCCTCGCCACCACCGGATACCTCCCCGACGGCCTGCCCGCGCTGCGCGAGATCATCGCGCAGCGCTACTCCGATCGAGGGCTGCCGACCGACCCGGGACAGATCGTCGTCACCAGCGGGGCCCAAGGGGCGATCTCGCTGCTGGGCCGCGCACTGCTCCAGCCGGGCCAACGGATCATCGTCGAGGGTACGAGCTGGCCTCACGCCCCCGAGTCCTTCAGCTCGATCGGCGCGCGCCTCACGTCGATGCCGGTCGGCGAGACCCCATGGGACACGACGTCGCTCGGTGAGGCGGTCCGCAGCACGGCCCACGCTGCGGCGTACATCATCCCGGACTTCCACAACCCCACAGGCGCCGTCATGAGCGATGACGAGCGCGGGGCGTGGGCCCGCGAGCTGACCCGTCACGACATCGTGCCGATCGTCGACGAGTCGTTGCGGGAGGTCAACCTCGACGGCGTCGAGCTGCCGCCCTCGTTCGCCAGCTACGACCCGCGGGCCATCCTCGTCGACTCGATGTCCAAGTCGTACTGGGGCGGATTGCGCATCGGCTGGGCGCGTGTGCCGCTCGACCTGGTCATGCCCTTGATACAGGCCCGCATGAACCACGACCTCGGCACGCCCGGCTTCGAGCAGCTCGTCGTCGCCGAGCTCCTGACCGACGGCGGCCAGACTGCCGCAGCAGGCCGCGCGAAGCTGCGCGCCGGCCGCGACCACCTGCTGAGCGAGCTGGTGACGGCGTTGCCCGAGATCGTGGCGCCCTGCCCCGGGGGCGGCTCCAGCCTGTGGGTGACGCTGCCGGATCGCATGTCGTCCCGGCTGACGTCCGCGGCCGCGCGCCATGGCCTCGTCCTCACCCCGGGCCCACGTTTCTTCACGAGCCCGGTGCCGGTCAGCGAGCGGCACCTCCGCCTGCCCTTCATGCCTGCCCTCGACATCCTGAGTGAGGCAGTCAAGCGCCTTCGCCTCGCGTACGACGAGGTGGTCGGCACACGGGAGACGCACGGAGCCCCGGTCGACACCTCCGACACCCTCGAGCTCATCGCCTGAGCCACGTACGCCAGTCGCCGGCCCCGAGGTCAGTCGGTGTCGATGATGATCATCTCGGTGTCGTCGGGGGTGCCCGGGAACCGGGCCGCGTTGCCCGGGTAGTTGTTGTCATTGGCGATCAGCAGCCGACCCCGCGACAGTGGCACCAGCGTCTCGACGGACTGGAAGCCGAAGGCGAACTGCTCACCTGTGCCCCAGCCGCCGCCCTCGCTGATGCGATATGGGTCCGAGATCTTCAACAGGTCGACGACAAGCGACTTGGTGAGCGGACCCGTGGCGTCACCCTCGCCCAGCCGGACCTCGTAGACCCGCTTGGTCACCGCACTCGCACCGTCGAAGTTGTCCCGCTCCAGCACCAGGAGAACCCCCGGCCTGGTCATCTGCGCGTCGGCAACCAGGTTGGCGTCGGCATCGACGCGGTAGCTCCACGTCCGGCCGGTGTATCGACCCGCTTGGGTGTCGAACTCCGAGACGACCCGCCGGCGCCTGTCCGCGTCACCGACGAGGGCGTTCTCGACGATCGGGTAGAGGTAGCGCCGGTCCGCCGACTGGGCCATGGCCTCGAACCCACCGCTGCGCTGGACGACGGCGTCCTCGTCGCCGAGGTCCGGGTTCTGAGGCGACTTGCCGAGCGGGAAGGGCACGGGTGCCGAGAGCACGCGGCCGCGAGAGTCGACGTGCAGCAGAAAGGGCCCGAACTCCTCACCGATCCAGAACGAGCCGTCACGACTCCGCTGGACCGACTCGATGTCGAAGTCGTCGCCCGTCAGCTGCCGGTCGCTCGTCGACTCGTTGACGATGGGAAAGCCCACCTTGTGGCCGGGGTCGGACAGCGTGACGTGTCGAAGCACTTCGATGTCGCCCGCGCCGCCGCCGGCGGTCCTCCACCGCGGCTTGACCAGGTAGAGCCGGAGCAGGAAGTCAGCTGAGTTGCCTTTGGCGCCGAAGCCGTTGTCGGGCTGTGCCCAGAACGTACCGTCACCGTTGTCGATGGCGGCGGAGAATCCGGGGATGACCTGTCCCGGGAAGGGTCCCTGGCGGCCGTTGGCCGGCGTGGCGAGGGCGCCCGACGGCGGGCCGTCGGCCTGGTGGTCGGCGGACAGGAGCGCCCTCGCGAGCAGCCGCGGGCTGTCGGGCCCGTGGCCGCGCTCAGCCGAGGCGGTCGCCGGTGACAACGTCGCCGCAGCCGCAAGGGCGACGACAACACCGCCCGCGAGGGAGACCCGGAGTGGATGAACCGTGGCAGCGTGGAGAAGGCGTCTCATGACGACAACGCAAGACGGTCAAGACGACGGGCGGACCAACGACGGGCGAGAATCGGTTGAACTCCCGGTCAGCAGGGATCGTGCCGTCGGCCAGGTCTCGGCACGCCAGGCGGCGTCCCAGAACATCCACTCGAAGCGGGTCGACCGCTCGTACGCGATCGACATCGCGCGCCGATCGGACGCGACGGCGTCGACATGGGCCTCCATCCGGCGCACGGCCTCGTCGAACTCCGGCGCGGCGTAGGTGTCGATCCAGGCGGCGTACGGGTGGTCGCCCGGGCCTCGGAGGGCGAGGATGTGCCGGCCGACCTCGGCGTAGACACGGAAGCACGGCAGGATCGCGGCCAGCCCGACGTCATACGCCGAGGTGGCCGCCGCCGACTCGAGGAAGCCCGTGTAGGCCACACAGGTGGGCGTCGGCTCGGCCGCGGCGTCGCCATCGGGGTCGAGCCCGCGTGGCACCAGGAACCCGCGGTGCAGCTCGCGCTCGGCAGCGACGGCCGCCCCCGCCGATCCCGCCAACAGCTCGACGCCGACCGGGTCCGGAGCGCGTACGGCGAGCTGTGCCAGCACGCGGGCATAGCGATCGAGGTAGTGGGCATCGTCCACGAGGTAACGGGTGAAGGCTTCCTCGGGCAGGCTGCCGTCGGTCAGCCCGAGCAGGAAGGGATGCCGGCAGATCGCGTCGAACCACGGGCCCACCGACTGCCAGGCGTCCTCCGAGAAGCTCATCCCGCCACCTGGTGGTCGACCGGGCCGTTGCCGTGGCCGATCCGGAGCCCGGCGCCGGCCACCAGCGCCCGCGTCAGGTAGTCCTTCGCCGCGGCGACCGCGGGTACGACCGGCTCGCCGTGCGCGAGACGGGACGCGACCGCCGACGACAGCGTGCATCCCGTGCCGTGGGTGTTCGCAGTGTTGACGCGCGGCGCCTCGAGCCTGATCACCTCGTCAGCGGACACCAGCACGTCCACGCTGTCCTCGCCGCCGAGATGCCCGCCCTTGACCAGGGCATGGGCCGCGCCGAGGGCGATGAGCGCGTGCCCGGCCTCGATCATGTCCTCGACCGAACCGACCTGGCGTCCCGTGAGCATCGCGGCCTCGGGCACGTTCGGCGTGACGACGGTCGCCAGCGGCAGCAGCAGGTCGCGGATGGCGGCCTCGGCCCCCGGTGGCAGAAGCCGGTCCCCCGAGGTCGCGACCATGACCGGGTCCAGCACGACAGCGGGCACGGGGTGACGGCGCAGCATCGCGGCGACGGCTTCGATGACGTCGACCGAGCCGAGCATGCCGATCTTGACGGCGCGCACGTCGAGATCGTCGACCACGGCGTCGTACTGAGCCGTGATGAAGTGGACCGGAACCGCGTGGATGCCGGTGACGCCCAGCGTGTTCTGGGCCGTCAGGGCGGTGATGACCGTGGCGCCGTACGCCCCCAGGGCGGCCGCGGTCTTGAGGTCTGCCTGGATACCCGCACCGCCCGAGGGATCTGATCCGGCGATGCTCAACATGACGGGGGTCATGACGCGAGTCCTCTCTCGGCAAGGGACCTGTCGACGATGGTCCGGAGCTCCTGCGCTGCCGCCCCCGGATCGGCAGCGGAACATATCGCGCTGACGACCGCGATGCCGTCCGCACCGGCAGCCACGGCCTCGGCAGCGTTGTGCGCGTCGACACCGCCGATCGCCACCAGAGGCAGTCGGCCGGCCAGCAGACCGGCCAGGGAACGTACGCCGGGCAGTCCCCACGGCCGGTCGGCGTCGGACTTGGTCGGCGTCGTCCAGACCGGGCTGGCAGCGACGTAGTCGCAGGCGGCCAGCTGCGGCTCGTCGTCGAGCTGGGCCAGGTCGTTGATCGACCACCCGATGACGGCCTCGGGGCCGAGCAGCTCGCGGGCCTGGGTGGGCAGGAGATCGTCGAGGCCCACGTGCAGCCCGTCGCACTCACGCGCCGCGTCCACGTCGTCGTTGGCGATCACGGCGACCTCGGCCGGCAGGGCCCGGCGCAGTCGGCGGGTGAGGCTGACGAGGTCGGCCGACGGGGCGGCCTTGTCGCGCACCTGGACACACGACGCGCCGCCCGCGACTGCCGAACGGACGATCTGCACGGGATCGCCGTACGCCGGATCGGTCACGAGATAGAGCCGGAGGTCGATGATCATGACCGGTCGACGCGCACGGACCCGAGGCGGTCGGGGGTCAGGGCGGCGAGCTCGTCGAGCAGGTGCATGCGCAGGCTGCCGGGCCCTTCCGCTCGGGCTCCGGCACGCTCCCCGGCCGACGCGAGCATCGCCATCGCCGCCACGGAGCCGTCGAAGGGGTCGGCCCCGACGCCGCAGCAGGCGGCAACCAACGCGCTGGCCGAACATCCCAGCGCCGTCACCATCGGCATCCGAGGGTCTCCCCCGTGCACCACAGCGACCCGCGAGCCGTCCGTGACGATGTCCTGTGCGCCCGTCACCACGACGACTGCCGATTGCTCCTTGGCGAGCCTCCGCGCCGCCTGGAGGGCATCCGAGGAGTCCGCATCGCTGTCGACCCCACGTCCGGCCGCTCGTGACGTCGCGATCGCGATGATCTCGCTGGCGTTGCCCCGGATCACCGTCGGCGCGTGCTGGAGAAGGCCGGCAACGATCTCGCGCCGGTAGGCCGTCGCACCCACCGCCACCGGGTCGAGGACCCACGGCGTCCCGACCTCGCGCGCCGCCTCGGCGGCGGCGGTCATGCCCTCGACCCACGACGGCGACGGCGTGCCGATGTTGATCCCGACAGCCGACGCGATCCGGGCGAACTCGCCGGACTCGTGCGGATCGTGGACCATCGCCGGCGAAGCGCCGACGGCGTTCAGCACGTTGGCGGCCACGTCCATCGAGACGTAGTTGGTGACGTACTGCACGAGCGGCGAACGCTCGCGAACGGCGGTCGCGATCTCCGCGACCGATGACGTGACAGAACTGTTCACAGCAGGCTCCCTTGCGCCGGTGCTAACCGGATCAGGTTCGGCGGGTCTCATCTCAGCCCCTGGTGGGGCACCCCGGCCTTGCATCGCCGAGCGTACACAAAGGCCCCACCGGCGGTGAACCGGTGGGGCCTTCGTCAGCACGAGCCGTCAGCGCGCGGCCTGACCGTCGACGTAGTCGGCGTCCTGCTGCTTCCACGAGAAGTGCGAGCGCAGGATCTTTCCGGTGGCCTCGATCGAGTGACCGGCCTCCTTCTCACGCAGCGCGAGGAACTCCGGCGCGCCGGCATCCTGGTCCGCGATGAAGCGCCTCGCGAACGTGCCGTCCTGGATCTCCGCGAGCACCTCCTGCATGCGCTCCTTGACCGAGGCATCGATGATGCGGGGCCCGGAGACGTAGTCGCCGTACTCGGCGGTGTCGGAGACCGACCAGCGCTGCTTGGCGATGCCGCCCTCCCACATCAGGTCCACGATGAGCTTGAGCTCGTGCAGCACCTCGAAGTAGGCGATCTCGGGCTGGTAGCCCGCCTCGGTCAGCGTCTCGAAGCCGGCCTGCACCAGGTG
>NZ_JAKFCB010000133.1:0-10866 GCF_036676885.1 Aeromicrobium sp.
CTCCAGAGCATCCCGCGGGGCGAGGTCGCCGGCTCGGTGTTCGACGGCGCGCGGCTGCTCGCGAGCTACCCGGACTTCTTCGAGCTCAAGCGCACCCGCAAGGGCGAGCTCAACTTCGACTGACCTGTCGCGTGGTCTCGATACGAGCCCCCTCATTCCTCGGGCTCACTCGACCACCTCTTCCACCGCTGGTCGAGTGCCCGCGAGGGACGAGCGGGTGTATCGAGACCACGCGACTTCACTAGGCTCGGGGCATGAGCCTTCATCCGCAGTCTCGCGCCCTGCTCGACACGCTCGGACCCTCCGCGTACGGCTCGCTCAGCGAGACGTACGCGCAGATCCGGGCGACGGCGCGGGCTGAGGCACTGGCCAGCACCGACCGCATCGGGCTCGACCACATCAGCGACCTGGACGCCGACGGCGTGACGTGTCGGCTCTATCGCCCGCGTCAGGGTGCTCCGATCGCGCTCTACGTGCACGGTGGCGGCTGGGTGCTTCACGATCTCGAGACGCACGACAGCTTCTGCCGCTACCTGGCCCACACGACCGGGTGGGCGTTGCTGGCGGTCGACTATCGGCGGGCGCCCGAGAATCCTCACCCCGCGCCACTCGATGACGTGCAGGCTGCCGCGAGGTGGTTGCGTACGCATGACCGCGAGCACCGGGTCGACGCGTCGTTCCTGCCCGCGATCGGCGACTCCTCCGGCGCCAACCTGGTCGCCGGGCTGGCGGTGCGGGAACCGGCGGCGATCGACTTCCAGGTGCTGATGTACCCGCCGGTCGACCGGCGCGCCGACCTCGGTGGCCCCGACGACAACGCGGCGCTCGAGCGCGAGGCGATGGAGTGGTTCTGGGAGTCGTACGCTCCCGGTGAGGTCGGCGACCTGCCCGAGGTCTCGGTCGTCAACGCGACCAACCTGGCCGATCACCCGCCGGCCCTGCTGGTGACCAACGAGCACGACCTGTTGCGCGACCAGGGAGAGGCCTACGCCGCTCAGCTGGCCGAGGCGGGTGTCGAGGTGACCGCGTTCCGGGCGCTGGGCATGGTGCACTCCTACTGGCGGCAGCCCGATGCGTTCGACGCCTCGCGGGCGACCGTCACGATGGCCGGCGCCCTCCTCGACGCCAGACGGGCACGCGCACGCTGACTGGCATACTGGGCGCGTGACCGGGGACGTGCAACAGCTGAGCAAGCGCAGCCGAACCCTCCGCAAACAGGTGACCGAGCGACCTCGCCTGGTCGTCCTCCCGGTCGTCGGGCTGACGCTGGTCGTGCTGCTCGCCTTCCTTCCGGGCCCGGCAACGTTCGTGTCGCTGCTGGTCCTGCTCGCCGGGTCGCTCATGATCCCGAGGATCTCCGAGACCCCGTCCTACTCGTACGGGCTGCCCGGCGTGCCGGACGGGCCGCCGAAGGCCGGACGCATCCCAGTGGAGGCCCACACGTGGGTCAGCCTGGCCGCCGCGGTGGTCGCAGTGCTGCTCACGATCCTCGGTGCACCGTGGCCTGCCTTCGTGGCGTTGGCCGTGGTCGCGGTCGCCGCCTGGCTCGCGTGTGCGGCAACCATGGTCCGCTTCCTGCGTCACGGCCGGAGGGTGCTCCAGGCCCTTGAGGCATACGAGCCCACGATCGCGATGGGATTTGCCGGGCGGTCCGGTGGGCCGTGGCAGCTGCGCATGTGGGAGCCCTACCTCCTGCGCTCCGGCGAGCGATGCGTCGTGATCACGCTGCACGAGAAGTATCTGCCGCTGATCCTCGAGGGGGCCGACCTCAAGTCGCCGCTCGTCCAGCTCGGATCGCGGGGGACTCGGGACCTCCAGTCGCTGTTCGTGCCGTCGATCCGGGCGGTCTTCTACGTCCAGAACGCCAAGGCCAACCAGGGGTTCATGGCCCACACGAACCTGACTCACGTGTGGCTCAACCACGGCGACTCGGACAAGCCCGCCAACTTCAACCCGCGCCACGCGCTGTACGACCTGCTCGTCGTGTGCGGGCAGGCCGGGATCGACCGGTACGAGCGGCACGGCATCCACGTCGCACCCGAGAAGTTCCGGGTGCTCGGGCGTCCTCAGGCGTCCGGCGTCCTGCCGGCGCGCGGACCCATCGCGGAGCTCAAGCCCAAGACCGTGCTCTACGCGCCGACCTGGCACGGCGTCGACGAGACGGTCAACTTCTCCTCGCTCGAGCGCGGTCCGGAGATCGTCCGCGCGTTGATCGAGCGTGATGTCGAGGTCATGTTCCGGCCACACCCCTTGAGCTACCGCTGGCGCCGTCGCCGCGCCGCGATCAAGGAGATCCGCGGCATCATGAGGGCCGACCGCGAGGCCACCGGACGCCACCACAGATTCGGAAACACCGTCGACAAGATCTGGACCGTGGTCGACTGCGCCAATCGCTCGGACGCGTTGATCTCGGACGTCTCGAGCGTCGTCTCGGACTTCCTCCAGTCCGAGAAGCCATACGCCATGACGAGCATGCGGGCCGGCGTCGAGGACTTCCGCAAGGAGTTCTCCGTGGCGGAGACGGCGTACGTCCTGCTGGGCGACCTGTCCAACCTCGACGAGGTGCTCGACGATCTCCTGGTCCGAGACCCGCTGGCCTCGGAGCGCGCCGAGCGCAAACGCTATGTGCTGGGTGAGTTCGTGGGCGAGGAGTCCGCAGACGCGTTCGCAGCGTTCGTACGGGACCTGGTCAGAGGTGCCTGAACGTCCTGTCGTACGGACTGGAACACTGAGCACATGCGCGTCCACATCGGCTCCGACCACGCCGGCTTCGAGCTCAAGACCCACCTGATCGCCTGGCTCACCGACAACGGCTACGAGCCGGTCGACCATGGCGCACACACCTACGACGCCGACGACGACTACCCGCCGTTCTGCATCGACGCCGCCTCGGCTGCCGTCGCCGAGCCCGGATCGCTCGGAATCGTCATCGGCGGGTCCGGCAACGGCGAGCAGATCGCGGCCAACAAGGTCAAGGGCGCTCGCGCGGCACTCGCGTGGAGCACCGAGACCGCGTCGTTGGCGCGTCAGCACAACGATGCCCAGGTCATGGCGATCGGCGGTCGCATGCACACCGCCGACGAGGCGATCGCGATCGTCGAGGCCTTCCTGACGACACCCTGGAGCCACGCCGAGCGCCACCAGCGGCGCATCGACATGCTGCTCGCCTACGAAGAGACCGGCGAGCTTGCCTGAGGGGCACACGCTCCACCGTCTCGCGGACGAGCTCCGCACCGAGTACGGCGGGCGGGCCGTCGCATCGTCGAGCCCGCAGGGCCGCTTCGCTGCAGAGGCGGCGCGTGTCGACGGGCGCGTGCTCGAGGGCGCCGAGGCATGGGGCAAGCACGTGTTCGTCTCGTTCGCGGATGTTCCCGAGCAGGTGCACGTCCATCTCGGCCTGTACGGCACGTTCGTCGTCACTCCGGGCGCGGGTCGACCGGTCGTCGGCCAGGTCCGCTGGCGGTTGGAGGCCGGGTCGACGGCAGACCTCCGCGGGCCCAACGCCTGCGAGCTGCTCACGCCTCCGGAGGTCGACGCGCGGATCGCCCGACTCGGCCCTGATCCGCTGCGAGCCGATGCGGACCCCGAGCGGGCCTGGCGCCGGATCCATCGTTCGACCGTCCCGATCGCCGCGCTGCTGATGGACCAGGCCGTGCTGGCCGGCGTCGGCAACGTCTACCGTGCCGAGGTGCTTTTCCGCAGCGGGGTGGCGCCGATGACCGCAGGTCGCCGGATCTCTCGCAGGCGGTGGGACGCCATGTGGAGCGACCTGGTCGAGCTGATGCACGCGGGCGTTCGTACCGGTCGCATCGACACCGTCCGGCCCGAGCACGAGCCGGAGGCCATGGGCCGTCCGCCGCGCGCCGACGACCACGGCGGCGAGGTGTACGTCTACCGGCGCGAGAGTCAGGCGTGCCTGGTCTGCGACACGCCCGTACGTCGCCGGGTCCTCGCGGGGAGAAACCTGTTTTGGTGCCCGACGTGTCAGCATCGTGGATAGGCTCGATGCTGTGACGACAGGCTTCCGGCGAGCATTGCCAACGGTGGCGAGCTACGTCGACGACCGCATCGTCCGGTGGCGAACCGGCACGAGCGAGGGACAGGTCGCGGTCCTCGCGGCGCTGATGCTCATGTCGACCGGCATCTTGCTGGTGTCGTTGCTCAGCTACAACACCTTTCCCGCCGCGACCTTCGTGATCCCGATGCTGCTCGGCACGATGGCGTTGCGCTACAGGCCTCTGCTGGCGCTGGTGCTGTTCATCGTCGTCGCGACCGCGATCACGGTGACGCGCGAGTCGATCGAGACCGGCATGACGACAGGCCGGATCAGCACGCTGGTGGTCATGGCGATCGTCGCGATCATCGTCCTGTTCGAGTCCAGCCGGCACAGCAGCGGCCTGCCGGGCCCACTCGGCGAGGCGATGCTGGTCGACCTGAAGGACCGGCTCCAGGCGCAGGGCGTCGTGCCTCCGCTGCCCGAGGGCTGGAGGTCACAGTCCGCGATGCTGCCCGCCGGCGGCGTCAAGTTCGCCGGCGACTTCCTCGTCGCCAACCTGTCCGAGGACGAGACGAAGCTCGAGATGGTCCTGGTCGACGTCTGCGGCAAGGGTGTCGCCGCGGGCACCCAGTCGTTGCAGTTCGCGGGCGCCCTCGGCGGACTCATCGGCGCACTGCCGCCCCTCGGCCTGTTCTCGGCCGGCAACGACTTCTTGATCCGCCAGAACTGGGACGAGGGCTTCGCCACCGCCGTGCACGTCCTGGTCAATCTGGCGACGGGCGACTACTCGATCATCAACGCCGGTCACCCGCCCGCACTTCACTGGGACTCGGCCCGAAAGGAGTGGGACATCGACGGGGCACGGGGCATGGCCCTCGGCATCATGAAGCGCCCGGACTTCGTCCAGACGACCGGCCGGCTCGAGGTCGGCGACGCGCTGATGTTCTACACCGACGGGGTCGTCGAGTCACGCACCCAGGACTTCACCGCGGGCATCGAGTGGCTCCGCACCGAGGCCGCCACGATCGTCTCGGCCGGCTTCGAGCAGGCACCACGACGCATCCTCAAGCAGGTCACCTCTGGTGACGACGATCGCGCCGTCCTGATCCTCAGTCGCCCCGGGGTCCCGAGCCTGTCGGTTGAGGAAACTGCGTCTTCAGCATCGCGTCCCAACCCCGTGCTCCCATGAGGTTGCGGCTGCGGATCGACAGCGCAGCCGACGGCGTCACGGTGTATCGGATCCTGGGCCGGCGCGTGGTCAGGGACTTCTCGATGACCTTCGCGACGGTGTCGGGCCCGCCCCCGAGCCGGCGCATCGGTCCGGCGTAGACCTCCTTGGTCGCCTTGGCGACCTCGGCATTGAACTCCGCGTACGGGCCGTCGTCGTTGCCCTCCATCGAGGCGACCGCCGCGTTCTCGAAGTTCGTCGTGATCAGCCCCGGCTCGACGATCACGACCTTGACGCCGAATCCGGCGACCTCGAAGCGCATCGCGTCCGACAACGCCTCCACGGCGAACTTCGTCGCGTGGTACGCCCCGCCGCCCGGGAACACGAGCCGCCCGCCCATCGACGAGATGTTGACGATGCGGCCCGAGCCCTGCTCGCGCATCGACGGCAGGACGAGCTGGCACATCCGGAGCAGGCCGAACACGTTGGTCTCGAACTGTCGTCGTACGTCGTCCAGGTCGAGCGTCTCGACGGCGCCGGACTGCGAGTAGCCGGCGTTGTTGACGAGCGCGTCGATGCGACCCGTCTCGCTGAGCACCGTGTCGACCGCCGAGGACATCGAGTCCTCGCTCGTGACGTCGAGCGCCAGGGTGCGACATCCGCCCGTCGCCAGATCCGCGAGGGTCTCGGGCTTGCGGGCCGTCGCGTAGACGGTCCACCCTGCCTGCGCGAGCCGGGCGGCCGTGGCCTCCCCGATCCCGGACGAGCAGCCGGTGATGAGCACGGTTCGTGGGGCCACGTTGCGATCGGTCATGTCGCTCAGTATGGCGTCGGCGCGCTGATTAGGATACGAAGATGGCCGTCGACCGCGAGCTCGTACGCCTTGTCGATGCGGCCGAGGCCGAGGCCTGGTTCGAGGCGCACCATGCGGACACCGACGGCGCCTGGTTCGTCATCGCCAAGAAGGGCTCGGCCGTGCAGTCGCCGACCGTGTCTGAGCTCCTCGACCTCGCCCTCGCCTTCGGCTGGATCGACGGCCAGCGCAAGCGGCTCGACGACGACACGTACTTGCAGGCCTACATGCCGCGTCGCCCGCGGAGCCCGTGGTCACAGATCAATCGGGACAAGGTCGCGGCGCTGACGGCCGCCGGCCGTATGCGCCCCGCGGGGATCGCCGAGGTCGATCGTGCCAAGCAGGACGGCCGGTGGGACGCCGCGACGGCGAGCCCGTCCACCGCGGAAGTTCCGGCGGACTTCCTCGAGGCGTTGGAGGCGAGTCCCGCCGCGAAGGCGTTCTACGCGACCCTCAACCGGCGCAACACCTTCGCGGTCTACTACCAGCTGCACCACGCCAAGAGGCCGGAGACGCGGGCGCGACGCATCGCCACGTTCATCGCGATGTTCGAGCGCGGGGATACGCCGCACTGACTACCAGCTGCGATCGACCTTGCGGTGGTAGCGCGTGCCGGCCTTGCCGCCGGCCAGAGCGGCCAGCAGCGTCGCGAACAGCGCTGCCGCGATCGTGACCGCACCGCCGATCGTCAGGTCCTCCGTCGGGATCGGCACATCCGGTATGTCGACGCGATTCATGACGTCGTACTCCGAGCCGTACGAGGCGCCGATCACCGCGGCGAGAACCACGACGAGCAGGCTGATGAGCCACACGGCCCAGCCCTGCCGCGTGCCGTCGAAGCGCGACATGCGACCGGCGACATACCCGCCGGCGTAGAAGCTGATCAGGAGCACGATGAGCAGCACGATCGCCGCGCCGACGCTGATCTCGCCGCTCTCGCGCTCGAGCTGCGACTGGGTGATGTCGCTCGCGTCTCCCACCGCTGCGGCGATGGCGGTGATGATGCCCGACAGCAGGACCGCCATCCCGACCGCGACGAGCCAGCCGAAGAATCCTGCGCCGATGTTCATGCCGCCCCACTCCTCGCGGCGGACCTGCTCGACCTCGGCGACGCGCTCCTCCGGGTCGTCGAACCCGGTCGGGCCGACGTCGTCGTGCGTGCGCGTGTCTCTGTCGCCGTGTTCCCCCTTGACCCTGTGCCAGTTCATGGCCGTCTCCTGTTCCTGATGCGCAACGCTCCTTGCAGGGGAGTCGCCTTTCGGAGTACCCATTTCGCGGGGATCTCACGCGATCGCAGAGGTGTCTCGATGGCGCCTGCGGCGCGACGGAGGGGAGCGGACGACGATCCCTTTGCGGGCGGCTTCGCCGCGTCGGAGGGGAGCGGACGACGATCCCTAGGTGGCGCCTTCGGCGCGAGGGAGGGGCCCATGAGTCTCGTCGTCCGCTGGGGGACGGCTACGCCGTGATGGAGCGGACGACGAGACTCGAACTCGCAACATTCTGCTTGGAAGGCAGAGACTCTAACCAATTGAGTTACGTCCGCGAAGCCTTGCGGCAACGACATCCATCTTGCCACACCGGCTGAGCCGATCAGGCGTGGGTCCGCACCACGACGTCGGCGTGGCGGCGGGTCTCCTCGGCCCTGAAGTGGGTCTCCTCCTGCGCCGCCCACATGTCCCAGAACGGCGCGTACACACCACCGTCCCGCGCCAGCGCGCGCTGCTTGCGGACGGCGGTGGGCGCCTCGACCCAGATCAGCAGGCTGAGGAACGGCCGGATCACCGCCGCGCCACTGCCGACGCCGTCGAGGATCAGCAACCGGACCGGGGGCACACGCAGGGTGTCGCCGGGACGATCGGCGACCCAGTCCCAGCGCGATGCCGTCCCGATGCCGTCGACCGCGATCGCTTCGAGGATGCCGTGCGCGACCATCGGGGGAGTCGCGGCCAGGCCGTGCCATCCCGGGTACAGGTCCTCGAGGTGGAGCACGGCACCACCGGCGACCTCGGCCAGCTCATCCGCGAACGTCGTCTTGCCCGATCCGCTCGGCCCGTCGACTGCAACGACGGTCGTCGAGCCGCACGCCGCGTGCCGTTCGCGGATGAGGGCGACGATGTCGTCGTACCGATGAGAGGTCACGGGGCCAGTGTCCACTAGACTGACGCGGCTACGGGATGTAGCGCAGCTTGGTAGCGCATCCGCTTTGGGAGCGGAGGGTCGCAGGTTCAAATCCTGTCATCCCGACCATGTGATCTCGCAAGAGATCGGAAAGTCCCGGACCTGCGGAAGCAGGTTCGGGACTTTCAATCTTGTGGCCGCACGACAGGTCGAGAACCGCGTGACGACCTACAATTGAGGCATGAACACGATCCATCTCACCGACGCCGAGCTCGAGATGGCCCGCCACGCACTGCGCGCGTACCGCCTCGCCTTCGGCCACGACGAGGCCGACATGCTGGCGGAGATCAACCGCGTGATTGCGAAGCTTCGCGCCGCCGAGCCCGAGCCTGAACCCGAATCTGCGGTCGAGGACTCACACGTCATCGCCTGATCATGGTCGATATCGCGCGCCCGGACCGAAGGAGCTGAACGCCATGTTCGCGAAGGCAGGAGACCGCCTGGTCGTCCACGGTCACCATGTCGGTGAGCGGGATCGGGAAGCGGAGATCCTCGAGGTGCGTCACGAGGACGGCAGCCCGCCCTACGTCGTCCGGTGGTCGGACACCGGCCATGAGGGCCTGATGTTCCCGGGGCCGGACGCCACCGTCCAGCACGTCGAGGACGAGAAGCCCAGCTGAAGCCCGGCCACAGGTGAACGTACGGCCAACCGACGCCTGACGTTCACCTACCGCTCGAGGGTTTGTACGAACGCCCCTGCCGCAATGGCGGTGTGAGCACCAGCGCAGGAACCGCGCTCCCGGATCGCAGGAAGTTCGTACTCGGCGGGGTGGGCCTCGCCGCCGGGTTGGGCGTCCTCGGCTCGGAGACCCTGTCGACCCCCGCCGAGTCGTCGACCGTCTCCCCGTTCCGCCATGGCGTCGCCTCCGGAGATCCCCTTCCCGCGGCGGTGGTCCTGTGGACGCGGGTCACCCCGACTGAACGGTCGATGCCCGGATCGGGGCAGGGACCGGCGGTCTCGGTCCGCTGGGAGGTCGCGCACGACGACTCGTTCGACCACGTGGTCCGCACCGGCACCCTCGAGACGGACGCCCGCCGGGACCACACGGTCAAGCTCGACGCAACGGGGCTGGAGCCGGGGACTGAGTACTACTTCAGGTTCTCGATCGGCCAGGAGGTTTCCCCGGTCGGGCGTACGCGCACCGCTCCTGCTGCAGGCAGCGCGCCGAAACGGCTCCGCTTCGGCGTCGTGTCGTGCGCCAACTGGCAGGCCGGCTGGTTCAGCTCCTACCGGCATCTCGCCGAGCGAGGCGACCTCGATGCCGTGATCCATCTCGGCGACTACCTGTACGAGTACCAGCCCGGCAAGTACTCGTACGGGCACCACAACGAGGACATCCGGCGCCATGACCCGCCTCGCGAGATCGTGACGCTGCGGGACTACCGGCGCCGGCACGCGCAGTACAAGACCGATCCCGACCTCCAGGCCCTGCACGCCGCGGTGCCGTTCATCGTCACGTGGGACGACCACGAGGTCGCAGACGGGAGCTGGGCGCGAGGAGCCTTCGAGCACCAGCCGGCGCGGGAGGGGTCGTACGTTCGGCGGGTCCGCGCGGCACAACGTGCGTACGACGAGTGGATGCCGGTACGGATCGCGGGCACCGCGAAGGCCGGCGACGGGACGAAGATCTACCGGCGCCTGCAGTTCGGGCAGCTGGTGGACCTGTCGATGCTCGACCTGAGGAGCTATCGCAGCAAGCGGGTCGCCGACGACGATCCGTCGATCAACGACCCGGGTCGCACGATCGCCGGCGAGCACCAGCTCGCCTGGCTGGCGGGCAACCTCGCCACGTCTCCGTGCCGGTGGAAGCTCGTGGGCAACCCGGTCATGATCACGCCGGTCCGGCTCCCGCCGAGACCGGCGGCCGAGGAGTTCGCGCTCAGCCAGACCGTCAGCTTCACGCCGCTGAGATCGGCGGCGCCCAACACGGACGAGTGGGACGGCTATCCCTCCGACCGTCGCCGGCTGCTGGCTCGGATGGAGACAGACGGCACGCCGGACGTCGTGTTCCTGACCGGCGACGTCCACACCGCGTGGGCCAACGAGGTGCCCGGCCCGAGCGGGAGCCCGGTCGCCACCGAGCTCGTGTGCAGCTCGATCACCAGCAACAACGTGGACGACTTCATCGGCGCACGGCCCCGCACCGTCTCGCTCGCGCTCGAGGCGGCGATCCAGGGCGAGAACCCCCAGGTCCGGTTTGTGAACCTGGACGACCACGGATACTGCGTCCTCGACGTGACGTCGTCACGGATTCAGATGGACTGGTACGCCGTGGAGGACCGGCGCGACCCGCGCTCGGGCACGCGTCGGCTGGCGTCGTGGGCGGTCAGGTCGGGAGTCCCGCGGGTCGAGGCGGTCGACCGGCCGCTCGACGCCTGATCCTTTCCCCGAGACTCGATTCGGGGCTTCCTGGCGCTCATGAGAGACTGGTACGTCGCTGTTTTCGCCGTACGTATGTCGGCCTCAGCCCCCAACCGTCAAGCATCGAGATCATGCAGGAGTCAGTCACGTGAAAAGCACCACCGAGACACTGAGCCCCACCCGGGTCAAGCTCACCATCGAGGTGCCGTTCGAGGAGTTCAAGCCCAGCCTCGATGCTGCCTACAAGACCATCGGCTCGCAGATCACGATCCCCGGCTTCCGCAAGGGCAAGGTCCCCGCGGCGATCG
>NZ_JAKFCB010000134.1:0-9551 GCF_036676885.1 Aeromicrobium sp.
GTGCGGTCATGACGTCAACCATTTCTCGAGTCGGTCGCGCACCTGATGGAGGTGCTCGACGGGTACGTGCTCGTCGGCCTTGTGAGCGAAGATCGGGTCACCGGGTCCGTAGTTGACCGCCGGTATGCCCAGGAGCGTGAACTGCGCGACGTCGGTCCAGCCGAACTTGGGCCGTACCTCGCCGCCGACTGCGTCGACGAACGCCGCGGCGGCAGGATGCGACAGGCCCGGGAGCGCACCCGGTGCGGAGTCGGTGACGGTGAGGCCGAAGCCCTCGAACGTCTCCTGCAGGTGTTGATGCGCCTGCTCCTCACTGCGGTCGGGCGCGAAGCGGAAGTTGACCGTCACGACGGCCTCGTCGGGCACGACGTTGCCCGCGACGCCGCCCCTGATGGCCACGGCGTTGAGCCCTTCGCGGTAGGTCAGGCCGTCGATGTCGACCTGCCGCGGGACGTAGGCGTTGAGGCCGTCGAGCACGGGGGCGAGAGCGTGGATCGCGTTGCTGCCCATCCACGCACGCGCTGTGTGGGCCCGTTCGCCGGTCGTCCGGATGTCGGCGCGCATGGTCCCCTGGCAGCCCGCCTCGACCCCGGCGTTGGACGGCTCCATGAGGATCGCGAAGTCGCCGGCGAGGAGCTCGGGACGCTCGCGGGCGAGTCGGCCCAGGCCGTTGTGCTCCGCGGCGATCTCCTCACCCTCGTAGAACACATAGGTGACGTCGCGGACCGGTTCGGCGACCGTGGCGGCCATCATGAGTGCGATCGCCACGCCACCCTTCATGTCGCACGTGCCCAGACCGTGGAGGATGTCGCCCTCCAGCCGCGACGGCAGGTTGCCGTTGACGGGCACCGTGTCAAGATGCCCGGCGATGACGACGCGCTCGGGACGGCCCAGCGACGTGCGGGCGACGATCGTGTGTCCATCGCGTACGACGTCGAGGTGCGGCAGCGGGCGCAGCGCGGCCTCGACCGCGTCGGCGATGACCTGCTCGTCGAGGCTCTCGGAAGGGATGTCGACGAGCGCGGCGGTCAGGCTGACGACGTCGGTGGTCAGGTCGAGTGCGGGCACGGGATCATTCCACCACGCGGTGGCGAAGCGCTGCGGTCACTCGGTCGGGAAGACGCAGAACTCGTTGCCCTCGGGATCGGCCATGACGGTCCACGTGCGATCGTCGCCGGCCGGGAGCAGGACCGTGGCGCCGGCAGCTACCAGGTCGTCGACCGTCGCGCCGGGGAGCAGCCTGACGTCCCAGTGGATGCGGTTCTTGACGGTCTTGGGCTCGGGGACGGGGACGAAGTCGAAGCCCTCGGTCGGCAGGCCCGGGATCTCCTCGAGGGGGGAGTAGCCGTCGTCGTGACTCACCTTGCCGCCGATGATGCCGGCCCACCAGTCGGAGATCGCGACATGGTCGGCGGAGTCGATCACGAGGGACTTGAACTTCTGTGCCGGCGGTTCGTCGTAGGTGAACACGCAGAACTCGCCACCCTCGGGGTCGGCGAACGTCGTCCAGTGAAACTCGCCCGGCTTCGACACCTGCTCGAGGCCGGCGAACGGCTCGAGCGACTCGGCGCGTACGTCGAGGTGCACGCGTTGCTTGACGGTCCTGGGCTCCGGCACCCGGTTGATCCACACCTCCTCGCCCGGCTCGCTGCCCCGCAGGACGGCGTCGCCGTCGTCGAGCACCTCGAGCTCGTAGCCGAGCGTGTCGGCCCAGAAGTCCTGGACCGCGGAGACGTCGTTCGCGTCGATGCACAACGCTTCATAGATCACGAAAGGCATGGAGTCACCCTGCCACGGGCGTCGGACATCAGCGAGCAGGTGCGGCCTCGCCACGTACGTCAGAGCGTGCTCTGCACCCCGGCGAGGAGCTGGCGGGCCATCACGACGCGCTGCACCTGGTTGGTGCCCTCGTAGATCTGGGTGATCTTGGCGTCGCGCATCATGCGCTCCACCGGGTAGTCGCGGGTGAAGCCGTAGCCGCCGAGCAGCTGCACCGCATCGGTCGTGACCTGCATCGCGGTGTCGGAGGCGAACGCCTTGGCGGCGGCGCCGAAGAACGTCAGGTCCTTGTCGCCGCGCTCGGAGCGGCCGGCGGCGGCGTACGTCAGCTGCCGCGCGGCCTCGATCTTCATGCCCATGTCGGCGAGCATGAACTGCAGGCCCTGGAAGTCGGCGATCTTGTGGCCGAACTGCTTGCGCTCCTGGACGTACCCGAGCGCGTAGTCGAGCGCGCCCTGCGCGACGCCGACGGCCTGGGCGGCGATCGTGACGCGGGTGTGGTCGAGCGTCTTCATCGCGGTGGCGAAGCCCGTGCCCTCGGGGCCGATCATCCGCTCGCCGGGGATGCGGACATCGTCGAGGTAGACCTCGCACGTCGGCGAGCCCTTGATGCCGAGCTTGCGCTCAGGCGCGCCGAACGACACGCCCTCGTCGGACTTCTCCACGACGAACGCCGAGATGCCCTTCGTACGCTTGTCGGGATCCGTGACCGCGAGGACCGTGTAGAACTCGGACTCACCGGCGTTGGAGATCCAGCGCTTGACGCCGTTGAGCACCCAGTGGTCGCCGTCGCGGACGGCGCGGGTCTTCTGGTTGGCGGCATCGCTGCCGGCCTCGGGCTCGGAGAGGCAGTACGAGAAGCCCTCACCGTGCGCGAGGCGCGAGAGGTAGTTCTTCTTGAGCTGCTCGTCGCCGCTGATCATGAGCGGGAGCGATCCGAGCTTGTTGACCGCGGGGATCAGCGAGCTCGACACGCATACGCGGGCGATCTCCTCGATGACCAGGACCGTCGCAAGCGCATCGGCACCCGCTCCGCCGTACTCCTCGGGCACGTGCGGCGCGTGGAAGTCCGCGGCCAGCAGCGCCTCGGCAGCCTCACGGGGCCAGCGCGCCTGCTCGTCGACGTCGGCGGCGTACGGCGCGATCTTGGCCTCGGCGACGGCGCGGACGGCTTCGCGGATGGCCTGGTGCTCTTCGGAAAGGACGAACATGTCGGACACGTGTGGACTCCCGATAGTAGGACGACCTAGTAATCGTACCTTCGCTTCGGCGCTCTCCCGACCAAACCTTTCGTGGCATCGGACACACTGGCGGCATGACCACCTCTTTCACCGGGCACATCGCCTGGCTCGGGACGTCTTCGGGCGTCCGCATCGTGGTGGGGGTTTGGGACGAGAGCCCGTTCGGCCCGTTCGCCGACGTCATGGTCGAGGACGTGTCCGGGCATCGCACCCTCCTGGCAGCGCGTCAGGGCGTCGCCGACTTCGTGGCGTCGACCTACGCGTTCGACGAGGTCCGCATCGAGCCGGTCTCGGTCGAGCGCGGAGCGGAGTGGTCAGTGCACACCCGGTCGCTGCAGCTGCGCTTCACCCCCGGCCACCGCCTGTGGGTCGCACCGTTGCTGGGACTCGTACCGTCGCCGATGCGGCGCTCGCCCACCTGGGCCAAGGCGTGCAACCCCGTCGCCGGCCGGATCCTGCCGGGCGTACGAACGTACGGCTCAGCGGGCGAGGGCAGGGCCGAGTGGTACGCCGCCAGCGACATCCGCCGCCTGGTCGACGCGCGGGCGACGTGGGAGGGCGAGGAGCTCGGCGAGCTCGGACCGGTCGAGCCGCCCGTACGTTTCGGGGTCGCCTCGGCCCCGGCGAAGCCGACGCTCACCGCCCTGACGTCGTACGTCCGCGGGTAGATTTCTCGGCATGCGCACCGAGATCACGACCGAGTCCGAGCTGCGTGACCTGCTCGGTGTCCCGATGCAACGGGTCCTCGACAAGGACTCGCACGCCTTCCGGCCCGAGCACCGCGCCTGGCTCGCTGCCTCGCCGTTCTGCCTCGTCGCGACGTCCGACGCCTCTGGTGCGTGCGACGTCTCGCCCAAGGGCGACCCGGCCGGATTCGGCCACGTCGTCGACGACACGACGCTCGCGATCCCGGAGCGGCCCGGCAACAAGCGCGCCGACGGATTCTCCAACATCCTGCAGAACCCGCATGTGGGGTTGATCTTCTTCGTCCCCGGCCGCGGCGACACGCTGCGGGTCAACGGCCGCGCGACGCTCCTCGCCGACGCTCCCTACGCCGACCAGATGGTCGTCAAGGGCCACCGCCCGACCGTGATCCTGGAGGTCGCCGTCGAGCAGATCTTCTTCCACTGCTCCAAGGCGTTCCTGCGGTCCGAGCTGTGGGATCCGGAGACCTGGCACCCAGACGCGGTGCCCAGTCGCGCCCAGATCGCGAAGAGCCTCGAGCGGCCGGAGGACTCGATCGAAGAGCTCGAGGCCTACTACTCCGAGCAGTATGCGGAGCGCCTCTACAGAAGCTGACGGTTTACCAGGAGAACCTGGTAGACCGTCACTTCAACGGGCAACGGTTCACTTCACGCGGCAAATTTGCCTGGTGAGGTGGCCGTTTACCAGGTTCTCCTGGTAAACCGCGCGTCAGCGGAAGCCGGCTCCGCCGCTGGGGTTGCGGATCTTCTCCCCCTTGGCCCGGGCGACATCGGCCAGCTCGGCCTGGAAGGCAAGCATCCTCTGCGTCAGTGCCGCATCACCGGTCGCCAGGATGCGTACGGCCAGCAGCCCCGCGTTGCGGGCGTTGCCGATCGACACCGTCGCGACCGGCACACCGGCCGGCATCTGGACGATCGACAGCAGCGAGTCCATGCCGTCGAGGTGCTTGAGGGCGACCGGGACACCGATGACCGGCAGCGGCGTGACGGCGGCGAGCATGCCGGGCAGGTGGGCCGCTCCCCCGGCGCCGGCGATGATGACCTCGATGCCGCGCGTGTGCGCGTCGCGGCCGTACGCCAGCATCTCGTCGGGCATGCGGTGCGCCGAGACGACGTCAGCCTCGTACGCGATGCCGAACTCGCCGAGCGCCGTCGCGGCGGCTTCCATCGTGGGCCAGTCGGAGTCCGACCCCATCACGATGCCGACTCTGGCTTGATCAGTCATGAGGTCACTCCCTGGGTGAACAGTGCAGCGGCGCGGCGGGCCCGGGTGAGCGCGTCGTCGAGATCTGGTCCGGACGCCGTCACGTGCCCGACCTTGCGGCCGGCCTTGACCGACTTGCCGTAGAGGTGGATCTTGACGTCGGGCTCGGCGGCAAGCACCACGGCCCGCTGCGCCTCGAGGTCCTCGACGGCGCCGCCGAGGATGTTGACCATGACGGACCACGGCGCACGCGCGTCGGTGGCTCCGAGCGGCAGGTCGAGCACGGCGCGCAGGTGGTTCTCGAACTGACTGGTGACGGCCCCGTCGATCGACCAGTGACCGGTGTTGTGCGGACGCATCGCCAGCTCGTTGACCAACAATCGTCCATCGGTGGTCTCGAACAGCTCGACCGCGAGGATGCCGGTGACGTCGAGCTCGGTCGCGATCCGCTCGGCCATCGCGCGGGCCTCGGCATCCAGCGCCGGATCGAGGCCGGGCGCCGGGGCGATGACCTCGGCACACACGCCGTCGGCCTGGCGTGACTCGACGACGGGATAGGCGCGCACCTCGCCCGACGGCGACCGGGCGACGAGCGCCGACAGCTCGCGGCGGAAGTCGACGAGCTCCTCCGCGAGCAGGGAGCGACCGGACGCGAACGCCTCCTCTGCGTCGGCGGCCGAGCGTACGACCCACACGCCCTTGCCGTCGTAGCCACCGCGGGTCGTCTTGATCACGGCGGGGAAGCCGAATGACTCGAGGTCCGCGGCCGACGAGACGGCGGCGTTGCGAGGGCACGGTATGCCCAGCGCACCGAGTCGGGTCCTCATGTCGCCCTTGTCCTGGGCATACAGCAGGGCGTGGGGGCCGGGCCGGCACGCGTGACCCTCGGCCTGGAGCGCGTTGAGGTGCTCGGGGGGCACGTGCTCGTGGTCGAACGTCACGACCGGGGCGTCCGCCACGACCGCGCGCAGCGTGTCGAGGTCGGTGTAGTCGCCGACGACGTGATCGGGGATGACCTGGGCGGCCGACACATCGGGCGCCTCGGCCAGGAGCCGGATGTGGATGCCGAGACCGATCGCAGCCTGCTGCATCATCCGGGCCAGCTGGCCACCACCGATGACCGCGAGCTGAGGTGAAGGCACCAGGTCAGCCTATCTGGAGCGGAACCCGCGGCGTTCGGTCACCGTGATGGGTGAGACGTTGCCGAACCCCCGCAGCGGGCGAGGTGGCAGCGTGCGGGTGTCGAACTCGTCGCCGAGGGTTGCCGCGGTGGCCTCGTCGACCAGCACGCGGTTGCTGCGCGCGACGTGGGAGAGCCGTGCGGCGAGGTTGACCGGAGGGCCGAAGACGTCGCCGAGGCGGCTGATCGCCGAACCCGTGGCCAGGCCGACCCGGATGTCGGGCATGTCGTCGCGCGACGAGATCTGCGAGACCAGGTCGAGCGCCGTACGGGCGCCTTCGGGTGCGTCGGCGATCACGAACAGGACCGCGTCGCCGAGCGTCTTGACGACGCGTCCGCCGTGCGCCGTGACGATGTCGGTGCAACGGGTCTCGAAGTTCTCGACCAGCGCCCCGAGCGTCGAGTCGTCGAGCTCGTTGGAGAGCGAGGTGAACCGCGACAGGTCCGCGAAGCCGACCGTCAGGACGGTCGACAGGAGCTCTTCATCGGCCGCGCCGAGTGCCTCGATGCGCGCCGCGGCAGCAGCCAGGTGGCGCCGCCAGGCGTAGATCATGAGCTGCTCGAACCCCGGTGCGGCGTCCGTCGCCAGGCTGACGGCGGCGCCGAGCCGACTCTCCGCCTTGCCGCCCTCGACGTCGTGCTCGACCTGGTCGACCAGGGTCGAGACCTGCCAGTCGGCGAGCCGGGACATCGTGGTGCCGAGCGCGCGGGTGATGCGGAAGACGGTCTCCTCGTCCAGGACCCCCGTCTCGATCGCGGCCGCCACGGTCGCCACCGCCGCGACGTCGGGGTCGCCGTACGCGATCGCTTCGCCGGTGTCGGGGAAGCCGAGGGCGCGCCAGAGCCGCTGGCCGTCTTCGAGGCTCAACCCACCCTTGTCGGCGACCTCCGAGCTGGTGAGGGTCAGCTCGCCGCCCAGGATCAGGCGCGCGAGCTCGTCGCGGAGCTCAGACCGACTCATCACTCGCCGTCTTGTCGTGCTTCTCGAACACGAGGTTGGTCACGGTGCGGTGGAACGCCTCGATGTGCGGGATGTCGTTGAGCTCGAGGCCGGACTGCTCGCTGGCGTCGTGGATGATCAGCGTGCCGCAGCCGAGGATGCGGTCGTTGAGGTTCTTCTCGAACGCGACGTCGTTGATGCGGTTCAGCGGGATGACCCGGCCCGTGCGGGTCAGGATGCCCTTCTGCTCGACGATGCGCTTGTTGGTCAGCGTGTAGGTCCACGTGAGCCACTTGATGAACGGGATGACCGAGCCCAGCAGGATCAGGACGAGCATCACCGCCACGACGATCCACCGCGGGACCCCGCTGCCGGAGTCACCGACCTGGTTGATCAGGAATCCGCCGATGCCCGACAGGGCCAGCAGGATGACGAACGGGATGAACAGCACCTTGATGTGGGTGCGCGTCGTCGCGACGATCTGCTCGCCGTCGATCATCAGCTTGCGCGAAAGGGTCATGAGGGGATTTTCTCACGTCGCAGGTCGGACGTGGGTGATATCTCCGGCGCTGATGGCCCGGTCGTCGACCAGCAGGCGTCCGAACTCGTCGATGCCGGTCGCCTGACCCTCGAGCGAGCCACCGTCGGGGAGGCTCACGCGGACCCGCGTGCCCAGCGTGACGCACCGTCGGACGTACGAGTCGCGGATGCCCGAACCGGGGTCGCCGCCGGCCGCCGCCCAGGCTCGGTAGAGCGCCTCGAGGTTGCGCAGGAAGCCGCGCAGCACGATCGTCCGGTCGGTCTCGGTCGCGTCCTCGAGGGCGAGCGAGGTCGCGGTGTCGACCGGCAGCTCCTCACGGCGCAGCGACACGTTGAGGCCGACACCGACGATCGCCGCCGAGCCGACCGGTGTGTCGACGCGCTCGAGCAGGATGCCGGCGATCTTGCGACCGTCGACCAGCACGTCATTGGGCCACTTGAGCCCCGACTCGACGCCGCACTCGTGCACCGTCGCGTCGACCGCGAGGCCCACCAGGAGCGGCAGCCACACCCAGCGTCCGGCGGGCACCGAGTCGGGCCGCAGCAGCACCGAGACGATGACGCCCGAGCCGGCCGGCGACTCCCACGCGCGGTCGAGGCGGCCTCGACCGGCGGTCTGCAGGTCGGTCGTGTGGATCGTCCCCTCGGGCGCTCCGGCCCGGGCCGCCGCCGCGACATCGGCGTTGGTGCTTCCGGTCTCGGAGGTGACGACGATGTCGTTCCAGAACCGGTCGGGTCCGGTCAGCGCAGCGCGCAGCGCAGCGGCATCGAGCGGTGGGCGGTCCAGGTCGCGGTAGGCCATGAGAACAGCCTCACATACCGGTCAGGGCCTGCGATCGTTACGCTGACCCCCGTGACCGAACACGAGATCGAAGTCCATCCCGAGCTCCATACGACTGCGGGCAAGCTGGCTGACTTCCAGCGGCGCCAGAAGGAAGCGACGGTCGACATGGCCGCGCGGGCGGCGGAGAAGCAGCACAAGAAGGGCCGCCAGAGCGCGCGTGAGCGGGTCGAGCAGCTGCTCGACGAGGGCTCGTTCGTCGAGCTCGACGCCCTGGCCCGGCACCGCAGCCACGCGTTCGGTCTGGACAAGAACCGGCCGCTCGGCGATGGAGTCATCACCGGCTACGGGACGATCGACGGCCGGCAGGTGTGCGTGTTCAGCCAGGACTTCTCGATCTTCGGCGGCAGCCTCGGCCAGGTCTACGGCGAGAAGATCACCAAGGTCATGGACCTGGCGATCAAGTCCGGCTGCCCCATCATCGGCATCAACGAGGGCGCCGGCGCGCGCATCCAGGAGGGCGTCGTCTCGCTCGGCCTCTACGGCGAGATCTTCAAGCGCAACGTGCACGCCTCGGGCGTCATCCCGCAGATCTCGCTGATCATGGGCACCAACGCCGGCGGGCACGTCTACTCCCCGGCGGTCACCGACTTCGTCGTGATGGTCGACAAGACCTCCAACATGTTCATCACGGGCCCCGACATCATCAAGACCGTCACCGGCGAGGACGTGTCGATGGAGGACCTCGGCGGCGCCCGTACGCACAACACCAAGTCCGGCAACGCGCACTACATGGCCGCCGACGAGGAGGACGCCCTCGAGTACGTCAAGGCGCTCATCTCGTTCCTCCCGCAGAACAACATGGAGGAGCCCGAGCCCTACGACGAGGTCGCCGACCTCGAGCCCACCGAGACCGACCTCGCGCTCAACACCCTGATCCCGGACTCGGCCAACCAGCCGTACGACATGCACACCGTGATCCAGTCGATCGTGGACGAGGGCGACTTCCTCGAGGTCATGCCGCTGTTCGCACCCAACATCATCATCGGCTACGGCCGGGTCGAGGGCCGCAGCGTCGGCATCGTCGCCAACCAGCCGATGCAGCTCGCCGGCTGCCTCGACATCGACGCCTCCGAGAAGGCGGCCCGCTTCGTCCGCACCTGCGACGCGTTCAACATCCCG
>NZ_JAKFCB010000135.1:0-17114 GCF_036676885.1 Aeromicrobium sp.
CCAGAGTGCCCCGGTGGACAAGCCCGGGCGCGCCGTGCAACGGAACCCTCAGAGGAGAACAGTGTCAAAGAAGACTGCTGCGCCCACGGTCGCAGACATGCCCAAGGACGAAATCATCAAGCAGTACGCACTCAGCGACGGCGACACCGGATCCCCTGAGGTCCAGATCGCGCTGCTGACCGGCCGCATCTCGCACCTGACCGGCCACCTCCAGGAGCACAAGCACGACCACCACAGTCGTCGTGGACTGCTGCTCCTCGTCGGACAGCGTCGTCGCCTGCTCAACTATCTGCAGAACAACGACATCGAGCGCTACCGCTCGCTCATCGAGCGTCTCGGTCTGCGCCGCTAGACCCCTGAGGCGGTCACTCCCCGTGGAGTGACCGCCTTTCTTCACAACTGCACATCGCATCACCCATGACGAGAGTGCCCAGGCACGACGTGCTCGGTCCTCGGTAGTGGCCCTCGGGAAGTCCCTCAAGGGATGCCCGCAGGCCTCGATCGAAGACCGACAAGGTTCCACCGCCTGGCACCTCTCGTCCCAACAGGCAGGCATTCGCCTGCGGAAGGGACTTCCATGTCGGAATCCACACTTCACACCGCTGAGACCGTCATCGACAACGGCCGTTTCGGCACCCGCACGATCCGTTTCGAGACGGGCGTACTCGCCCAGCAGGCCGCCGGCTCGGTGGCTGCATTCCTCGACGACGACACGATGCTCCTGTCGGCGACGACCGCCGGCAAGCACCCCAAGGACCACTTCGACTTCTTCCCCTTGACGATCGACGTCGAGGAGCGGATGTACGCCGCCGGCCGCATCCCGGGCTCGTTCTTCCGCCGTGAGGGACGCCCCAGCGAGGACGCGATCCTCACGTGCCGCCTGATCGACCGCCCGCTGCGCCCGACCTTCAAGAAGGGTCTGCGCAACGAGGTCCAGGTCGTCATCACGGTCCTGGCGCTCAACCCCGACACCCCGTACGACGTCCTGGCGATCAACGCGGCCTCCGCGTCGACGCAGATCTCGGGCCTGCCGTTCACCGGCCCGGTCGGCGCCACGCGCGTCGCCCTGATCGACGGCCAGTGGGTCGGCTTCCCGACGCACAGCCAGCTCGAGAACGCCGTCTTCGACATGGTCGTCGCCGGCCGCATCGCGGGTGACGACGTCGCCATCATGATGGTCGAGGCCGAGTCGACCGAGTCGACCTGGGACCTCGTCCAGAGCGGTGTCCAGGCGCCGACCGAAGAGATCGTCGCCGGTGGCCTCGATGCCGCCAAGGTCTTCATCAAGCAGCTCTGCGAGGCGCAGATCGCGCTCGCCAACACGGCCGCCAAGCCGGTGCGCGAGTTCCCGATCTTCCTCGACTACGAAGACGACGTCTACGAAGCCGTCGAGGCCGTCGCCAAGGCCGACCTGGCCCAGGCGCTCACGATCGTCAGCAAGGCTGATCGTGAGGAGCGCGAGTCCGAGATCAAGGCCGACGTCATCGAGAAGCTCGGTGAGCAGTTCGAGGGTCGCGAGAAGGAGATCGGCGCTGCCGTTCGCTCCGTGACCAAGGCCGTCGTCCGCGAGCGCGTCCTGCGCGACAAGGTCCGCATCGACGGCCGTGGCCTCGAGGACATCCGTGCCCTCAGCGCCGAGGTCGGCATCGTTCCCCGCGTGCACGGCTCGGCGCTGTTCCAGCGCGGCGAGACCCAGATCATGGGCATCACGACGCTCAACATGCTGGGCCTCGAGCAGAAGCTCGACACGCTCTCGCCCGAGACGTCGCGCCGTTACATGCACAACTACAACTTCCCGCCCTACTCGACCGGTGAGACCGGCCGGGTCGGTTCGCCGAAGCGCCGCGAGATCGGTCACGGTGCCCTCGCGGGCCGTGCGCTCCTCCCGGTCCTGCCGACGCGTGAGGAGTTCCCCTACGCGATCCGCCAGGTGTCCGAGGCGCTCAGCTCCAACGGCTCCACCTCGATGGGTTCGGTCTGCGCCTCGACGCTCGGCCTGCTCAACGCCGGTGTGCCGCTGCGCGCGCCGGTCGCCGGCATCGCGATGGGACTCATCTCGGGTGAGATCGACGGCAAGCAGACGTTCGTCACGCTGACCGACATCCTGGGAGCCGAGGACGCCTTCGGCGACATGGACTTCAAGGTCGCCGGCACGCGCGAGTTCGTCACCGCCCTGCAGCTCGACACCAAGCTCGACGGCATCCCCGCCGACGTGCTGGCCGGCGCCCTGACCCAGGCATACGGTGCTCGCGTCGCGATCCTCGACGTCATGGCCGAGGCCATCGACGAGCCCGATGAGATGAGCCCCTACGCCCCGCGGATCATCACGATCAAGATCCCCGTGGACAAGATCGGTGAGGTCATCGGCCCCAAGGGCAAGATCATCAACCAGATCCAGGACGAGACGGGCGCCAACATCTCGCTCGAGGACGACGGCACGGTCTACGTCGGTGCGGAGAGCGGCGAAGCTGCCGAAGCCGCACGTGACGCGATCAACGCCATCGCCAACCCGACGATGCCCGAGGTCGGCGAGCGCTACCTCGGCACCGTCGTCAAGACGGTCGACTTCGGCGCGTTCGTGTCGCTGGCTCCCGGCCGCGACGGCCTGCTGCACATCAGCAAGCTCCGTGAGCTCAACGGTGGCCAGCGGGTCAACAACGTCGAGGACGTCGTCAAGGTCGGCCAGAAGATCCAGGTCGAGATCGCCGAGCTCGGCGACCGCGGCAAGCTCTCGCTGATCCCCGTGCTCGAGGACAAGGGCGAAGAGGCTGCTCCGGCCGAGGAGCCGGTCAGCTCCGACGCCTGATCCGTACGTCCGTGAAGGGCCCCGCCGCACTGCGGCGGGGCCCTTCCGCGTCCCCTGTGAGAGCATCGGCCGGTGACGACACCCCCCGACGTCCTGGATGCCAGTGACCCGCTCGCGGCCTTCCGCGACCGCTTCGTGATCGACGACGACCTCGTCGCCTACCTCGACGGCAACTCGCTCGGGCGCGTGCCGAAGGCGACCGTCGAACGCCTCACGACGTTCGTGCGGCAGGAGTGGGGCGGCCGGCTGATCCGTGGCTGGGACGACTCGTGGGTCGACCTGCCGGTCACGGTCGGCGACGAGCTGGGCGCCGCCCTGCTGGGCGCGGCACCGGGGCAGACCGTCATCGCCGACTCGACCTCCGTCAACATCTACAAGCTGCTGCACGCCGCCGCAGGCATGCGCCCGGGCCGCGACGAGATCGTGATCGACGCGACCAACTTCCCGACCGACCGCTACCTCGTCGAGTCGGTTGCTGACGCCCGTGGGATGACCGTGCGCTGGCTCGAGCCGGACCTGATCGACAACGTCACGGTGGACGTGCTCGCGGGGGCGCTGGGCGAGCGTACGGCGGTCGTGGTGCTGTGCCAGGTCGACTACCGCTCCGGCACGCTGGTCGACCTGCCCGCCCTCACGGCGCTCGCGCACGACGCCGGCGCGTTGGTGCTGTGGGACCTGTGCCACTCGGCGGGTGTCCTGCAGATCGGCCTCGACGCCGCCCGGGTCGACTTCGCGGTCGGCTGCACGTACAAGTACCTCAACAGCGGTCCCGGCTCGCCGGCGTTCATGTACGTCGCGGAGCGCCACGTCGCGGAGGCGACGCAGCCGATCGCCGGGTGGTGGAGCGCCGCCGACCTGTTCGCGATGTCCGACACGTATGAGGTCGCGCCGACGATCCGGCGGATGCTCAGCGGGACGCCGGCCGTCGCCGGGATCGTCGCGGTGCAGGAGGGCGTACGCCTGATCGCCGAGGCCGGTGTCGACGCGATCCGGACCAAGTCGGAGGCCCTGACGGCGTACACGATCGAGCTGCTCGACGAGGCCGGGCTCGAGGTCGCCACGCCGCGCGACCCGGCGTTGCGGGGGAGCCATGTCACGGTGCGTCACCCGGAGGCACGGAGCATCGCCGAGCAGATGATCGCGCGAGGTGTGGTGCCGGACTTCCGCGAATCCGACCTCATCCGGCTGGGCCTGTCGCCACTGTCGACATCGTTCGCCGAGGTCGCGGCCGGCGTGCGTGTCCTCGTCGACCTGGCCGCCGGCACGCGCCGATAGGCTGACGCCATGACACGGGTTGCGGTGCTGGGCGCCAAGGGGCGCATGGGTTCGGAGTCGGTCCGGGCGCTGAACGATGCCGAGGGCATCGAGGTGGTGGCCGAGGTCGACGTCGACGACTCCCTCGACCTGATCACCGAGTCCGGCGCCGAGGTCGCGCTCGACTTCACGCAGCCGGCGGCGGCGCTCGACAACGTGACGTGGTGCGTCGAGCACGGCGTCAACGTCGTCGTCGGCACCTCCGGCTTCGACGACGCCAAGATCGAGCGTGTACGCACGCTGCTCGGCGACGAGCCGTCGACCGGAGTCCTGATCGTGCCCAACTTCTCGATCGGCGCCGTGCTGATGATGCGCTTCGCCGCGACCGCCGCGCCCTACTTCGAGTCGATCGAGGTCATCGAGCTCCACCATCCCAACAAGGTCGACGCACCGTCGGGCACCGCGACGCGTACCGCCGAGATGATCGCCGCCGCGCGCGACGAGGCCGGCTCGCCGCCGCTGCCCGACGCCACGACGACCGATCCCGAGGGGGCGCGCGGAGCGAAGGTCGCGGGCATACCCGTGCACTCGGTGCGTGCCCGCGGGTTCACGGCGTCGCAGGAGGTCCTGTTCGGCGGTGCGGGGGAGACATTCTCGATCCGGCACGACTCGATCGACCGGGCGTCGTTCATGCCCGGCGTCGTCGCCGCCGTGCGCGCCGTGTCGGGCCGCCCCGGTGTCACCGTCGGCCTCGACAGCATCCTCGGCCTCTAGGGGTGGCGGTTTACCAGGTTAACCTGGTAAACCGTCACCCCTCCAGGCAAATTTGCCCGGGGGAGTGGCCGATTACCAGGTTAACCTGGTAAACCGTCACACCATCCGAGCGAGCCCGGCGACGAGCGCGGCTGCGAACACGACCGGCAGGAACGGCACGCGCAGCGCCAGCAGCACCGCGGCGACCGCGAGCCCGAGCAGGCGCGCGTCGATCCGCAGCGAGCCGTCGTCGGCGAACACCTGGACCGCGATCAGGGCGCCGAGCAGCGCGACCGGGATGAGGTCAGCCGCTCGTACGGTTGCCGGATGGTTGAGGATGCGCTCGGGCACCGACAGCCCGGCGTACTTCAGCGCGAAGCAGCCCACGATCATGATGACGATGCCCAGCCACAGCGACGTCATGCGTCCACCCTCGGCCGCCACAGCATGCCCAGCACGACCGCAGCGCCGCCGCCCAGGACGATCGGCAACCCCGCAGCGGTGAGCGGGACCAGGCCGAGCGCGACCGCCGCCCCGAACAGCGCCACGATGCGCGCGTGCCACGACGTCAGCCGCGGCCACAGCAGGCCCAGGAACGCGGCGCCGACCGCGGCGTCCAGCCCGTACGTCTCGGGGTTGCCGATCTTCTCGCCGGCCAGGGCGCCCAGGAACGTCATGAGATTCCACAGGACGAAGATCGAGATGCCGGTCCAGTAGAAACCCAGACGGCTCTGCCGCCTCGTCTCGCGCGTCACGGCCATCGCGGTCGACTCGTCGATCACGAGATGGGCCGACGCCAGGCGTTGCGGACCCTTGAGGTCGAGCCTCTGGGCCAGGCTCAGCCCGTAGAACAGGTTGCGGCTGCCGAGCAGCGTCGCCGTCAGCGCGCCGGTCACCGGGTTGCCGCCCGACGCGATGATGCCGAGGAACGCGAACTGTGAAGCACCGGTGAACACCAGGAGAGACAGCACGCACGTCTGCAGCACGTCGAGCCCTGAGGCCGTCGAGATCGCGCCGAACGACACGCCGTACGTACCGGTGGCCAGCCCGACCCCCAGCGAGTCGACGATGACCGAGCGGTCTGTCGTCGTCATCCGATCGCGGTGTGCAGCCGGATCTGCTTGAGGGTTTGCCCGGTGTCGGTGGCGAGCTCGCGGTGGGCGCCGTCGGGCTCCCAGCCGGACTCGGTGACGAAGGCCCGCAGTGCGTCGTCCGTCGATCCGACCCACCACACGGCGCGGGTGAACTTGTCGGCGGCGAGCGTGTCGACGGCGGCCTGCAGCAGCCGCGAGCCATGACCCGCACGCTGGTGGTCAGGGTCGATGACGAACTCGCCGACCTCGCCGTCGGCGACCTGGTCGGCGTCGGGGTCGTAGCACGGGTGCACCAGGGCGAACCCGCGTACGTCGGCGCGCTCGAGGGCCACCAGCACGCGCATCCGGGCGTCCTTGGGCGAGCTGAGCGTGGCCACCCAGCGCTCGGCCAGCTCGGCCGGATCGACGGACTCGAGCACCTCCGCCGGGATCAGGTCGGCGTAGCTGGCGCGCCAGCTGGCGAGCTGGACGCGCACGATCGAGGCGGCGTCGTCCGGCCAGGCCAGGCGCGCGCTGACATCGGCGCTCACGTTGCGGGTCGCTCGATGATCACGGTGCCCCCGTGCGTGCTCGCCGTCTCGGCGAGCCGCAGACTGGCGAGCACCGGGTGGTCCTCGAGGATCTTCGCGCTGTTGGCGAGCGCGCGGAGCACCGCGACGTCGCTGCGGGCCTGCTCGAGGGCGATCTGCGACTGCTGACGAGTCGTCACCAGCTCCTCGGTGGCCCGGCGGATGTCGCCGGGGACGAGGACGTCGCGGACGGCGAAGTCGGTGATGGAGAAGCCGGCGCTGCCGGCCGCCTCGAGCACCTCGTGCGGGGTCTCGTCGACGACGATGCCGGCAATCACCTCATCGAGCGTGCGGAGGTGCACGACGCTGCGCAGCCACGACTTGATCGCGTCGTAGACCAGGCCGTGAGGATCGGCGGTGAACTCGATGAAGGCCACGGGATCCGTCACCTGGAGACGTGCGGATGCGCTGACCTTGACGGTGATCCCGTCCGAGGTGGGCACTTCCTGCGGCCGTACGTCGAAGATCTGCACCCGGGTGTCGACGCGGACGAGCCGATGCCCGGTCGACCAGAAGCGGTGGCGTCCGGGCTCGAGGATCCCCTGCAGCTTGCCTCGTCGGTAGTGGACGTACCGCTCGTAGGGCATCACCGTGACCATGCCTGACATCCCTTCGGTTCTTCGGACCGTTCGTGGGCCGGCCCGGAATCGGGGCGGGGGACCCGAAGTCCCGCAGAGCCCGTCATACCGGCGCTCCGAAGAGCACGCCGGCCCACGAACGGGGATGGGGATTCGAACCCCGGCCGCCGAAGCGGTTCACCATGAATCCATTCGCAGATGGAGCCCACGGGGTACGACGCGTGGAAACCCTTGGCCATGGCCTCAGGTCCACTGATCCCGCGGACCGTCATTGTGTCACGACTCGAGGAAGCTCTCCACGAGGTGCGACTCGGCGCCTTGCGAGTCGAGCATCGCCGCCGTCATCGAGGTGTTGCGCAGGCTCGGCCAGGTCTCCCACCCGATCACCGCGAGGCCCGGGAACCCGGCGATCACGAGGGGCCATCCGCCGTAGTCGCCGACGAACGTCACGACCCCGGCCGGCAGGAGAGCGGCGAAGCAGTAGAAGAACTTGCGTACGGTCTGGGCCGCGAACACCCCGACCGCCTCGTTGCGCAGCTCGTGCGGAGGAACGTCCGGGGACATCGGTGAGGCGGTCAGCCACACCCGCTCCGCGAAGAATCCACCGATTGCGATCGGAACGACGAGCGCGACCGCGAGCCATGCCGGCGGGTAGTCCGCATCCGACCCGCCGAACATGAAGAACAGCAGCACCAGGAAGCCGGCGACCATCCCGATCTGCAGGAGGACGAAGTTGCGAACCTCTTTGGGCGTGGCGTCGTATTCAGCGCTCGGCATGGACAGAGTTTCGCACACGATCCGTCGGTCGTGATTGATACTCTGCGAACATGCGCGCGTACCTCGATCTCGTCCAACGGATCCTCGACGAAGGGGTCGCCAAGGGTGACCGCACGGGCACCGGCACGCGCAGCGTCTTCGGCCATCAGATGAGGTTCGACCTGAGCGAGGGTTTCCCTCTCGTGACGACCAAGAAGGTGCACCTCAAATCTGTGGTGGCCGAGCTCCTGTGGTTCATCGCGGGCGACACCAACACCCGCTACCTGCGCGACAACGGCGTGACGATCTGGGACGAGTGGGCCGACGACAACGGTGACCTAGGCCCGGTCTACGGCTACCAGTGGCGCTCCTGGCCGGCCCCCGGCGGCGAGCACATCGACCAGCTCGCCGCGGTGATCGAGCAGATCAGGACCAACCCCGACTCCCGCCGCCATGTCGTCAGCGCCTGGAATGTCGCGGACCTCGACGCCATGGCGCTCATGCCCTGCCACGCGTTCTTCCAGTTCTACGTTGCTGACGGCAAGCTGTCCTGCCAGATGTATCAACGCTCGGCCGACGTGTTCCTCGGCGTCCCGTTCAACATCGCGTCCTACGCCCTGCTGACCCACATGGTCGCCCAGGTCACGGGCCTCGGCGTGGGCGACTTCGTGCACACGCTGGGAGATGCCCACCTCTACGTCAACCACCTCGACCAGGCCCGCGAGCAGCTCACCCGCGAGCCGCGCGCCCTGCCGGAGCTGTGGCTCGATCCGTCCGTGACCTCGATCGACGGCTTCACGCTCGACTCGATCAAGGTGACCGGCTACGACCCGCACCCGGCGATCAAGGCCCCGATCGCAGTATGAGGCGAAGCGGGATGGTTGCGGCACTGTGAGGCGAATCCGAATCGAATCAGCTCTGTGAGCGTCACGGTCGTCGTGGCGATCGGGTCGAACGGGGTCATCGGCAACGACGGCGACATGCCGTGGCCGCGCACGGGCGACCAGCAGCAGTTCAAGGCGTTGACAATGGGTCATCCGATCGTCATGGGCCGCACGACGTACGAGTCGATCGGTCGCCCGCTGCCGGGGCGTACGTCGATCGTGCTCACCCGCAACCCGGAGTGGCACGCCGCCGGTGTCGAGGTCGCGCACACGCTGACCGACGCCTTGGCCCTGGCGCTGGGGCGTGACGACGAGGTGTTCCTGATCGGCGGCGCCCAGGTCTACGCCGAGGCGCTGGCCCAGGGTCTGGTCGACCGCATGGTCGTCACGCACGTCCACCTGGCGCCCGAGGGTGACGCGTGGTTCCCCGACCTCGACTGGTCGGCGTGGACCGAAGTGAGCCGCGACGCGTACGACGGCTACGACATCGCGACCTACGACCGGGCCTGACCCACAGTCCGGGCCGCAAAGTGTGCGTGTCTGCACCGGCAGCCACCGAAAGAGTGCGATTCTGCCTCGCTCGCGGCGCACAAACGGTGCAGACTCGCACGCTGTGCGCGATGGCGGGTCACTCAAACAGCGACGACCATTCGTCATCGAAACGGGGGATCGTGGGCCATCCGCGCCGTTCCGCCAGGACATCGCAGACGCGCAGGACGATCTCACGTGGAGTCGCGAGCTGGGCGGCCGTGATGACGATGAACACCCACCCCAGACGTTCCATGCGTTCGCGTCGTCGGACATCGCGCTCTCGCTGCGCCAGACTCAGTCCGTGCTGACGCCCGTCGTACTCGATGGCGATCTTCCACTGCGGCCACGACAGGTCGAGGCGTGCGATGCTGCCGAGCTCATCGCCGAATGACCTGTTGCACTCCAGCGGCGGCAACCCGGCAAGCTCCAGCATGACCCTGACGTATGTTTCGCGGGGCGACTCCGATCCAGTTCGGCTCAGCCGTGCGGCCCGGCGAGCCCTTCGAACGCCCGCCCCGTGGTGGTCGTGCAGGAAGTGTTCGAGGCGAGCGGGAGTGACGAGACGCCGCGCGTACAGCGCGTCGGCCGCAATCACCACGTCAACCAATGACAGCTTTGTCGCGGCGGTCGACAGGCTGAGCTCGGGCGACAGCAAGCGCCACCCGTCAACGATCCGGGTGCTCATCATCGTGAGCCGATGCGTTGTGATCCCGCGGATGCGAATGGGTTCAGGGTCAAGTGTCGCGAGATGCGGCATCAGATCTTCGCCGACGTCGATGCCGTAGAGCAGCAAGCCGCTGTGGTGGCTCGCAGCGCAGTGGGCAGGCGCGGCGAGCAGCGCCGCCTTGACCATCACGCTGGGTGTGCGCTCCAAGCTTGCGGCGGCATAGACACGCGGGAACAAGATCTGGAACCGGCGTCCTTGCAGCACCCGGCGGGAGTGACCGTGGCGTTCGGCCCATTCGAGCGTGAAGGGGCGGTCGTCCGGCAGAGGCGGTGGCAGCACGTTGCCAGCCAAGGCGAATCGAAGTCGGCCCGCGACGCCTCCGCCACGGCATGTGGACAGCCATCTGCCTCCAACAGACTGTGCACACGCGCACACGAGCACACGCGCACACCTTCGCGAAGAGCCCGTGCAGACTCGCACATGTTGCGTCCTGCGCACGGACAGCGGCTAGAGCAAGATGGCGAGCTGGCGGCTCTGGGCGACGAGGTTGCCTGCCTCGTCCCACAGCTCGCAGTCCTCCTCATGGAAGCCGTTGATGACGTGGCGCGTCGTCAGGCGGGTTGCGATCCAGCCCGGGACGGGCGTGCGGTGCAGATGCACCGTCAGCTGGACCGTCATCGACTGCGGCTCACCGATCTCGAGGACCGGAGGGGCGAACGAGTCGCAGAGGAACGCCAGCGCCGGCAGGTCGATCTCGCGACCACCGGCGAGGCGCTGCCAGAGCTCTGACGTGGGATCACCGTTGGGCTTGCCGAGGGCCCAACCAGGTGCCGCGCCGAGCCGGTAGTCGACCCGGTCGAAGATGCTGGAGGAGGGCATCGCGTCGGGGAAGTCCGCCGGGTTGAGGCAGTCGTCGGGTGCGGGCAGCGCCGGGGGAGTGCCGAGCTCGATCGAGCGTCCGCCGGTGCGGGCGCCGAAGCTCGCGAGCAGCTGCGCGATGTGCCGTTCGCCCTCCCACAGGGCAGCCTCGCCGGTCTGCACCCGGCGCCCATGGCGGAGCGTGGACGTACGGAGCTCGGCCGCACCGGTCTCCGGAGATGCCAGGTAGGTCACCGCCCCCACCATCGGGTCGTCTGCGTCCATCTCCTCGCCGAGACCACGCAGCATGGCTGCGAGGATGTAGCCGCCGTTGGGCTTGCCGAGCGGCGTGTTCCAGCGATCCGTCAACGTCAGGTCGCGGATGCCGTCGCCCCGGGGCACAGACGCGGTGTCGAGGTCGTAGATGTCATCGGTCACGCCGTCACGCCCATCGGGAAACCCACGGTACGGAGGCGACGGCGTGAAACCGCCTTCATGGTTCGCTTGCTGCGCTCGTTCACACACCTATCCTGCCGGTCGTCGCCGACCCCGCCCCAAGCGGTAGCCTCGTGGGTATGACGTCGCCGCTCGCCACCGAGGCTGCGCCCTTCGGGCGTGTGCTGACCGCCATGGTCACGCCGTTCACCCGCGAGGGTGAGCTCGATCTCGCAGACGCGCAGAAGGTGGCGTCCTATCTGGTCGATCAGGGCAACGACGGACTTGTCGTCAGTGGCACGACCGGTGAGTCGCCGACCACGACCGTCGCCGAGGACGGAAAGCTGCTTGCGGCCGTGCTGGAGGCCGTGGGTGACCGCGCCACGATCGTCGCTGGGGTGGGCACCAACGACACGCGCCACTCCGTCGAGCTGGCCGAGCAGGCCAAGAAGGCCGGCGCACACGGCCTGCTGCTCGTGACGCCCTACTACAGCAAGCCTCCCCAGGCCGGCATCCTCGCGCACATCAAGGAAGTCGCCCGGGCGGGCGACGACACCCCCGTCATGCTCTACGACATCCCCGGCCGCACGGGCATCCAGATCGCCGACGAGACGTACGCCCAGCTGGCCGACCACCCGCTCGTGATCGCCATGAAGGACGCCGTCGGCGACCTCAACCGCGGCGCCCGGCTCATGCACGAGACCGGCATCAAGATCTACTCCGGCGACGACCCGCTCAACCTGCCCTGGCTCGCGATGGGCGCCAGCGGCATCGTGAGCGTCGTCGCGCACGCGGCCGCCGGTGCGTACGTCCAGATGGTCGCGGCGGTCGATGCCGGCGACCTCGCCACCGCACGATCGATCAACGACCGACTACTTCCCGCCGTCAAGGCGATGATGACCTACACGCAGGGCGCGATCACCTCGAAGGCTGCCTTGCAGCTCCTCGGAGTGCTCGAGCACCGCACGATGCGTTCACCACTCCTCGAAGCCACGGACGAGGAAGTCGCGATCGTTCGCGACGGCCTGGTGGCTTCGGGCCTTCTCTGAAAGCTTCATACATGAGCCACATGCACCTCGAGCTCGACCCGCCCCCCGCACTCCCCGAAGGCGCCCTCCGCGTCATCCCGCTCGGCGGGCTCGGTGAGATCGGCCGCAACATGACGGTCTTCGAGTACGGCGGCAAGCTCCTGATCGTCGACTGCGGCGTCCTGTTCCCCGAGGAGCACCAGCCCGGCGTCGACCTGATCCTGCCCGACTTCGGGCCGATCCGTGATCGCCTCCAGGACATCGTCGGCATCGTCCTGACGCACGGCCACGAGGACCACATCGGCGGCGTTCCCTACCTGCTGCGCGAGCGCGAGAACATCCCGGTCATCGGTTCGCAGCTGACCCTGGCGTTCCTCGAGCCCAAGCTCAAGGAGCACCGCCTCAAGGACGCGCCCAAGTACGTCGTCACCGAGGGCGACGTCCAGTCGTTCGGCCCGTTCGAGCTCGAGTTCGTCGCGGTCAACCACTCGATCCCCGACGCGCTGGCGGTCGCGATCAAGACTCCTGCCGGCGTCGCATTGCACACCGGCGACTTCAAGATGGACCAGCTGCCGCTCGACGGCCGCATCACCGACCTGCGGGCGTTCGCCCGGCTCGGCGAGCAGGGCGTCGACCTGTTCCTGACCGACTCGACCAACGCCGAGGTGCCGGGCTTCACGACGTCCGAGCGCAACATCACGCCGGCGATCGACGCGGTCTTCGCCAGCAGCAACCGGCGCATCATCGTCGCGTCGTTCGCCTCGCACATCCACCGGGTCCAGCAGGTCATCGACGCCGCCGCCAAGCACGGCCGCAAGGTCGCCTACGTCGGCCGGTCGATGGTCCGCAACATGCAGATCGCCCGCGAGCTGGGCTACCTGCACGTGCCCGACGGTGTCGTCGTCGACAAGATCGACGCCGCCCCGCCGCACAAGATGGTCCTGATGTCGACCGGTTCGCAGGGCGAGCCGATGGCAGCCCTGTCGCGCATGGCCAACAACAGCCACCAGCAGGTCAGCCTGGAGCCGGGGGACACCGTCCTGCTCGCCTCGTCGCTGATCCCCGGCAACGAGAACGCGATCTACCGCGTCATCGACGGGCTGACCAAGCTCGGCGCCAATGTCGTGCACAAGGGCAACGCCCTGGTGCACGTCTCAGGTCACGCGTCGGCCGGCGAGCTGCTCTACTGCTACAACATCGTCAAGCCCACCAATGTGCTCCCGGTGCACGGCGAGATCCGCCACCTGCACGCCAATGCCAAGCTCGCAACTGCGACCGGTGTGCCCAACGTGCTGCTGGCCGAGGACGGCTTCGTCATCGACCTGGTCGATGGCCACGCCTCGATCACGGGTGCCGTCGAGTGCGGCTACGTGTACGTCGACGGCTCGTCGGTCGGCGACCTGACGGATTCTGAGCTCAAGGACCGCCGCGTGCTCAGCGAAGAAGGCTTCATCTCGGTCGTCGTGGTGGTCGACTCGACCAACGGCAAGATCGTGTCCGGGCCGGAGATCCACGCCCGCGGCATCGCCGAGGACGACTCGGCGTTCGACGAGATCCTGCCCAAGATCGTCACGGCCCTCGAGGAGTCGATGGCCGAGGGCAACCACGACTCGCGCCAGCTGCAGCAGGTCGTACGCCGGGTCCTGGGCTCGTACGTCGGCCGCAAGCTCCGCCGCCGCCCGATGATCCTGCCGGTCGTCATCGAGGCCTGACCACAGGACAGCCTGACGTTATCTCGAGACGTCCTGCGGCCGCCGGTCGAACCACTCCGACTTCTCACAACAACCCCCACAGCACTGTGCGAACAGTGTTACCTCGTTCTCATCGCGAGGTCTGTTGGGCTGAAACACGCGCTGCCTAGTTTCAGGGTTACCAGATCCGGCGAAGTGCCGGGTCCATGACCCTCGGAGCGTTTCATGACCAGTGTCGTCAGCAGCCCCCCAGAACAACAGCCGACCCCACCGGCCGCCGCCCGCCGCACCGGCAACTGGATCGACAACTGGGAGCCCGAGAACCCTGAGTTCTGGGAGTCGTCGGGCAAGCAGGTTGCCCGCCGCAATCTGATCTGGTCCATCTTCGCAGAACACCTCGGATTCTCGGTGTGGCTGCTGTGGAGCGTCAGCGCGGCCATGCTGGCCAAGGTCGGATTCGACTACAGCGCCCAGCAGCTGTTCTTCCTCGTCGCGGTGCCGAACCTCGTGGGTTCGCTGCTGCGCCTTCCCTACACGTTCGCGGTGCCGAAGTTCGGTGGCCGCAACTGGACCATCATCAGCGCCGCCCTGTTGGTCATTCCGACGGTGCTGTTCATCGTGTTCGTGCAGCGACCCGACACGCCCTATTGGGTCTTCGTGATGATCGCGGCGACCGCCGGCTTCGGTGGCGGGAACTTCTCGTCCTCGATGACGAACATCAACTACTTCTACCCCACGCGCCTCAAGGGTTCAGCCCTCGGACTGAACGCGGCGGGCGGCAACATCGGTGTCTCGCTGATCCAGTTCTTCCTGCCGATCATTGTCGGAGCCGGAGGAGCGTTCGGCGCGATCAAGGCCGCCGATGCAATCAACCTGCAGCGAGTCGGCTACCTGTATGCCACGTTGGCTGTCATCGCTGCCGTTGCGGCGTACTTCTTCATGGACAACCTGTCGTCCGCGAAGGGCAAGCCGCGCGAGACCCTGGCTGTCGCGAAGTACAAGCACACGTGGATCATGTCGCTGCTGTACGTCGGCACGTTCGGTTCATTCATCGGCTACTCGGCCGCCATGCCGTTGCTCATCAAGATCAACTTCTTCCGCTCGCCGATCCCCACGGAGTCCATCGGCATCAACTTCGTCTACTACGCCTTCCTCGGAGCCCTCGTGGGCTCGATCACTCGCCCGTTCGGAGGCTGGCTCGCTGACAAGATCGGCGGCGCCAAGGTGACACTGGGTTGCTTCATCGCGATGATCGCCGGCACGCTCGGTGTGTTCTACACGTTGACGCTGCTCGATCCGGTTCCTGTCGCATCGCCGGACAAGATCGCGGCCTGGACCGCCGATCCGTCGTCGTTCCCCGGGTTCTCCCCGGAGATCACGGCCGCGGTCAACCACAACTCCGACATCTTCCCGTGGTTCCTGGCGATGTTCCTGTTCGTCTTCGCGGCGACAGGCGTGGCGAACGGCTCGACGTACAAGATGATCCCGCACATCTTCAAGGCGCAGGCACAGGGCGGAACCTCCGAGGGCACCCCGGAGCGGTACGTCGCAGAAGCCAAGGCCGTCAAGGAGGGCTCGGCGGCGCTGGGCATCATCGGTGCGGCCGGCGCGATGGGTGGCTTCCTGATCCCCATCACCTTCGGCTCACCGTGGGTGACCGACCCGGTGGAGGCGTGCAAGGTCGCGTTCATCGTGTTCGCCGCGTACTACGTGCTGTGCTCGGCAGTCACCTGGTTCGTCTACCGGCGGCCCGGGGCGACCATGGCGAAGGCAGGCGTGTGACAGACACCCACTGTCCGTACTGCGCTCTGCAGTGCGCCCAGAAGCTCGGCGGCGATCCCATCGCCGCCGAGCCGCGGGCGTTTCCGACGAACGTCGGCGGGATGTGCCAGAAGGGCTGGACCAGCGCCGAGCTCCTCAGGGCACAGGACCGCATCACGACCCCGCTCCGCCGTACTCCGACTGGGTTTGAGCCAGTCGGATGGGACGAGGCGCTCGACGACATCGCCACGCGCGTCCAGGCCATCCAGGCAGCTGACGGCCCCGACGGCGTCGCGGTGTTCGGCGGGGGCGGTCTGACGAACGAGAAGGCCTACCAGCTCGGCAAGTTCGCCCGGCTCGCGTTACGCACGCGGCTGATCGACTACAACGGCCGGTTCTGCATGTCCTCGGCCGCGGCCGCCGCCAACCGTACGCTCGGCGTCGACCGTGGTCTGCCGTTCCCGCTGACCGACCTCAACGACGCACAGGCCGTGGTGCTGTTCGGCAGCAACCTCGCGGACACGATGCCGCCGGCGGTCCAGCACCTCGGCGGCGTACGCGAGCGCGGCGGGCTGATCGTCGTCGACCCGCGGCTCAGCGCCACCGCCAAGCTCACCGAGGACGGCGCGGGTGAGCACGTCCAGCTCGTGCCCGGCACGGACCTGGTGTTCATCATGGGACTGCTGCACATCGTGTTCGCCGAGTCGCTCACGGACGACGACTACCTCGCGACGCGCGTCGAAGGTGTCGACGCCGTACGCCGCAGCGTCGCCGAGTGGTGGCCCGAGCGGGTCGCCGCCACGACCGGCGTCCCCGAGACCCAGATGCGCCGCATCGCCCGCATGCTGGCCGACGCCAGCCCCCACCGGGGCGGCGCCGGAGCGTTCCTGCTGACGGGCCGCGGCTCCGAGCAGCACGTCGACGGCACCGACACCGTCACCGCTGTCATCAACCTGGCTCTGTCGCTCGGTCTCGTGGGCGCCGAGCGCGGCGGCTACGGCGCGATCACGGGCCAGGGCAACGGCCAGGGCGGCCGCGAGCACGGTCAGAAGTCCGACCAGCTGCCCGGCTACCGCATGATCGCCGACCCGGCCGCTCGCGAGCACGTCGCAGCCGTGTGGGGCGTCGACCCCGACATCATCCCCGGCCCCGGCGTTCCCGCGGTCGAGCTGCTCATGAGCCTCGGTATGCCCGACGGTCCGCGTGCGCTGTTCGTGCACGGCAGCAATGTCCTGGTCAGCGCCCCCGACGCCGACGCCATTCGCCGCCGGATCGAGTCGCTCGACCTCGTCGTGGTGTGCGACTTCATCCCGTCTGAGACCGCGCTGCTCGCCGACTACATCCTCCCCGTGACCCAGTGGGCGGAGGAGGAGGGCACCATGACGGGGCTCGAGGGTCGCGTGCTGCGCCGCCGCAAGGCCGTCGAGGCACCGTCGGGCGTACGCTCCG
>NZ_JAKFCB010000136.1:0-4377 GCF_036676885.1 Aeromicrobium sp.
CGGCCTTGACGGCACGCGCGCGCGTGCGGTCGGCGAGGAACTCGGCGTTGCCGGTGATGAGCAGGATCTTTCCGAATGCCGTGGCCACGGACTCAGCGTAGTCATCGGGTCACCACAAACCGGCGGCTCTCGCGATTCGCGATGGCGAAGATCCGAATTTGCCCATTTTTCAGCACGATCGGCGGAGATATGCGACGATTTTCGTGCTGGGTACCAAGGGGTGTGGGAGCCGGCAGCAGGACCCACTCCCAGTTGAAAGCACACTCCCAGTGTCGAAACATATCCCAACCTCTTTGACGACCCTGTTTGCCGCAGTGGTCCTCCTCGTGAGCGTGATCGTGGTCGCGCCTCCCGCCAACGCCGTGACGGCCAACGTCACCATCGTGGCGAACGCCGCGAAGGACGGGACCCACACCCTGAACTACGAATCGACGGTGACGAAAGCGGGCACCGTCAAGTACATCGACGTGTCGCTGCCGTCCGGGACCGGTGGCTCCGTCACATCCCTCAACGGAAAAGTGCGGACGGTGTCGACCGGGGTGCTGCGCTGGACGCCCAGCACCACGATCAAGGTGACCGTAGGAGCCCGGTTCAAGATTCCGTTCTACGGGTTGAAGCTGCCCACCACGGGCGAGCCATGGAGCCTGTGGTTCAAGGCCGTCTCGACGACGGGGGCGACCCTGTCGTACGGCACGGGTCGCACGGCGACGGGGACCGTCACAGCGAGCAACCCGATTCCCGGCCAGAAGACGAACCTGACCTACAGGACGAAGGTGACCCGCGCGGGCACGCTCTCCAAGATCCAGCTCTACATCCCGCCAGGTTCGTCATGCAAGGTCAGCACCGTCAACGGCACCTTGACCGGGTCGGGCGCGTACCTCACCTGGACCCCGACGTCGCCCATCAGTGTGTCGATCGGTACCCAGCTGAACATCCCGGTCAACAACCTGTGCCTCTCGGTCTACGGCGGCAACAACATCTTGCCGATCGTCGCGCTGACCAGCGGCGGCACGGTGCTGGCCAAGGCCTCCGGCCTGCTGCCGCTCATCGCCCCGCCGGCAGACATGCCCGACGTACCGGTGACACCCATCGCGGCGCCGCCGCCCCCGTGCCCGAACAGCTGGCCGAGCGTGACGGACGAGAACGCCCAGGCCGGCACCGCCGCGTGGGCCATCTCCGCCGGGGCGACGTCAACGACCATGTCTGCCTACCTCACCAGAACGTCCGCCACCTGTGGCGACACCGTCGACATCAAGGTCGACAACGACTCCTTGAAGAAGGTCTCGGTCATCGCCTACCGCATGGGCTACTACGGCGGCAACGGCGCGCGCGAGATCTGGCGCCAGGACAACGTGTCGACGGTCAACCAGCCGGCCGCCACGATCGGCGGCACCGACAGCCAGGGCCGCAACCTCTACATGGTCTCGGCCGCCAACTGGTCGAAGACGCTCACCATCCCGATCGACGAGACGTTCGTACCGGGCACCTACCTCATCAAGGTGAGCGACGGAACGTATGCGACGTACGCGCCGCTGACCGTCCGAGACGACACGGGCACCAAGCACGACATCCTCCTCCAGCAGGCCACGACGACCTGGTCGGCGTACAACGACTGGGGTGGCCGCAGCTTCTACTCGACCACCAACAAGTCGGGGCGCCTGAGCTACAACCGGCCCTATTCGGGTGGCCAGGGCTCCGGCCAGTTCCTCCCCCTCGAGCAGGGCATGGTGTTCTGGCTCGAGAAGCAGGGTGCCGACGTGACGTACTGGACCGACGAGGACCTCGACGAGTTCGGTGGGCAGGTCCCGGCCAGGGCCGACAACCTCATGATCCCCTCCCACGACGAGTACTACTCGATGCCCATGCGCGCGGCGGTCAGCCAGGCCATCGAGAGCGGGGTGAACGTGGCCAGCATGGGGGCGAACACCGCGTACCGCGAGATCGCCTACACCTCGGGCTCCGACCGGCGCACCTGGGACGCCGACCACTGGACCTCTCCTGACGCCACGTGGCGGTTCCGGGGCGACGCGTACGCATCCCAGCCGCTGCTCGGCGCGGAATACGTCTGCCCCCTCCCGGGCGGCACGATGGTGACCGGGAGCACCTGGCTGTTCGACGGCATCGCCCCGGGGACCAGCATCCCCGGCTTCATCGCCGGCGAGATGGACCGGCTGAACCCCGACCTGTACCAGCATCCAGGGATCCAGTCGGTGTATGCCGGCTCGGCGGACTGCCGCGGGGCCAGGGGCATCGAGCCCATGACGATCACCGCGTTCGAGGCGCCGTCGGGAGCTCGTGTCTTCAACGCCTCGGTGTTCAGCTTCAGCTGCTACCTCAACGGCAGGTGCTCGTCGGACTGGACCGTGCCGGCCCCGAGCCTGACCTCGCAGGGCCTGGTCCAGACCATGATGAAGAACGTGCTGGGCTGGATCGATCCGACCATCTCCTTGGCGACGGAGACGAACTCGGTCACGACGATGAAGGCCAAGGTGCCCAAGATGAAGGTCCCGGTGAACCCGCCGGGCCTGGGCCAGGACGACCAGCCGACTCCCTGACGGGGCAGCGAAGCGGTCAGACGGTTCAGGGCATCACCTGATGGTGGTGCCCTGAACCGCTGTCCCGTCGTGCGGCTCGACGTCGGTCTCGCCGAGGTCGGGGAAGCTGCGGCCGGTCGGCGGCGCGTCCACCCGGGCCGGACCGAGCAGCTCTGCGTAGAGGTCGTGGAGGGCCTGCTCGGACGCCTGCCACGAGTAGCGTTGACGCAGCTCTCGGCGGCGCGCTCGGGCCCGGTAGTGCTCCAGGTCGCCGAGAACTGTCTGGACGGCGAGGGCCAGGTCGGCCGAGTCCTCGGTGACGTGCACGGCTCCGATGTCCTCCTCGTGGACGAACTGCTTCTGCGCCGTGCAGTCGCTGACGACCACCGGCAACCCCGCATGGATGTACTCGAAGAGCTTGTTGGTGAGTGCGACGTCATGACTGGGGAAGCGCCGGATCGGGATGAGTCCCACGTCGGCACTGGCCAGGTGGTCCACGACGGTGTGGGCGGGGACGGGAGGAAGGATGTGGACCCGGTCGGCGACGCCAAGCTCGTCGGCGCGGTCGCGGAGCACGTCACTGATCGGCGCCGCGAAGGTCGTCGACACGATCGCGAGGTGGCATCCGGGCAGGGCCGGCATCGCCTCGACCGCCGTGTCGACGCCGCGGGCGTGGGTCACGACCCCGCTGTAGACGAGGAGCGGAGCCTCGGCGCCGATTCCCACCGCCGCACGCAGGCCCGTGGTTCCACCCGCAGGCGGCTCCCCCGACTCCCACGGTGCGTTGAGGACCACCTTGACGCGCGGGACGGCGGGATAGCGGGAGGCGAGCTCCTGGGCGAGCACGGGACTCACTGTGACGACGGCATCCGCCCGGGGGGCGAACTCCTGCTCGAGGTTGAGCCACCCGGCGCGCTCGGTGGCGTCGCGCCGTCCGTAGAGGGACAGGCCCGCGATGAACTCGTGCGCGTCGTACAGCCACACCGGCCGGCGGGCGCCTGCGGCCTCGAGCTGGTCTGCTGCCGACGAGGCCGCACCGATGGTGTGGACGTCGTGGGCATGGATGACGTCAGGAGAGAGGGCAACGATCTGCGGGGTGAGAGCCTCGAGGTAGTCCAGCCCGATCGGCACGGTGAGACGCCACGGCAGGCTGGGTTCGGACTCGTCCGGCCCAGCAAGCGATGGCGGCAGGGTGTTGGACCTGGTCCGCGCCGCCATGAAGCCAGGAAGGCGCAGCCACTGGAGCGCGACGATCTTCGCCGCCTTGCGGGCGGCCCGCACTGGCCGTGCCGGCGTGGGCCGGGTGCCCCACTCGATGACCGCGGCGCGGCGCGCCTTGACCTTCGCGATCGCCGCCTGACGCGGGGTCAGCGGTCGCGGGACCGGTTGGCGGCCATGCTTGTGATGAGTCCACGGGATCGGCACGCGGATGATGTCGCAACCCGCCATCCGCGCGGTCTCCAGCCCCTCGGGTCCGTAGCCGACGACCGTCACCCGCAGCCCGAGGCGCGCGAGGGAGGCCGCCGTCTTCTTGACCCTGGTGTCCACCGCGATGTCGTTGCCGACGAGCATGACGACATGGGCCGGGTCTGACCGGTCGCTCATCAGCTGACTCCTCGCGATCGACATGCCGTGGCCACGGACCCAGAGTAGTCATCTGGTCACGACGAGCAGGCGGCCGTCACGCTCGACGATCGCGATGTCGCCGTCGGTGTCCGTACGCCACCAGCGCGTGCCCTGTTCGCGCAGCAGCGCAAGAGCCGCAGCGGCGGGATGGCCGTAGTCGTTGCCCTCCCCCGTGCTGATCGTCGCGAGCCGCGCGCCGACGGCTTCGAAGAAGTCC
>NZ_JAKFCB010000137.1:0-6604 GCF_036676885.1 Aeromicrobium sp.
GGTCACCGGGGCCGTCAGCGAGTTCAACGGCCTGACCGAGATCAGCACGTCCGCCGGCGGGTGGAAGGAGCTGGCGGGTCCGGCCGAGCCGGTGCAGCCGGCCACGGTCGACTTCCCGATGGGTCAGCCGCAGCGCGAGTCGCTCGAGGGCATGCTGCTCCTGCCGGAGGGCGACTACACGATCACCAACAACTACACGACCAACCAGTACGCCGAGATCGGGCTGGCGGCGGGCGACACGCCCCTGCCGACGCCGACCAACGTCGCGCGGCCCGGCTCGGCGGCCTACACCGAGACGATCGCCGACAACGCGCGCCGCCTCGTCACGCTCGACGACGGGGCGAGCCTCAACTTCATGTCGGCCGCCAACCAGGGCACGCCGCTGCCGTGGCTGACCGCTGACAACGAGGTTCGGGTGGGGGCGCCGGTCGGATTCGAGGATCCGGTCGTGCTCGACTATCGCAACAACGCGTGGAAGCTCCAGCCGACGCAGCAGCTGGTCGCCGGGGGCGACGAGCCGGTGTCGATCGGCAACACGCGCACGGCGGCGCCCGAGCCGGTCGGCGGCGGCGTCAAGCTGGGCACCTTCAACGTGCTCAACTACTTCTCGACGACCGGCGAGGACTTCACCGGCGGCACGTGCAGCTATTACCGGGACCGGGCCGGCAACAACATCACGGTCAACTCCTGCACCAACAACGGTCCGCGTGGTGCGGCCGACGCGGCCAACCTGGCGCGGCAGCAGGCCAAGATCGTGTCGGCGATCAACACGCTGGACGCCGACGTCGTGTCGCTCGAGGAGATCGAGAACTCCGCAGCCGTGGGCCTCGACGACCGCGACGACGCGCTCCGCACGCTCACCGAAGCGCTCAACGAGGCCGCCGGCGAGCAGCGCTGGGCCTTCGTGCCGACGCCCGCCGAGGTGCCGGAAGGTGAGGACGTCATCCGTACGGCGTTCATCTACCAGCCCGGGGTCGTCGAGACGATCGGCGCGTCGCGGATCCTGATCGGCGCGAGCGCGTTCGACAACGCGCGCGAACCGCTCGGCCAGACGTTCCGCCCGGTCGGTGGATCGGCCGATGACGACTTCGTGGTCATCGTCAACCACTTCAAGTCCAAGGGCTCGGGCTCCGGTGCCGACGCCGACCAGGGTGACGGGCAGGGCGGCTCCAACTACTCCCGCACGCTCCAGGCACACGCGCTGGTCGACTTCGCCGACGAGCTCAAGGCGGCGGCCGGCACCAACACGGTGTTCCTGACCGGCGACTTCAACGCGTACAACGAGGAGGACCCGGTCCAGATCATCGAGGACGCGGGCTACGTCAACGTGCCGCGTGAGCTGACCGACAAGGAGACGTATCAGTTCGACGGCAAGGTCGGATCGCTCGACCACGTCTTCGCCTCGACTGTCGGCTTCAAGAAGGTCACCGGCGCGGACATCTGGAACATCAACGCGTACGAGTCGCTGGCCCGGGAGTACAGCCGCTACAACTACAACGTCACGGACTTCTATCGCCCTGACCCCTACCGCGCCAGCGATCACGACCCGGAGATCGTCGGCTTCGATCCGGGCCCGCTCGCCTCGAGCGTCGAGGTCACGTCGTGGACGCCGGCGGGCACCGGGCCGTACCGCAATCCGCCGGTGCTGCGGGCCGAGGTCAGCGCGGACCTGGCCGTCGATGCCGGGGTCGTCAAGGTGTACGACGCCGGGGTGCTGATCGGCACCGCCGACGTGGTCGACGGGGTCGCCGTGGTCTCCCTCGAGGGATTCCGGGGCGCCGGCCGGCACACGCTGCACGTCGTCTACAGCGGCGCGGAGGACATCTCGGGGTCGTCCACGACCTACCGGACGCCGCCGGGCAAGTAGGGGTTGTGTCGGCTCATCCCACCATCGCGCGATGGTGGGATGGGCTGACTCCGCGCACGCGCTTGAACGCGGCGCTGAGGGCAAATGGGCTGCCGTAGCCGACCTGTCGCGCCACGGCGGCGATCGTCAGGCCGGGCTCGCGCAGGAGGTCGGCGGCGAGGTCGAGTCGCAGCGTCGTCAGGTAGGCCATCGCCGGCTCACCCACGATCGTCGTGAAGCGCCGGGCCAGGGCAGCCCTGGAGACGCCGACCTCGGCGGCCAACGAGGCGAGGGTCCACGGCCGAGCGATGTCGGCCTCGAGCAGGCGGAGCGCCGGCCCGACGACAGGGTCTGACGTCGCCCGGTGCCAGGCCGGCGCCCGCGTCGCGTCGCGAGCGAACCAGTCGCGCACCGCGGCGATGACGACGAGGTCGAGGAGCCGGTCGAGGAACACCTCCTGGCCGAGCTCGTCACGCTGCATCTCGGCGCACAGCACCGAGACCAGCTCGCCGTTCCATTCGCCCTCCCGCAACACGAACAGCTGGGGGAGGCTCCGTAGCAGCCGGGCGCTGATCGCGCGGGCGCTCTCATACGTACCGGTCACGATCATCGTCTCGCCAGCGGGATCGTTGCCCCACGACCTGGTGCCGAGCGTCATGACGTCCTCGAGGCTGTTGCCCTCGGCGTCGGTGCAGTGCTGACCCGGGTTGATGAAGACCTGAGGTTCGGTGCTGGGCTGGTCGGCGACGGTGTACGGCTCGGGCCCACGGGCGACCATGACGTCACCGGGTCCCAGGCGTACGGGTTCATCGCCGTCGGGCATGACCCAGGCCTCGCCGCGCACGACGACCGCGATCGACAGCGGCGCCTCGTCCTGGATGCGCAGCGACCACGGTGCCGTCAGAACCGAGCCCATGAGGAACGCGCCGTTGGCGCGGGGGCCGTCCAGCAGCCCGCTGAGCGTGTCCATGACGTCACTGTAGACGCTCACGTATGGATGTGGGCAGTTCAACTATGGAAAGTCTCAACCGCCGCTGGTGGGATGAATTCATGACCGAGACCGCACTCATCACCGCGACCGCCCTCATGGGGCTTTCGGCAGGCCTCTTCGCGACGTTCTCGTACGTCGTCATGCCGGGCCTCAGGCGTGCCTCTGACGCCGCGTTCGTCGACTCCATGCGTGGCATCAACGTCGCGATCCTCAACCCCGTGTTCGCGCTGACGTTCGGCGGCCCGTTTTTCGTCGGACTGCTTGCCCTGGTCCTCGGCTGGGACGATGCGTCACGGCCGTGGGTCATCGCCGGGCTGGTGCTGTACGTCGTCGGTGCGTACGTCATCACGTTCGCGGTCAACGTCCCCATGAACGACGCGCTCGAAGCCGGCGAGGGCAGCGCTGCGTCGTTGCGCGAGGCCTTCGAGGACAGGTGGACGAGGTGGAACCACGTGCGGTCGGTGTTGATCACCGCGGCGCTGGTGTGCCTGGTCGTGGGTGTGCTGAAGGTATGAGGGTCACGCCACACGTGGCTTGCTGTTCCGCTTGATCGCCACGACCAGCACGATCAGGAATGCGGCCATGGCGGAAAGCCCGGCCACCAGCCCGCCAGAGACTCCGACCACGACATAGCGACCGATCTGCGGGTTGGGCGCGTGGCCGAACTGCTGGGTGGTGCCCAGGTCCTCGCAGACCAAGGTGTATTCAGCTCCGGGCGGCCCCTTCAGGATCCCGACGCGGACCCAGGTCTGGCCGCCGCGGATGAAGGTCATCCGGTCCGCCGATCCCGAGCTGAAGGAGTAGTCCGAATCGCCGGTGGCTTTGCAGGTCGCCCCCACATTCTCGGGGGTCACCCAGATTGCTTCGCCGCGATCCTTCAGCACGATCGTCACCGGCTCACCCTCCGGGAACTCGACGATCTCGTACCCCACGAGCGCCCGGATGATCCAGGCGGCCAACGCCGCACCGATCACCACAGCAAGGGCGGCCAGCACGGCGGCGAGGGCGTACCAGCCGCGGCTTGGTCGACTGCTGGGCGAAGCCGGAGTCGTCATGCCCCGAGCCTAGGGCTGGGGATTGGGCGGTGGGGTGAATCTGGTCAGGCCGCGAACTCGATGTTGGCGATGAAGGTCGCGAGGTCGTGTTCGGCTCTTGAGGGCGCGCGGTCTCGCATCACGTGCTCGGTGGGTTCGGTGACGCCGTAGGTCTTCATGTTGTGATGCCGCCGGCACAGGCCGCGCAGGTTTGAGCCTGTGGTGGGTCCTCTGGGGTGGGGGACTTCGTGGTCCTTGTCGGATTCCATCGCGGCTCTGGTGCAGGTGGTGAACCGGCAGGTGCCGTCTCTGATGTCGATCGCGGTCTTGAGCTTGGCGGACGGGAATCTGCCGAGCTCGGTCACATCGAGGATGCGGCCGAGCCGGTCGGTGAAGACCCGGTGGAACAGGGTGCCGGGCTGCTGGGCGAGGTCGCGGACCATGTCAGCGGGCAGGGCGAAGGATCCGTCGAACGACTCGCCGGGTTCGTCGGTCAGGCCGGCCAGTGTGGTGACGGGGACGGTGATCCCGATGACGGCGCGGCTGCTGGATGACTGCTCTTCGATGTGGCCGCGCAGCCGGGCGATGAACACATCGGCTCGCTTCTGGTCCAGCGTCCGGCCGTCGGCGGGAAGCGTCTTGGCCTTCTCGGTCAGCTCGGCATCGATGACGATGGCGTCTGCGGTCGGGATGTAGGCGTGCAGATAGGACATGCCGTCGTCCTGGTGGTCCAACCACACCCCCCGCTTCGCCTTCTCGGTCTTGGCTGCCTGCTGGTCGGGAGCGTTCTTCGCGACGAAACGCTTGAGCCAGCCCTTGAGCTGGGCGGCGGTGTGGACGGGCGCGTAGGAAGTGACCCGGTGGTCGAGCTCGATGATCGCGTGATTGTCACCGCGGAGCTTGTCGACCGCCGACGCGATGAGACTGATCCGGTATGTGTCGATCCTGCCGGCCAGGAATGCCTGCCAAGTCCACATCAACCGGCCACGCACCCGGCGGGCCTGAGCCAAGCGGCACTGCACGGTGCGGGTCGGTTGGTGCAAGGCGGCACCGAGCTCATCAGCGGCGAACGAGGTCTCGAGCTTCGCGGCCGTTTGGTTCGGATTGGACTCTGCCTGACGACGGCGGAGGTCCTGGAAGTCGAGCATCTTCGACGCGATCTTGGCCTCGATGCGGGCGCGCTCGACCTCCAGGGCGGTGATCTCGTCGAGGATCAGCTTGCCGGGGTCGAGGACTGCTGCCATACCCCAAACCTAGAGGTCGCCACTGACAGTTTTTCTCAGCGGTTGCAGGGCCTTCTCTGTCTTTCGGGTCGCCCAATTCGTGCTGGTCGCTCACGCTCACGAGAGAGTTGTGGTCCATCGACAAGCGTCGTCTCCGAGTCATGTCGCGTTGCGTCGTCCGCTCGTCGACGGACCACAACTCTCTCCTGAGCTCGGCGCCCTTCCGCAACGGTCCTCAACACTCACGGCGGGGATCCGGCAAGCCTGCAACCTCACGGCGAGGCTCCGGCCGGTCCTCAAGACTCACGGCGGGGATCCGGCGACCTTAGATACCCAAGGCGATCGCCAGGTCCTTCTTGATGCCCGCAATCGCGGCGTCGGCGACGCCACGCGACGCTTCGATCGAGTCCTCCACCGGCACGACGACCTCGATGTAGCACTTGAGCTTGGGCTCCGTGCCCGACGGCCGCGCGATGATGCGCGTCGAGCCCTCCAGCCCCAGCCGGATGCCGTCCGTCGGCGGCAGGCCGCGATAGCCGTCCGCGAGGTCGTCGACCGAGGTCACCGCGAGGCCACCCAACGAGGACGGCGGAGAGGCCCGCAGCGTCTCCATCGCCCGCGCGATGATCGACAGGTCCTCGACCCGTACCGAGAGCTGCGAGGTCGCGTGGAGGCCGTGCTCGCGGTAGATGTCGTCGAGCTGGTCGATCAACGTACGGCCCTCGGCCTTGAGCGCGGCGGCGAGCTCGAGCACCGTGATGATCGCCGAGACACCGTCCTTGTCGCGCGCGATGTGGGGCGCGACGCTGTAGCCCAGCGCCTCCTCGTAGCCGAACACCAGCGTCGGGATCTTGCCGAGCCACTTGAAGCCGGTCAGGGTCTGCTCCCACGGCTGCCCGTACGCCGCGGCCTGCCGGCCGAGCAGGTCGGACGAGACGATCGAGGCGGCGTACGTGCCCTGCACGCCCTTGCGCAGCAGGAAGTCGCCGAGCAGCACGCCGACCTGGTCGCCGGTGAGCATCCGGTACGACTCGCCGTCCCGGACGCCGACGGCGCAACGGTCGGCGTCGGGGTCGTTGGCCACGATGAGGTCGGCGCCGACCTCGGACGACAGCTTCAGCGCGAGGTCCATCGCGCCCGGCTCCTCGGGGTTGGGGAACGCGACGGTGGGGAAGTCGGGGTCGGGATCGGCCTGATCGCGTACGACGTGCAGCGGCGGGAAGCCGGCGCGCGACACCGCTTCGACGAGGGTGTCCCGGCCGACTCCGTGCATTGGCGTGTAGACGGCGACGATGTCGCGCGGACCGTCGCCCGGCAGCGCGACGACGGCCTCGACGTACGCCTCGGCGACCTCGGGACCCAGCAGCTCGTACGCATCGCTGCGCGGCATCTCGTCGACCCGGCCGACCGCGTCGATCGCCGCGGAGATCTCGACATCGGCCGGCGGCACGATCTGGCTGGAGTCCTCGAGGTAGACCTTGTAGCCGTTGTCCTGCGGCGGGTTGTGCGA
>NZ_JAKFCB010000138.1:0-3313 GCF_036676885.1 Aeromicrobium sp.
AGCGTTCCCGCGTTCTGTCCGGGCTTGAACTGCATCGGCAGCACGCCCATGCCGACCAGGTTGGACCGGTGGATGCGCTCGAAGCTCTCGGCGATCACCGCCTTCACGCCGAGCAGGTTGGTGCCCTTGGCGGCCCAGTCGCGCGACGAGCCGGTGCCGTACTCCTTGCCCGCCATCACCACCAGCGGCACCCCCTCGGCCTTGTAGCGCATCGCCGCGTCGTAGATCGGCAGCTTCTCGCCGGAGGGCTGGTGCAGCGTGTTGCCGCCTTCCTCGCCGCCGAGCATCAGGTTCTTGATGCGGATATTGGCGAAGGTGCCGCGGACCATGACGTCGTCGTTGCCGCGCCGGCTGCCGTAGCTGTTGAAGTCCGCCGGCTGCACCCCGCGCGACTGCAGGAAGCGTCCGGCCGGCGAGTCCTTCTTGATGTTGCCGGCGGGCGAGATGTGGTCGGTGGTGATCGAGTCGCCGAACAGCCCGAGCACGCGCGCGCCGCGGATGTCGCCGATGGTGCCGACCGACATCGTCATGCCGTCGAAGTACGGCGGGTTCTTGATGTACGTGGACGCCTCGTCCCATGCGTACGACTCGCCGTCGGGCGAGGCGATCTGGTTCCAGCGGGTGTCGCCCTTGAACACGTCGGCGTAGTTCTGCGCGAACAGTTCCGGCCCGACGGTGGCCGCGATCGTGTCGCCGATTTCCTTGTTGCTCGGCCAGATGTCGCGCAGGAACACCGCCTTGCCGTCGGGCGTGTGGCCGAGCGGGTCGCGGGTGAGGTCGATGTCGACCGTACCGGCGATCGCGTAGGCGACCACCAGCGGCGGCGACGCCAGGTAGTTCATCTTGACCTCGGGGTGCACGCGGCCCTCGAAGTTGCGGTTGCCCGACAGCACCGACGCGACGGCCAAGTCGTTCTCGGCGATGCCGCGCGACACTTCGTCGGGCAGCGGGCCGGAGTTGCCGATGCAGGTCGTGCAGCCATAGCCGACGACGTAGAAGCCGAGCGTCTCGAGATCGTCGAGCACGCCGGCCTTCTTCAGGTAGTCGGTGACCACCAGCGAGCCCGGGCCCAGCGAGGTCTTGACCCACGGCTTGGCCTTGAGGCCGAGCCGCGCGGCGTTGCGCGCGAGCAGGCCGGCGCCGAGCATCACCGCCGGATTCGACGTGTTGGTGCACGAGGTGATCGCGGCGATCACCACCGAGCCGTCGCACAGGTCGGCGTCCTGGTCGTGGATGCGGATCCGCGACGTCGGGCGCGCGGCGAGGTGTTCGGCCTGCGGCTGGTCGCCGCCCTCGGCGTCCATGCGCTTGACCTCGCCCCGGCGGGCCTGGCGCCCGGCCGTGAGCCCCTCGAGGCTGGCGTGGAAGTTCTCCTGGACCTTCTCGAGCAGCACGCGGTCCTGCGGCCGCTTCGGGCCGGCAAGCGACGGACGCACATCGCCGAGGTCGAGCTCGAGCGTGGTCGAGTAGTTTGCCTGCGGGGAGGTGGCGTCGTGCCACAGGCCCTGCGCCTTGGCGTAGGCCTCGACCAGCGCGATGTGGGCCTCGCTGCGGCCGGACAGGCGCAGGTAGGTCAGTGCCTCGGCATCGATCGGGAAGATGCCGCAGGTGGCGCCGTACTCCGGCGCCATGTTCGCGATCGTCGCGCGATCGGCCAGCGGCAGGTGCTGCAGGCCGTCGCCGAAGAACTCGACGAACTTGCCGACCACGCCGAGCGAACGGAGCATCTGGGTGACGGTCAGCACCAGGTCGGTCGCGGTCGCGCCTTCGGGCAGGCGACCGGTGAGCCTGAAGCCGACCACCTGCGGAATCAGCATCGACGACGGCTGGCCGAGCATCGCGGCCTCGGCCTCGATGCCGCCGACGCCCCAGCCGAGCACGCCGATGCCGTTGATCATCGTCGTGTGGCTGTCGGTGCCGAACACGGTGTCGGGGAACGCCTGCAGCTCCACGCGGCCGTCCGGCAGCGTCACCTCGCGCTCCATCACGACGCGGGCAAGGTGCTCGAGGTTGACCTGGTGGACGATGCCGGTGTTCGGTGGCACCACCTTGAAGTCGGCGAATGCCTTCTGGCCCCAGCGCAGGAACGCGTAGCGCTCCTTGTTGCGCTCGAACTCGATCTTGCCGTTGAGGTCGAGCGCGTCGGCGCGCCCGAACACGTCGACCTGCACCGAGTGGTCGATGACCAGCTCGGACGGGATCAGCGGGTTGATCTGGGACGGCTTGCCGCCCAGGCGGGCGACGGCGTCGCGCATCGCCGCCAGGTCAACCACGCACGGCACGCCGGTGAAGTCCTGCAGGACCACGCGCGCCGGCATGAAGGCAATCTCGGTGTCCGGCTCGGCCTTCGGGTCCCACTGGGCGACCGCCTCGATGTGCGCCGGCAGCACGCTGACGCCGTCCTCGTGCCGGAGCAGGTTCTCCAGCAGGATCTTCATCGAATACGGCAGGCGGGCGAGGTCGTAGCGCTCGCCGAGCACCGGCAGGCTGAAGTAGGTGAGGGCGCGACCGCCGAGTTCGAGCTGGCGGCGGGTCGAGAAGGAGTCGGACATGGGGGGCTCCCTGTGTGCGGGGACGGACGGCACCTGCGCAGGGCCGGGCGGGCGCTGCCGGTGGCAAGGGACATGGGGCCACGGGATTATCACGAAATCGCATTCAGGTCGCGTGTAACCACGACCAAGGTCGAAGGCTCCGCGTTTCGAAACGGGCCGCAAACCCTTGTCGCAAAAGGCCTGCGGGCATGGCTCGGGTTTGCCCGCAGGCCCATCGTCGGGCAAAATACGCACCCGGGATTGGCCGCCCTCCGAACGCACGCGCGTCGGCCGGCGTGGCTCCCGGTTCCTGTGTCGCCCTGTCTCCCGCGCACGCGGCCTCGCGGCCGCGCGTGGCGATGCGACGGGTGCCCTTCCGCCTCACCTGACGGGATTTCCATGCTCTCCAGCTACCGCCAACACGTTGCCGAGCGCGCCGCGCTGGGCATCCCGCCGCTGCCGCTGACCGCACAGCAGACCGCCGAGGTCATCGAGCTGCTGAAGCAGCCGCCGGCGGGCGAGGAGGGCTTCCTGCTCGACCTGATCACCCATCGCGTCCCGGCCGGCGTCGACGACGCCGCCAAGGTCAAGGCCTCGTACCTGGCCGCGGTCGCGTTCGGCACCGAAGCGAGCCCGCTGCTGAGCCGCGAGCGCGCGACGGAACTGCTGGGCACCATGCTCGGCGGCTACAACGTGCACCCGCTGGTCGAACTGCTCGACGACGCCGTCGTCGGCGGCATCGCCGCGAACGCGCTGAAGAACACCCTGCTGGTGTTCGACGC
>NZ_JAKFCB010000139.1:0-3777 GCF_036676885.1 Aeromicrobium sp.
GCGGAGGGGAGTATTCCCCGATCGCAACGTCGTCATCACGGAGACTCCCAGCAGTCGCCCGGTGTTGCGGGCCGCATCGCGGCGGAAGAGACCTCCGGCGTCCCGACGACCGGAGGAACCCACCGTGATCCTGCCCTTGGCCGAGAGCACCGCTGACACCGTCAGCATGTCCGTCTCGCAGACCGAGTGGATCGTGACGATCGCCGTCACGATCGCCGTGCTGCTGTTCGACGTCATCGTGGTGGCCCGCAAGCCGCACGAGCCCACGATGAAGGAGTGCGCGATCTACCTGGCCGGTTACATCGGCCTGGCCGTGGCCTTCGGCATCTGGGTGGCGGTCCACCACGACGTGTCGGGGAAGGGCGGCGACTTCGGCCTGCAGTTCTTCGCCGGCTGGCTGACCGAGTACAGCCTCTCGATCGACAACTTGTTCATCTTCTTGATCATCATGGCGAGCTTCAAGGTGCCCAGGAAGCTGCAGCAGGAGGCGCTGCTCGTCGGCATCATCATCGCCCTGGTGTTCCGCGGCATCTTCATCGCGCTCGGCGCCGTCGCGATCGAGAACTTCTCGTGGATCTTCTACCTGTTCGGCGCGTTCCTGCTGTGGACCGCTTACACGCTGATGAAGGACACCGAGCACGATGACGACGGCCACAACGGCGTCGTCCGTTTCGCCGAGCGCTTCTTCAACACCAAGAAGGAATGGCACGGCCTCAAGCTGTTCATCAAGGAGAACGGCAAGACGTTCATCACGCCGATGTTCCTGGTCATCCTGTCGCTCGGCACGACGGACCTGCTGTTCGCGCTCGACTCGATCCCGGCGATCTACGGGCTCACCAAGGAGCCCTACCTCGTCTTCACCGCCAACGTCTTCGCGCTGATGGGGCTGCGCCAGCTCTACTTCCTGCTCGGCGACCTGCTCAAGCGCCTGATCTACCTGTCGCAGGGGCTCGCCGTCCTGCTGGCGTTCATCGGCGTCAAGCTCGTGCTGCACGCGCTGCACACCAACGAGCTGCCGTTCCTCAACGGCGGCGAGCACTTCGACGTGCCGGAGATCCCGACGCTGCTCAGCCTCGGCGTGATCGTGGCGGTTCTCGCGACGACGGCCATCGTCAGCCTGACGGTCTCGGCCCGGCGTGAGAAGGCCGGCCGCGAGCTCGGCTGAGCCCCAGCTGCATGACATGCGTCGGCCCGGCTCCTCGTGGAGCCGGGCCGACGCGATGATCACCGGAGGTCGTGCGGAGGTATGTCCTCGGGGTTCGTGATCTCGAGGTCCTCGCCCTGCGCCCGGCGGTGGAGGTAGATCGGCACCGAGAGCAGGAGTCCGATGGCCAGGAGGATGCCGGCGACCTGGTACTGCTCCCCGTCACGGCCCGACAGGGGTGTGACGAGGTAGAGGCAGGACAGCGCGCCGGCGACAGCGATCGCCGTGTGCGTACGGAAGTGGCTGTGCTCCACCCGGTCGTGCCGGAGGACGAGCACTGCGACGTTGACGACCGCGAAGACGCCCAGCAGCAGGAGCGCCGTCGTGCCGCCGAGCACCGCGATGGCGTCGTCGCTGGCGTTGGAGACATACGCGATGAGGCCGAACGCCAGCACGGTCGTGAACAGGATCGCCGCCCACGGCGTGCGGTTCTTGGCGTGGACCTTGGACAACGACGTGGGGATGACGCCCTGCTTGGACATGCCGTAGAGCAGCCGGCTGGCCATCATCATGTTGATCAGCGCGGAGTTGGCGACAGCGAACATCGAGATGAACGGCAGGATCTTGTCCATCGGGAAGTCGGGCGCGCCGGCCTTGACGACCTCGACGAGCGGGGTGTCGCTCGCAGCGAGCGTGCCCACGGGCACGAGCGCCACGGCGCAGATCGACACCAGGATGTAGATCGTGCCGGTGATGCCCAACCCGGTCAGCATCATCTTCGGGAAGATCCGGTGAGGCTCGTGGCACTCCTCGGCCATGTTGACCGAGTCCTCGAAGCCGACCATCGCGAAGAACGCCAGCGAAGTCGCGGTGGTGACCGCCAGGAAGACATTCTTGTCGTCCGGGGTGTCGAATGCCGTCACCCGGCTGAAGTCCGCGTCGCCGCCGGAGATCGCGTAGACACCGATGATGATCACGATCAACAGGCCCGACAGCTCGACGAGGGTCAGGACGACATTGGCCTTGACGCTCTCGCTGACTCCACGCAGGTTGATCGCCATGACCAGCGCCATGAACGCGAGCGCCATCAGCATGATCTCGGAGTTGCTGGCCTCCCACTCGATCCCCGTCGCGAGGTTTGCCGCGAACGCCCGTGACGCCGTCGACGCGGACGTGATGCCCGAGCACATGACCGCGAAGGCGACGATGAACGTGAAGAAGTGGACGCCGAAGGCCTTGTGGACGTACAGCGCGGCGCCCGCGGCCTGCGGGTACTTGGTGACCAGCTCGAGGTAGGAGAACGCCGTGAGGGTCGCGACGATGAACGCCACGAGGAACGGCAGCCAGGCGGCCCCACCGACCTCGGCCGCGACCTGTCCGGTGAGGGCGTAGACCCCCGTGCCGAGGATGTCGCCCACGATGAAGAGCAGCAGGAGTCTGGGCCCCATGACCCTTCTGAGCTCTGTCCCTTGCCCCGGCCTGGTCGTTTCGGTGCTCATGAATCCCCCTTGCTCGTGCGCTCTCGTCGGGCGCAACTTGCCTCACACCTTCCACCGAGTGGCTCGTGGGCGCAACCAGGCAGTGTAGTTTCGACCCCGTGGTTGATGTGAGGACAATGGTCTCCGAGTGGATCGGCAAGCTGGTCGTTCGGCGCATCCAGAAGAAGGGCATCGACCTCTCACGCATCTCGTTCATTCCCGAACCGACCAAGGTTCCGTTGCAGCGCAATGTCATGGATCCGGTGCCGCGGATCGCCGAGATCCGGGCGACCGAGCCGATGCACAAGCTCGACCTGCCGTTCAACTTCCGTGCCTACCTGGTGACCGGCTACGAGGAGTCGCGCCGCATCCTGACGGACCGCGACTCGTACTCCAACGACATCCGCCACATGTTCCACGGCGACGGGCCGGCCACCTCTGACGACATCGGGGGACTGGGGTTCACCGACCCGCCGCTGCACACGCGGTTGCGCAAGATCGTCACGCCGGAGTTCACGATGAGGCGCCTCGCCCGGCTCGAGCCCATGATCGGCGAGATCGTCGACAACCAGCTCGACAAGCTCGAGGCCGAGGGCCCGGGTGCGGATCTGGCGAAGCATGTGGCGTTCCCGGTGCCGTTCCAGACGATCTGCGCGCTGCTCGGACTCGACTACGAGGACCGCGACGCGTTCGAGAAGCTCGGGAGCGCACGCTTCGACGCGACGAACGGCGGGGCCGCCGCCTTCGGCGCGGTGTCGGAGCAGCGTGACTTCCTGTTCGAGGCGGTCGCCCGGCAGCGCAAGGAGCCCGGCCCCGGGCTCATCGGGCAGATCCTGCGCGACGAGGGCGACCTGATCACCGACGTCGACCTCGCCGGACTCGCCGACGGCGTGTTCACCGGCGGCTACGAGACCACCGCGGGCATGATCGCGCTCGGCACGATCGTCCTGTTGCGTGATCCCGAGTACGCCAACCTGATCCGCAAGGGCGATCCCGAGGACGTCGACCGGATCGTCGAGGAGCTCCTGCGCTACCTGTCGGTCGTGCAGGTCGCGTTCCCGCGGTTCGCCAAGCAGGACATGATGCTGTTCGGCCAGCAGCTCAGGGCCGGCGACGTCGTCCTGGCCTCGCTGAGTGGCGCCAACCGCGATCCGG
>NZ_JAKFCB010000140.1:0-13319 GCF_036676885.1 Aeromicrobium sp.
CGTCGCGATCACGCTGGTCTGGGCCGTCAGCGTGTACGTCTTCAACGTCATCGCCGACACCAACTACGGCTACCTCAACCGTCTGCCGAAGAGCTCGTCCCTGCTGGACTACCTCGGCCCGTGGCCGCTGTACGTCGTCCTCGAGATCGCGATCGTCGCGATCGTGTGGGCCCTGCTGACCTGGCCGTGGGTCCGCGTTGCGGCCCGGTCGGAGGAGGGCAGACAGGTGCCGCCCCTGTAGGTCCCTGAGCTCGTCGAAGGCTCAGGGTCGCCAGCGGTGGTTGCGTTTCCAGGTGTCGGATCCGGGTCTGCGGTATTCGGGGTGGCCGTCGGTGGGTGACATCCGGATGGCCCATCCTTCGTGGCCAGTGTTGTCGTGGATGGTGCGGTGGTGGAAGGGGCAGATCAGGACGCCGTCGTCGAGTCTGGTGTCGGATCCGTCGGCCCATCTCATCCGCCAGTGGTGGGCTTCGCATTGCTCGGGTGGCTTGTCGCATCCGGGAAAGGTGCAGCCGCCGTCGCGGGCTTCGAGTGCTTGCTTTTGCGCTTTGGTGAACACGCGTTGCTCGTGGCCGTGGTCCAGCGGGAGGGACTTGCCGCCGAAGACTTGGGGGATGATGCCTGCGTTGCAGGCCATCAGCCTGGCCTGGGAGGCCGAGATGCGGGTGCCGGTGGACAGGGTGGCGGCCTTGAGGCCGTGGATCAGGGTGTCGTGGTCGAGCCGGACGATCAGGGTGGCGCCGAGTCCGCCTTTGCCGGGGAGCTTGTCGCCGGGCAGGTGGTTGCACAGCTCGGCGAATCCCATGCCGAGGCGGTGCCGGTATTCGAGGTCCTTGTCGTAGTACGACTCCGCCGCTGGGGTGCCTTCGTGCAGGTGGTCGCGTTTGGGTGCGCAGATCGCCTGGATCGCGGCCATCAGCTGTTCGCCCTGGGCTTCGGGGATGCGGAACCCGCCACGGCAGGTGCCGTCGCCGTCGTTGGCCATCCAGAACTCCGAGCGCCGCCAGGCGTCCTTCTCCTGGCGCTCCAACGAGTGGTTCTCGTCCTGGTCGACCTCGGGTGCGGGTTTGAACTGGTCGGTGATCCGCTTGGACCGGCTGCGCAGGTCCTTCAACGAGAACCGGCCGGCGTCACCGATCAGGGTGTCCTCGCACGCCTCCCGCTGCGCCTCGGTGGTGTCCTCGGGCAGGTCGGCCACGGCGTTGGCGATGATCGCCGCCTGCGACGGGCCGATCTCACCGCGAGCCAACGCGTCCTCGGTCCGCGACGCCGCTTCGAGCGCTTTGCCCATCGCGACCATCTGGTCGCCGGCCCGCTTGTCACCACCGAACGACCCCGCCAGCATCGCACCGGTCGACGACGCACCCCGGGACTTGGCCAACCCCGAGGCGTCCAAGGCCCGAGCCGCCGCCACCTGCTGCGCCTTGACCCTGGCTTCGACCCGCAGGAGCTCCTGGCTCAACTGCGCGATCGTCGCCGGCTCCAGCCCATCCCAGGCGGCCACCGGCATCTGGTCCAGGGCGTCCTTGATCGCCGCGACACCGCACACCAACGGGTGCGGGAGCGACACGACAGGAGCAACAGACACAAGACGTCCTCAAAGATGCTGGCGCAGCAGGTTTGAAGACGCGAATGCGTGTAAGTGAAAACCCGACCACCGTGGTCGACGCTGACCCCAACATTACAAGAACGCAGTGACATTGTCGAACACCTGTTCGAATACTGAGAGGGGTTGTGAGCTGCGCGTCAGCGCCGGGCCCCCTGCAGCGCCCAGAAGTTGACGGCCGCCGCAGCGCCGAGGAGGGCACCCATCCACAGCAGTGTCCGGTTGCCCTCTGCAAGCCCCGGCACTGCGCCCGCGCCAGCGCCGATGGCCGCCATCACCCCGAGGACCCGGATCCAAGGATCGGCGAATGCCCCCGACCCGCCGACCACCAGATCGCTGGTCGACTCCCGTACGTCGACGTACGGCACTGCGTCGCGTGGCAGCGACTTCCGGAGGCGGCCCACGGGCGTGAGCCTCGTACCGTCATCGAACGTCACCAGCGCCGAGCTCGCACCCCGCGAGACATGAGCAGACAGCGTTCGTGGCACGTCCTCGAGCGCGGGATGCCACATGACGCGTTGCACGTGCCGTGCATCCCCATCGCCGGTCCGTACCCACATGCGCCGAAGCGGCTCGGCCGCGAGGTCGACCCCGTGGGGCAGCGAGCTGAACACCTCGACGCCGACGTACGACGAGGCGTGGCGGCGGGCAGCGCGGATCCGGACCAGACGGACTGCCCACCACAGCAGGACGATGGCGGGAAGCAGGAGCGGGGCGTACGCCGACACCCACAGGTCGTCCGAAGCGGAGGTCTCTTCGGGGTTGGCAGGGAACGCGCGACCCTCGGGATGCTGGGGGTCGTAGGCGACCTCGAATGCTGCACCCTTGCGGTAGTCGTCGTAGACCGAGAACCTCGAGACGTGGGCCCGGCCCTCGCCATCTGCCCACCTCACCCGGACGTCGTCATATTCGCCGAGTCCGGTCTCGACGACCCGGCCGCTGGCCGATCCGGTCGCCGCGTCGAGCTTGGACTGATAGTCACCGAGGCGAAGCTGGCCGACCGTGGCGCACACAACTGCTGCCATGATCGCCAGACCGACTGCCACGCGAACGGGGGCGGTGGTCGACCTCATGCCACACCGTCGAGCGCCGCAGCATCCGTCAGGGGGCGCAGTCTGGTCGCGTCGCCGGTTCGTGCGGCAGCATCGACCACGTCGAGCACGTCGATGCGTTCCCCGTCCGGGGACACCAGGATGTGCGGGAGCCATCGGTTGCCGCGTGTCCATCCGGCACCGGCCAACGGCACCATCAGCGCGGTCCCGACACAGCTCACGAGCACGCCGGAGCGAGCGGCTTCCCGCTCGGCGTCGACGAGATCGGTGATCTCCGGCTCGAGCCGGTCGGCGAGCAGCCGCCAGGTTCCCGCCTCGATCTGGTCGGCGGAGCTGTGAAGCGCGGCGTGGATGCGTTGCTCACCGGTGGCCTCCCGGAGTGCGGCATGGGCCTGCTCGGCATCGGGGTCGAAGCGTCCTGCTGGTCCGTCCAGTACGAGGCCCGGTGTGAGCTCGTTGTCCTTGTCGTCGAGGCCGAACACCGTCGACAGGCTCCACGCCGACAGACGATCCGGGTTGCGGAGCCCCACCGGCGAACCCTCGATCCGGGAATGTGGGCCGCCGGGAAGCAACCGTTCCATGCGGCCCTGGATGGAGGGGTAATCGTCCTCGCCATTGTCGATCTCGCGCGCGAAGTTGGCGTCGATCCACGCGATCACCTCCGGATCAGAGATGGCCAGCCCGGCCGCACTGAAGAGGTCCTGCGGATAACGACCCTCGTCGACGAGCACGCCGCACCAGTGATCCACCACGGTGTCGAACAGCTCGTCGATCTGGGAGGTGCGGCGAAGTGACGAGACGACGGCGCTCGGGCCGAGTGCCGCAGCCGCGGCAGCGTCCGCGTCGTACTCGTGCTCGAGAGTGAAGGGCCGGGTGGCAGCAAGCAGCAGGCCGGTCAAGAAGGGGACCCGCCACGCGCCCTCCAGTCCGTTGCGCGCGCCGGCCAGAGCCCGGTCCAAGGGTGTGGCCAAGTGGTCGGAATGGGCGAGCTCGTGGACGATCACCGCGCTGAGCTCCTCGACGGTCATGAACGCGAGCATGGGCCGGCCGAGCTCCAGGACGTACACGATCCGCCCGCGGAGACGGCGAACGCTCAGGCTCGCGTCGTTGCCGGGTCCCATGCGCAGCAGCAGCGGAGCGGTCATCCCGTGCTGAGAGGCGAGTCGCTGCACCAGCGCGACCAGCTCAGGCTCGTCGTCCGCCCGCAGGGCAAGTCCCTCGGGAGTCGTCGGCGACATCAACATCAGGACGCCCCAGGCGACGGCCCCGGCCAACAAGAACCAGACCCCGAAGTACCACGTCACGGCGAGGACCGCGACTGTCGCGACGATCATGAGGGACCGCGCAACGAGGTTCATCGCGAGTACGAGTGCCCAGCCGCGTACCCCGCGGTTCATCTTCGACGACATGTGGATCGGACCCTCTCCCTCTGCAAAGGCCACGAGCATACTGAGGAACCAGCGAATCGGCGGAGGGTTCGGCGAAGATCACTCGGCCGAGGCGCGGCCCGGTCGCGCCAAGCGCACCAACGAGCACGGATCTTCCCTAGAGTGTCTCCATGGGCGCCTACCTCGACGACTACACCGCGGTGGGAGTCATCATCGTGGCCGGCGTCGTGCTCGCGACCGGGATGCTCGGCGTCAACCGGCTGATGCGCCCGCGAGTCGCGGCGCGCGAGAAGCTGCTGACGTACGAGTCGGGCGTCGACCCGGTCGGTGCCGGCTGGGCGCAGTCGACGGTCCGCTACTACGTCTATGCGTTCCTCTACGTGATCTTCGCCGTCGACGCGGTCTTCCTGTTCCCGTGGGCCGTCGTGCTCGAGGAGATCGGCCGCGCCGCAGCGGTCGAGATGGGCATCTTCATCGGCATCCTCGTGGTGGGTCTCGTGTACGCCTGGCGCAAGGGGGTGCTGTCGTGGACGTCGTAGGAGCTGTCGACCTGCCGATGCCGACCCTGGCCCCGCCGACGCTCGGCGCGGTCTCGGCGCACGCCCCCAAGCCCGCGCGCTACCTGCTCAACTGGGGCCGCAAGTACTCCCTCTGGGTCTTCAACTTCGGCCTCGCCTGTTGCGCGATCGAGTTCATCGCGACGTCGATGTCGCGGCACGACTTCATCCGCCTCGGTGTCATCCCGTTCGCGCCCGGCCCCCGCCAGGCCGACCTCATGGTCGTGTCGGGGACCGTCACGGACAAGATGGCGCCGGCGATCAAGCGGCTCTACGACCAGATGCCCGAGCCCAAGTACGTCATCAGCTTCGGCTCCTGCGCCAACTCCGGGGGGCCCTACTGGGACTCCTACTGCGTCACCAAGGGCGTCGACCAGATCATCCCCGTCGACGTGTACGTCCCGGGGTGCCCGCCGCGACCCGAGGCCCTGCTCAACGGCATCGTGACGCTGCAGGACAAGATCGCCGGCGAGAACCTCGCCGACCGCTACCGCCGACCGGCGACCTCGCTGCTGAGCCCTCGTATGGAGGCGCCGGAGTGACGCTGGAGGACAACGGCTTCGGCCCGCCGCACCGCGTCGTGGAGGCAGCCGAGTGGCACGACGCCGCCGCGGGGCTGAAGCGCGACGGCTACACGTACTTCGACTGGCTCTCCGCGGTCGACGAGCACCCCGAGGGTTTCCGGCTGGTGCTGCACGTGGCCCGGGTCAGGCCGCTTGACCACCTCCTCCTGGCGACGTACGTCGACCGTGACTCGGCATCGGTCGCGTCGATCGTCGACGTCTACGCCGGTGCGGCGTGGCACGAGCGCGAGACCCACGAGATGTTCGGCATCGACTTCCCTTCGGCAGGCTCAGGACAAGCGGCGAAGCTCGATCCCTTGCTCCTGCCGGACGGGTTCGAGGGGCATCCGCTGCGCAAGGAGTTCGTGCTCGCGTCGCGTGTCGTCAAGCCGTGGCCCGGCGCCAAGGAGCCGGGGGAGAGCGACGCCGAGTCGACCCACTCGCCGGGCCGCAGGCGGATCAAGCCGCCGGGCGTACCCGACCCCGAGGAATGGGGTCCGGGCAAGGTGGCGCCCCCACCGCCCCCACCGCCCCCTAGCGAGGCCGCCCGCGGCCAAGCAGGAGGGAGCGCAGCGACCGAAGGGGACTCCGATGGCTGATGTCATCGACGCGGTCCTGCGCTGCCTCGTCGTGCTCGCGGTGTTCATGGTGTTCCCGCTGGTCGTCGGCCAGATGGAGCACAAGGCCATGGCGCACATGCAGAGCCGGGTCGGGCCCATGAAGGCCGGCGCCTTCCACGGCTGGGCCCAGCTCGTCGCCGACGGCGTCAAGTTCGTCCAGAAGGAGAGCATCACGCCGGCCGCGGCCGACCGCAAGGTCTTCGAGCTCGCCCCCGCCGTCGCCCTCGTGCCCTACCTCGTGGCGATGCTCGCGATCCCGCTCGGCCCGTTCTTCGGCCAGGCCAACCTCATCGGCCAGGACCTCGACCTCGGCCTGTTCTTCGTGCTCGCCGCGATGAGCGTCGGCGTGCTGGGCACCCTGATGGGCGGCCTCGGCAGCGGCAACAAGTACTCCTACATCGGCGGCATGCGCGTCGCCGCGCAGCTCATGTCGTACGAGCTGCCGATGGTCCTCGCCGCCGCCAGCGTCGCGATGGCGGCCGGCACGCTGTCGCTGGTCGGCATCGCGGAGCAGTGGGAGCCGTGGTGGCTGATCGCACAGCTGCCCGGCCTCGTCGTGTTCTTCGTCGCGGGCCTCGCCGAGCTGCAGCGCCCGCCGTTCGACGCGCCGCTGGCCGACGCCGAGCTCGTCATGGGTCCGCTGACCGAGTACGGCGGCATGCGCTTCGCGATGTTCCTGCTGGCCGAGTACGCCGGCATCGTCGTGCTCGCGGCGCTGACCACGGTGCTGTTCCTCGGCGGATGGGCCGGCCCGTTCTCCGACCACCTCGGCTGGCTCTGGACGCTGGTCAAGGTCATGGCGGTCTCGTTCCTCGTCATCTGGGCCCGCGTCGCGTACCCGCGGCTCCGCGAGGACCAGGTCAACTCGCTGGCGTGGAAGGTCCTCGTGCCCGTCGCGCTGGCGCAGATCACCCTGACGACCTTCCTGGTGGTGTGGTGAACATGAGCCTCTTCGGAAACGGCCTGCTGCAGGGCCTGAGGGTCACGCTCAAGAACCTGACCCGGCGGTCCGTCACGGCGCACTACCCCGACGTCGAGCCCGACCTGCCGGCCCGCAGCCGTGGCGTCATCGCGCTGCAGGAGGAGAACTGCACGTCCTGCATGCTGTGCGCCCGTGAATGCCCCTCGTGGTGCATCACGATCGACTCGCACAAGGAGACGATCCCGGCGACGACCGAGGGCGGACGCGACCGCAGCCAGAACGTGCTCGACACGTTCGACATCGACTACTCGCTCTGCATGTACTGCAGCATCTGCATCGAGGTCTGCCCGTTCGACGCATTGCACTGGTCGCCGGAGTTCGCGTACGCCGAGGGTGACATCGTCGACCTGACGCACGACATGAACCGCCTGCGCGAGTGGATGTGGACCGTCCCGCCGCCGCAGGCGCTCGACCCCGGTGCCGAGCCGTCCAAGGAGCTCGCCGCGTGGGAAGCGAAGCAATCGCAACCAGACCACCGCGGTGAGAGTCCGGAGGACTCCGAGTGACCGCGACCGAGATCATCTTCCTGCTGTTCGCCGCCGTCGCCGTCGGGTCGGCGCTGCTCGCGATGACGACCAAGCAGCTCGTGCACTCGGCCCTGTGGCTCGTCGTGACGCTCGGCGCCGTCGCGGGCTGCTTCGTGCTGATGACCGCCGAGTTCGTCGCGTGGGTCCAGGTCCTGGTCTATGTCGGCTCGGTCGTGGTGCTCGTGATCTTCGCGCTGATGCTGACCCGCCAGCAGTCGACGATCTCTGCCGAGGTCACCGGCAACCGGTGGACCGCTGCCGTGCTGGGGCTCGTCGCCGCGGTCGGCCTCGGTGCGACCGTCGTCAGCGGCTTCCACGGCGAGCGCATCGAGGGCAACCGCATCGGCACGGCCCGCTCGCTCGGCGAGGCGATCTTCAACGACTGGGTCCTGCCGTTCGAGATCCTCAGCGGTGTCCTGCTGGCCGCCCTCATCGGTGCCATCGTCATCTCCCGGTCGGGAACCGAACGCTGATGCCGCTGCTCTATCCGCTCGTGCTCTCCGCTGCGCTGTTCGGCATCGGGCTCTACGGTGTCCTCGCCCGGCGGAACGCCGTCCTGATGCTGCTCGGCGTCGAGCTGATGCTCAACGCGGTCAACCTCAACCTGGTCGCGTTCGACGCGTGGTTCGCGGACCAGATCCACACCGGCCAGGTCCTCACGCTGTTCACGATCACGCTCGCGGCGGCCGAGATCGGCCTCGGGCTGGCGATCGTCCTCGCGCTGTTCCGGGCCGTGCGTACGGTCGACGTCGACGAGGTCGGTGCCGAGTGAGATCACGGTGGCTGTATGTCGTCCTGACCGCCGCGCTCGCCGTGGCGGTCGCCGTGTGGGCCATCCCGCACCTCGACGGCGACCCGTCGACGAAGGTCTGGGTCGAGGGCAACGACCTGCTCGGCATCTCGCTCGCCACGCACGTCGACCGCCTCGCCGCCCAGGTCCTGCTGCTCGCGGCCGGGGTCGGCCTGCTGGTGCAGATCTACTCGACGGCATACCTCGGCCATCACCCGCGCTACCGGTCGTACGCCCTCGTCATCATCCTGTTCCTGCTCGGCATGTTCGCGGTCGTCGCGGCCGACGACCTGTTCGTCCTGCTGATCGGGTGGGAGGTCATGGGGCTGTGCTCCTACCTGCTGATCGGCCACGAGTGGGAGACCGCGATCGCCCGCTCCGGCGCCGCGAAGGCATTCCTCATGACCAGGGTCGCCGACCTCGGCCTGCTCGTCGGGATCCTGGTGATCGGTCAGACGTACGGGACCTATCGCATCAGCGAGGTGCTGGCGCAGGAGCCCAAGAACGCCACGGCGATCGGCCTGCTGCTGCTCGTCGCGGTGGTCGGCAAGTCAGCGCAGTTCCCGCTGCACACGTGGCTGCCCGACGCGATGCCCGGCCCGACGCCCATCACGGCGCTGATCCACGCCGCCACCATGGTCGCCGCGGGTGTCTACCTCGTCGCCCGGCTGCTGCCGATCCTCGTGGCCTCGGAGCTCGTCATGACGCTGCTCGCACTCATCGCGGCGGTCACGATGCTCCTCGGGGCGCTGTTCGCCCTCGTGCAGAGCGACCTCAAGCGGGCCCTCGCGTGGTCGACGGTCAGCCAGCTCGCGTTCATGTTCGCGGCCCTGTCAGCCGGCGATGCTGATGCGGGCAGCGATCACCTGCTGTCGCACGGTGCGTTCAAGGCCCTGCTGTTCCTCGGTTGCGGCTGCGTCATGCACGCCGTCGGGTCGAGCGCGCTGTCCGCGATGGGCGGCCTGCGGCTGCGTATGCCGGTCACGTTCTGGAGCATGACGATCGGCTTCGCCGCCCTTGCCGGTGTCGTCCCGACGGTCGGCTTCTTCACGAAGGACTCGGTGCTGGCCGCGCTCGAGCACGGCCGCGAGGACGGGCCGTTGCCCGGCGGTGTCGCGCTCCTGGTGTTCGGCATCGCGCTGCTGACCTCGTTCATCACCGCGGCCTACGCCACCAGGCTCTGGCTGCTGGCCTTCCTGGTCCCGGCTCCAGAAGGTCGGGCCGAGGCGCACGAAGCGCCGCGCGCCATGACCGGCCCGATCATCGTGCTCGCGGTGGCGACGTTCGCTCTGTCGATCGGCCAGCCGTTCCACCTCGGCATCGGCGTGCTGTCCACCGTGGTCGCGGCGGCGGGTATCGCCGTCGTCCTGGTGGCCTGGAAGCGCCGGCGCGATGTCGACCTCGCCGCACCGTGGCTGATCTCCGAGCTCTGGCTCGATCGCCCGTACGCGCTGTGGATCCCGGCGACGATGCGTTCGTCGGCCCGCGCGATCGTCGACGTCGACCGTGACGGCATCGATGCCTACTCGCAGGGCTCGGCCGGGGCGGCTCAGCTGGTTTCGCGGATCCTTGCCCTGGTGCAGTCCGGCAACGTCCAGCGCTATGCGACGGTCATCGCCGCTGGCGTCATCGTCTTCACGGCAGCGGCGGTGGTGTTGGCATGATCACCGCTGCGCTCACGATCCCGTTCGTCGTCGGCCTCGCCCTGCTGTTCCTGCGCAAGCTCGTCGCCGGGCGTACGGCCGCATGGCTCGGCACGGTCGCTATGACAGCCGCGCTCGTGCTGTTCGCGCTCGTGTGGGAGGGCAAGGACAAGATCTCCGGCGAGGTCGACGTCGCGTGGATCGACCCGCTCGGCGCCCGCCTGCACCTCGGCGCGACGGCCCTGTCGTGGCCGTTCCTGCTCATGACGGCGTTCATCGGCGTGCTGTGCTGCGTGTGGCTCATTGCGGACGACACCGCGCCGGCCCTGGTCGGGCTCGTGCTGATCATCAGCGCGTCGTCGCTCGGGGTGTTCGCGTCGCTCGACCTCCTGCTGTTCTTCGTGTTCTTCGAGCTCGCGTTGATCCCGATGTGGTTCGTCATCGCCTGGTGGGGGAGTTCCACAGTCCGCTCGTCGGGTCACCTCGACGACGGATCGGGTTTCAAGAACGTTCCAGCGGAAGTGACCGCGCGGAGCGCGGCGACCCGGTTCCTGCTGTTCACGGTCACCGGGTCGGCATTGTTGTTGGTGGGGATCGTGCTGGTCGCCCGCGACAGCCGATCGCTCCAGCTCACCGAGATCGGCGGCGGTCCCCTCGCAGCGGCGATCCTGATCGTCCTCGGCTTCGCGGTCAAGACGCCGCTCGTGCCGTTGCATACGTGGCTGCCCGATGCGCACAGCAAGGCGCCGACGGTGGGGTCGGTGCTGCTCGCTGCGGTGTTCCTCAAGCTCGGCACGTACGGGCTGATCATCACGTCAACGCTGCTCAGCGAGTCGTTCGCCGACGTCGCTCCTTACGTCGCCGGCGCCGGCGTCGTCGGCATCATCTGGTCGGCGCTGGCCTGCTACGCCCAGGACGACCTCAAGCGGCTGATCGCCTTCTCGAGCATCGGCCACATGGGCTTCGTCGCCCTTGCGATTTCGACCATGACCGACATCGGCATCGCCGCCGCGGTGTTCGGCTCGGTGGCACACGGCCTGGTCACAGGACTGCTGTTCTTCCTGTCCGGCTCCCTCAAGGACCGTTTCGGCACTGCCTCGATGCGGGTCATCGGGCGCGGGCTCTACGCCCGTACGCCGTGGCTCGCGGTGGCGTTCGTGTTCGCCGCGGTCGCCAGCCTCGGCCTGCCCGGACTCGCCGGATTCTGGGGCGAGCTGCTGTCGCTGCGCGCGGCGTACGAGGTCGGTGACGTGCTGAGCAAGCCGTACGCGTGGACGGTCCTCGGCTTCGCGGTGCTCGGTGTCGCGCTCACCACGGCGTACTTCGTCCGCGCGATCCGCCTGCTCGCCCAGGGTGAGCCGGTCGCGCAGGACGTCGACCGCGACCTCGACCTGCGTGAGTCGGTCGTCGGCTTCGCCTTGGTCGCGTCGATCGTCGTGCTCGGGCTGGCGCCGGGCTTGATCGTCGGCCTGTACGACTTCCAGCCGGTCGCTGTGGGGGCGGTGACGCCGTGAACATCCCCGTGGACTGGGCCGTCGTCGGCCCGGCCGTCATCATCTCGATCGGTGCGCTGGTCGCGTTGCTCGTCGATGCGTTCTACCACCGCCGTACGTGGCTGGGCTCCGGTCTGCCGGCCGGCATCGCGCTGGTCTGGGCCGGATTCGAGCTGTTCCGCCTCCACGACGACATCGTCCTGCTCCCCATGGGCGAGCTGATGTTCGCGCTGTCGCTGATCATCCTCGGCGGCACGCTCGTCGTCGTGGTGGCGTCGAACGTCATGAACTTCGAGAACGCGATGCCGCCGGGGGAGTATCACTTCCTGCTGCTCGCCGCCGCTGCCGGCGCCCTGATGATGGTCGCCGCGCGCGACCTGGTCACGCTCGTCGTCGCGCTCGAGCTGTTGTCGCTGCCGTCGATCGCCCTCGTCGGGCTGCGGCAGGGCGATCGCCGGGCCATCCGGTCGGCGTGGACATTCTTCCTCGCCTCGGTGGTGTCGACCGCGGTCACGCTGATGGGCATCTCGTTGCTCTACGGCATCGCCGGGACCCTCGCCTATGAAGGCATCGACGAAGGGCTGCGCGACACGGACATGCCGGAGGGCGTCGTCGCCGTCGCGGTCGTGCTGACGATCATCGGGCTGCTGTTCAAGCTCGGGGCGGTGCCGTTCCATGTCTGGATCCCCGACACGTACCTCGGCGCACCGATCATGGTGGCGGGCTTCCTGTCGTCGGTGTCCAAGGCCGCTTCGCTCGGTGCCGTCTTCACCCTCCTGGCGATCGCCCTGCCCGAGGCATTCGACACCACGTCTGCGCTCCTTGCGGTCGTCGCCGCGGTGACCATGACGGTCGGCAACCTGGGCGCGCTGAGGCAGACCAACGCGATCGGGATGCTGGCCTGGTCGTCGATCGCGCAGGCCGGCTTCCTGATCGTGCCGGCCGCCGTGTTCACCCGCTTCGGGGAGGACTCGGCCGTGCAGTACCTCGCGGTCTACGTGCTCGCCAACCTCGTCGCGTTCGCCGCGCTCGCTGTCGTGCTCCGGCTGCGCGGCAGCACGGACTACAGCGAGCTCAAGGGCCTCGCCCGTACGGACCCGCCGACCGGTGTGCCGCTCGTGATGGCGGCGCTGACCCTCGCCGGATTCCCCCCTGCGGTGATCGGCCTGGTCACGAAGTACGTCGTCATCCGGCCCGCCATCGAGGCCGGCGAGACCTGGCTCGCGGTGGTCATGGCGATCAACGTGATGCTCGGCCTCGCGTACTACCTGCGGTTCGTCGCGGTGCTCGTCGACCGGCCCGCGGTCGACGACCCGTACCGGAGCCCGTCGCCGCCGGTCTCGATCCGCATCTCCAAGGCCGCCGTGCTGGTCGGCACCGCCGGCCTGGTCGCCCTGAGCGCCTGGCCCGACCTCCTGCTGTCCAACCTGCCCTAGCGGTAGTTGACGAACTGCACGGCGAAGTCGAGGTCGGCGCCCTTGACCAGCGCGATGACCTCCTGCAGGTCGTCGCGCTTCTTGCTGCTGACCCGGAGCTCGTCGCCCTGGATCTGGACCTTGACGCCCTTGGGGCCTTCGTCGCGGATCAGCTTGGAGACCTTCTTGGCCTGCTCCTGGCTGATGCCCTCGGTGATCGTCGAGGTCAGGCGGACCTCCTTGCCGGACTGGCGGGGCTCACCCTCCTCGAGGGTCTTGAGCGAGATGCCGCGCTTGATCAGCTTGTCCTTGAAGACGTCGAGGATCGCCAGGGCCCGCTCGTCGGCGTTGGCCTTGATCTCGATGCCGAACTCACCGCTCCACTCGATCGCTGCGCCGGTGTTCTTGAAGTCGTACCGGGTCGCGATCTCCTTGGCCGCCTGGTTGAGCGCGTTGTCGACCTCCTGGCGGTCGATCTTGTTGACGATGTCGAAGGAAGAGTCGGCCATGAGTGCTCCTGGTGTTGCGCCGCGGGGATCTGATTTCTCTCACCCTAATCGGCTGCGATAGTCTTGCTTGTCGTTGCCCCGGCAACACCCCGGCAGGTTGCCCGAGTGGCCAAAGGGATCTGACTGTAAATCAGACGGCTCAGCCTACGCAGGTTCGAACCCTGCACCTGCCAC
>NZ_JAKFCB010000141.1:0-7991 GCF_036676885.1 Aeromicrobium sp.
TGGCCACCCGCTGCGCGTCTTCCTGACCGAGATCGAGCGCGGCCGGCGGGCCAAGCGCCTCGAGCTGCGCCGGCTGACCCGCGCCCAGGTGCGCAAGCAGGCGGCGTCGATCCTCGGGCGCACGCCCGGCTTCGACGTCGTCGAGAGCGTCTTCGAGCGCAGCGAGGGTGTGCCGTTCTTCGTCGAGGAGCTCGTGGGGTGCGAGGACTCGGTCCTGCCCGAGACCCTCCGCGACGTGCTGCTCGCCCGCTACGAGCGGCTCAACGAGGCGACCCAGTACTTCCTCCGGGTCGTCTCTGCAGGCGGTCAGCGCGTCGAGCACGAGCTCGTCGAGGAGGTCTTCGACCGCAGCGCCGAACACCTGGATGCGGCGGCTCGTGCGGCGGTCGTGGCCAACGTCCTGGTGGTCGATGACAGCGCCTACACATTCCGGCACGCCTTGGTGCGAGAGGCGGTGCACGGCGACCTGCTGCCGGGGGAGCGCACCCGGTTCCACGCCCGCTACGCCGAGGCGCTCGCGGCGCAAGAACCGCCCGGCGACATCACCGAGATCGCCTACCACTGGCATGCCGCAAACAACCACCACAAGGCCTTCCCCGCCACGATCGCCGCGATGCGCAGCGCCGTGGACTCCTACGCCTACGCCACGGCGGCCCAGATGGGGGAGCGGGCCCTCGAGATCTGGGACGCGATCGACCGTGCCGAGACGGTCGCCGGGATGCCGCGATCAAAGCTGATGGGCAAGGTCGCCGCCTACCTGCACACGGCCGGCGAACCCGAACGCGCCCTGGCCACCGTCACGCTCGCGATCTCGCTGGGCGAGGCCGAGGGACCGGCTCTCGCGCGTCTCCTGATGCTCCAGGCCGCTTGTCTGCACAACATTGCCAAGGTCGGTGCGATCCCGTTGTTGAGGGAGGCGCTGGGTCTCGTACCACCTGGAGCGAACGAATCGCTCCGGGCCACGATCCTCTATCGCCTCGCGGCCCGTTACATGATCGAGGGGGCCCACCCGGACGCCGTCGCCATGGCCACCCAGGCGCTCGAGCTCGCGCTGGAGCTCGGTGACCCCGAAGCGGCTTCGATGGCCTCCAACATCCGTGGTGTGGCCCGAGCCCATCGCGGTGACGTCCCGGGCGGGGTCGCCGACCTCGAGCGCGCCAAGGAGCTCGCCCAGGGCAACCCCGATGCGCTCCTGCGGTTCTGGGTCAACTACTCCGACATGCTCAACCTCCTGGGTCGCTACGACGAGTCGGTCGCGGTCGCGGACGAGGGGCTCGACCGCTCACGCGAGCTGGGCGTCGAGCGGAGCTCCGGAGCCATCCTCGCGTCCAACATGATCGATCCGCTGTTCGCACGCGGTGAGTGGGAACGCGCGACCCGCCTGCTCGACCGGGTGATGGCACTGTCGCCGCCGCTGACGTTCAGGGTCTACCTGTTCCGCTCCCAGGTCTGGTCCACGCTCTGGCGCGGCGAGCTCGAGGCCGCCGAACGGATGTACCGGCACTGGAGCCCGCACATGATGGCCCTGGCCGAGGTCGAGGTGCAGACCCGGCTCCAGTTCGTCCTGCTGGCCGGTGAGCTGGCTCTCGCCCAGGGCGACGCGGCCACGGCGTGGGGCCATCTGTCCCACGTGATCTCCGACGACTTCCATTCCAACCCCGGTCGCTCGCTCCCGATCTACGCCGAGGCGGCCCGGGCGCTGGCGCGGCTGCGCGCAACCGCGGACACCGAGGTTGACGTCGACGATGCCGAGAAGCGGCTACGCAAGGCGCTCGAGGTCGACGCATTCTGGCCGACCCACGGCGAATGGGCCGCGGTGCTCGACGCCGAGCTCGGTGGCCCGTCGCGCACCGGCGACGGCGTCACGGAGTGGCAGCGTGCGCTGGACGGGTCACCTGTGCTCCCGGCGCAGGTCGGTCCCTACCTGCGGCTGAGGCTCGCCATGGCGCTGCACGCGGCCGGCCTGCGGTCCGAGTCGGTCGCGACGCTGCAAGCGGCGATCGAGGCCGCCACGACGCTCGGGGCTGGGCTGATCGTGAGTCAGGCGCGCGCCTTCGCCGAGCGGGCCGGCCTGCCACTCGATGGGGCACCCGAGCGCCACGAGGCGGGATCTGTCGAGCTCACCGCACGGGAGCAGCAGGTCCTCGACCTGATCGCCGAAGGGCTCACCAACCGCCAGATCGGCGAGCGGCTGTTCATCAGCGCCAAGACCGCGAGCGTCCACGTCTCGGCGATCCTGCGCAAGCTCGGGGCCGCGAGCCGCACCGAGGCGGCCATGATCGCCGAACGCTCGACCATCCGCGTCTAGGCGCCCTAGGTATGTCTGAGGTACCTCAGACATACCTAGGCCGAGAACCGCCCTGGAAGTTAAGGCATCCGTCCGATGTGGGCGGGCCGCCTCAGCGACGAATGTTGGTGATGTCAAAGAGCTCCAGAAAGGGAGTCCATCATGATCACCGACTACATCGCACAGGTCGACAACCAGCAGCACGAGCGTGAGCTCGTCGAGAGGCTCGAGCGTCGCCGGGCCGCCGCAGAGCGGGTCGCCGCGGAGCGTTTCAACGGCGATCGCCTCGCCCTGATCGCCCACCTGGCTCGTACGGCGCGCGCCACCCGCGTCGTCGCCGCCCGTCCCGTCAGCTGCTGATCCGGTCGCGTGGCCCGGTCTCGAGGGTGTCCTCGAGCATCACGGGCCGCGCGACGAACCATCCGGCGACCGCGATCACCGCTGCAAGGGCCATCAGGGCCACGATCGGCGCGGTCCACGATCCGGTGGCGTCGTGCAGCACGCCGGCGCCGAGCGGTCCCATCCCGGCAAGCAGGTATCCCGGACCCTGCGTGAAGACCGACAGCGTCGTCGTGCCGGCCGCGGTGCGGGCTCGCTTGCCGATCATGGTCAGGGTCCATGTGAAGGCGCCGCCGCCCAGGCCGAGCAGGGCCGCCCACAGCCACGTCAGGGTCGTCGGCGCCAGCAGCACCCCCAGCCAGCCTCCTGCGGTCATCGCGGCGAACGTGACCGGCAGGATCGGCCGGTCACCGACCATCCGCATGAGCCACGGCAGGCCGAGAGCCAGCGGGATGCCGACCCCGCTCAACAGGCCCAGCATCGCGCCGGCCCGGGCATCGCTGAGTCCCGCGTCGGTCAGGATCTCCGGGAACCACCCGAACTGCGCGTACGCTCCGGCCGACTGCGCGCCGAAGACCGCGACCATGGCCCAGGCCAGAGGGGAGCGGACCACCTCGCGCATCGCCAGGCGCTGGGACCCCGTCGGGTCGGTTCGCACGTCGTGCCGCAAGAAGGCGAGCCACGGCAGCAGGGCGGCGAACGACAGTGCCGCCCAGAGCCCCAGTCCTTGGCGCCAGCCACCCAGGGCGCCGGACAACGGCACGGTCGAGATCGACCCGAGGGTCGCGCCGCCCATCAGCGCAGCACCGTAGAGCGCGCTCATGAGCCCGACCCGGTCGGGGAAATGCACCTTGACCAGCGGCGGAAGGATGATGTTGCCCATCGCTGCGCCGGCGAGGGCGACGGTCGTGAACGTCATGAACAGCGCCGTGCTGTCCACCACAGCGCGCAGCACGAGGCCCGCCGTGATCATCGCCAGGACGACGGCGGCCGTGCGGTGGAGGCCGAGCCCCTTGACGACACCGTGCGCACCGACGCCGAAGACGGCGAAGCAGACGACAGGGACCGCCGTGACGATCCCTGCGACCGGGGCCGACATGCCCAGGTCCTCGCGGACCGGGCCGAGCACGACGCCCAGGCTTCCCACCGCGGATCGCAGGTTGAGCGCCAGCAGGACGATGGCGGCGCCGACCAGCAGGCGACCGCCGACGGTCGGCGAAGGCGGGTGGGGGCTCACAACGCACCATCCTGCCCTGCGAGCCCTGGCCGCTGCGCGGGTAGCCTCGTCAGGTGACAACCCTCGAGGGGACGCCCAACCCCGAAGCCCCCAACCCGCAGCTGCCGATCGTGCAGAAGCTGCGCATCCGGTACGCCAAGCGCGGACGTCTGCGGTTCACGAGCCACCGTGACTTCGCCCGCGCCTTCGAGCGGGCCGTACGACGTGCCGGCATCCCGATCGGCTTCTCGTCCGGCTTCACACCGCACCCCAAGATCTCTTACGCCAACGCGTCGCCGACGGGGGCCGCGAGCGAGGCGGAGTACCTCGAGATCGGCATGACACGGCGCTGCGAGCCGGACGACGTACGCGCTTCGCTCGATGCCGCGCTGCCCGACGGCCTCGACATCGTCGACGTCGTCGAGGCGAAACCGGGGTCGCTGGCGGACCGCCTGGAGGCAAGCTCCTGGGAGATCGCCCTGCCGGGAGTCGCCCCGGAACACGCTCAATCGGCGGTCGATGCCTTCCTGGCGACCGACGAGGTGCTGATCGAACGGATGATGAAGCGGGGCCTCCGTACGCTCGACTGTCGCGACGCCGTGCTGGCCCTGTCCGCGCGTTCCGACGAGAGCCGCACAGGCCCATGTGCGATACTGGCTGTGGTTGTACGACATGACACACCGTCGATACGACCGGACGACGTTCTCGCCGGACTCCGATCCAGCGGCGGCCTCGAGCTCGAGCAGACGCCCATCGCGACTCGCTTGGCCCAGGGCCCTCTGGACACAGAGACCGGCACGGTGGGCGATCCATTTGCCTTCGACCGCGACGCATCCTGACGGGTGCCGACCGCGGCGGTGAATGTGGGAGCTGATGTGACAGACCGAAGTTCGCCGTCAACTCCCCGGCGCGTGGCGCTGGGGTTGACCGAAGGCTTAAGGCCCGCTTGCCGGGCCGCAGACGTGCCCAGGCCGATCTCGATCGGCCTCGGGCGAAGGAGAGCACATGCTCGACGACAACGAAACACCTGCTGAATCCACCACAGAAACACCGCCCGCACGACGCCGAGCCGCTGGCCGTCCCGCTGGACCGCCCGCCGCAGTCAGCTTCTCCGCACCCGTCGCGCCGCCCAAGGCCGAGGCGCCGCCCAAGGACGAGGCTCCGGCCGAGCCGAAGGCCAAGAAGAGCGCCACCAGGAAGCCGGCCAAGGACGAGCCGGATGCCAACGACGACACGCCGGACTCCGCGGACCAGGTGGACGCGCCGGCCAAGAACCCCCCGCGCAAGAGCGCGGGAGGTGCCTCCACGGCGAAGAAGAGCGCCGCCAAGAAGACCGCCGAGGACGATGCGGACGCAGCGGAGGAAGCCGCACCGGTCTCCGCGACTGCCGCGATGTTCAAGGCGCCTGAGCCGGGCGTCGCCCCTGCGCGGCCCAGGCCCGTCCAGGCCGATTCCGACAACGACTCGGACGACGAGGACGACGACGATCCCGACGCACCCAAGCGCCGCCGCCGCAGCCGTGGAGGCCGCCGTCGCCGCAAGGGCGACAACGACGGCGACGAGTCCTCGACCGACAACGACAACGAGGGCGACGACGACTCCGAGGACGACGGCAACGGCGGCACCCGTCGACGCCGTCGCCGGGCACGTGCGGGCGAAGGCGCCGACGTGTCGCCCGACGACCCCGAGAACACCGTCGTCCGCGTGCGCAATGGACGCACGGCCGAGGACGAGATCACCGGCGTTGCCGGTTCGACCCGCCTCGAGGCCAAGAAGCAGCGCCGCCGCGAGGGCCGCGAGGCCGGACGCCGCCGCGCCCCGATCGTCTCCGAGGCCGAGTTCCTCGCCCGCCGCGAGTCGGTCAAGCGCGAGATGGTCGTCCGTCAGCGCGACGACTACACCCAGATCGCGGTGATCGAGGACAACGTGCTCGTCGAGCACTACGTCGCCCGCGAGTCGCAGATCTCGATCATCGGCAATGTCTACCTCGGCAAGGTCCAGAACGTCCTGCCGAGCATGGAAGCCGCATTCGTCGACATCGGCGCAGGCCGCAATGCCGTGCTCTACGCCGGCGAGGTCGACTGGACCACGCTCGGCAACGGCAAGCAGCGCAAGATCGAGGACGCGCTCAAGCCCGGCCAGACGATCCTCGTACAGGTCACCAAGGACCCGATCGGCCAGAAGGGCGCCCGCCTGACCAGCCAGGTCAGCCTGCCCGGACGCTTCCTGGTCCTCGTGCCCGGCGGCCAGACCAGCGGGATCTCCCGCAAGCTGCCCGAGAACGAGCGCGCGCGCCTCAAGACGCTCCTCAAGGAGGTCCTCCCGGACGACACGGGCGTCATCGTGCGCACCGCCGCCGAAGGAGCGACCGAGGAGCAGCTGACCCGCGACGTCACGGCACTCACCGCGCGCTGGGAGGACATCCAGCGCAAGGTCGAGGCCGGCAAGTCGCCCGACCTGCTCTATTCCGAGCCCGACCTCATGATCAAGGTCGTGCGGGACCTCTTCAACGAGGACTTCCAGGGTCTCGTCGTCGAAGGCGACGACGCCTGGGACATGATCAAGGGCTACATCGACCACGTGGCTCCCGACCTCGCCGAGCGGGTCAAGCGCTGGGAGAACCCGGACGGCCAGGACGCCTTCACGGCGTACCGGCTCGACGAGCAGATCCACAAGGCGCTCGATCGCAAGGTGTTCCTGCCGTCCGGCGGATCCTTGGTGATCGACCGCACGGAAGCCATGACGGTCGTCGACGTCAACACCGGCAAGTACACCGGCTCCGGGGGCAACCTCGAGGAGACCGTCACCAAGAACAACCTCGAGGCCGCCGAGGAGGTCGTCCGCCAGCTCCGGCTGCGCGACATCGGCGGCATCATCGTCGTCGACTTCATCGACATGGTGCTCGAGAGCAACCGCGATCTCGTGCTCCGCCGGCTCGTCGAGTGCCTCGGCCGTGACCGCACACGTCACCAGGTCGCCGAGGTCACATCCCTCGGCCTGGTCCAGATGACCCGCAAGCGCATCGGCACGGGGCTGCTCGAGTCGTTCAGCCACGAGTGTGAGCACTGCAACGGTCGCGGCATCCTGATCCAGGAGGCCCCGGTCGAGCCCAAGAAGGACGAGCAGCGTCGTGGTGGCCGCGGCGGTCGCGGCGGCGGTGGCGGTGGCGGTGGCGGCCGCACCAACGCCAACGGCAACCAGGGCGGCAACGCCAAGGGTGGCGGCAACGACGCCGGCAAGAACGAGTCGAGCAAGAACGACGCCGGCAAGAACGAGTCGAAGAACAACGACGCCGGCACTGCGCCGGACGCCAAGAACACCGACAGCAGCGCTGTCGACGCCGCACCCGCCGAGGCAACGACGGGCGAGTCCGCGCCCGTGGTCGAGCCTGCGGCCCCGGCCAAGAAGGTCGCGCGCAAGCGTGGCTCGGCATCCAAGCCGGCAGGCCCTCCGCCCTCGGTGGAACAGGCTTCGGCACCGGCCGGCAGCACGACTTCTGAGCCTTCAGGTCAGGTCGGGGACAGCCCCGTTTTGACCAGCGAGGGTCAGGCTCCGTAAACTAGTCCTTCGGTGCGCTCTGCGTACCGTTCTCGCGCGTCCCGTTCCTCGAGCGGCCGTGCCCCCAGAGTTGAAACGAGTGAGGAATCCCGTGGTGTACGCAATCGTCCGCAGTGGCGGCAACCAGCAGAAGGTAGCCGTCGGCGACGTCATCCAGATCGACAAGGTCGCACAGGCCGAGGGCGAGACGCTGTCCCTTCCCGCGGTGCTGTTCGTCGACGGCGAGACCGTCACGGCCGACGCTGACTCGCTCGCCAAGATCACGGTGACCGCCGAGGTCCTGGGCCTCTCCAAGGGTCCCAAGATCGTGATCCAGAAGTACAAGAACAAGACCGGCTACAAGAAGCGTCAGGGTCACCGTCAGAAGTACACCCAGGTGAAGATCACCGGGATCAAGAAGTAGGGGACTGAGCACATGGCACACAAAAAGGGCGCAGCCTCCACCAAGAACGGCCGCGACTCCAACTCACAGCGCCTCGGCGTCAAGCGCTTCGGCGGTCAGCTCGTCAACGCCGGCGAGATCATCGTCCGCCAGCGTGGCACGCACTTCCACCCCGGCACCAACGTCGGCCGTGGCGGCGACGACACGCT
>NZ_JAKFCB010000142.1:0-7357 GCF_036676885.1 Aeromicrobium sp.
CATGTAGAACTTGGACAATGCGGCCAATGCCAGCAAAAACGCGCCCAGGAACAGCGCGACTGTCCCCAATTTCTTACTCACTGTGGGCTCCCTCCACGGTTATGAACGCTTGACCGTAACACCCCAGGGGGTCAACTCGGGTTACGGTCAGTACGCGACGTTTGACGACGTTTGTGACCGGTACTCCCTGCTCCGGTGACCCCCGCGAATGGCAGGATCGACGGTTGTGAGTGCCCCTGCCTTGTCGCCCGTCCGGGCAATCGTCCCCGCGCACCTGTCGGTGGCGCAGCGGGTACGCCTGACGGCCTGCGCCATGGTCGTTGCGAGCCTGGGTCTCAAGGCGTGGGTCGTGCTGCCGGCGTGGTTCTACAGCGACGACTTCCGTTTCATCGAGGAGGCGCACACCCAAGGGCTGTCGGTGGATTTCCTGTTCACTCCCCACGACAGCCAGCTGATGCCGTTGGGCCGCGCGATCTCCTGGGTCGTCGCCCAGGCGAACGGCTATTCGTGGTTCGCCGCCGCGTCGATCACCCTCACGCTGCAGCTCTTCGCGGCGCTGACGTGCCTGCTGATGCTGCGGACCCTGTTCGGGGACCGCTGGGGCATCCTGGTTCCCCTGGGCCTGTTCCTGATCTCTCCCATGGGCGTGGAGGCGGGGATGTGGTGGTCCGCCTCGCTCAATGCACTGCCGATGCAGATCGCGTTCTTTCTGCTCGTGACCTGCGTTGTCCTCTGGGCACGCGAACGTCGTCCGCGCTGGGTGCTCGGCGCGGCCGGTGCGATCACCCTGGCAGTGCTCGCCGGGCCTCGCGGTCTCGCGATGGCGGTCCCGGTCACGCTCCTGATCGCGCTGTTCCTGACCCAGGGTGCCTGGTGGCGACGACCTTATGATCTCGTGCGCCAGCACCTGCTCCTCACGGTGCCGCCGATCGCGATCGGGGTCGGCTACCTCGTCGTGTACGCCCGTACGACGCCCGCGCCCGTCGAGGCGAGCGGCGATTCGCCGGCGCTCGAGCTCCTGCGCAACCTCATCACGGGTTCGTGGGCCCCCTCCCTGCTTGGTGGCCCCTGGCGATGGGACGTGTTCGCCGATCCGGTCGCGCTCGCCGCCGCACCAGCCGGGCTCGAGATCGCCGCCACGATCGTGGTGGTCGGCGCCGCGGCCTGGCTGGTCCGCCGCAACCCCGGACCGGCCGGGGCCGCTGTGGCGATCCTGGTCGCACAGCTCACCGTCACCTTTGTGGCTCTGGTCTTCGGTCGTGGCCTGCAGGTCGGCGCGAGCGCCGGCCTCGTCTCGCGCTACCTCGCCGACGCGCTGCCGGTCACGGCACTTGCCATTGGTCTTGCGACCATGCCGCTCCTGATCGACGGTGCCCCCGCGTTCCGGCGCCAGCTGCCGGGTCCGGCGGATCTCGGGCGCTGGCCGCGCCGGCTCCTGGGTACTGCTGCGGTGGTGGTCGTGGCCGGAAGCCTCGTGAGCACTGCCCGCTATGCCGCGCCGTGGCACGACGACTTCGTCGCCCGCGCTTTCGTCAGCAACGCGGTCTCGACCCTCCGTGCCGATCCGTCGCCGATCGCCGATGTCGAAGTGCCTGACCTCGTGCAGCTGTCGCTGCACTATCCGAGCAATCTGCCATCGCACCTTCTGGCGCCATACGGTGACCTGGTGCAGACGACGCAGGCGGGCAACGACCTGCGCATCCTCGACGAGTCCGGCAGGAGCCGGCAGGCGATCGTCAATGGCGGTGCTGAAACGCGTCTTGACGCGATTCCGGGGTGCGGGGTGCGCGTCGGCCCGACCGAGGCGGCCATCACGCTCGATCGCGACCGGATGGACACGTTCCCGTGGACCAGCATCAACTACGTCGCCTCGGGCGCCGGCCTGGTCGAGGTCACGGCCGACGGGCGCGAGGTCGCAGATCTCGAGGTTGCGCCCGGCCCTCACACGTACTTCTTCCTGACTGACGGCGCGTACAGCACGCTGACGCTGCGGTCGAAGACGCCTGGCACGGAGCTGTGCGTCGACATCGTGCGCGCAGGCCCCATCAGGTGGATCACGTGACCGGCCCGAGCGCGACCGATCAGATCCCGCCGACCGCGCCGACTTTTCCCGGCCTCGACACGATCCGCGCGGTCGCGGCGGTCTGGGTCGTCATGACGCACGTGGGCTTTTGGACCGGGTTCTACAGTCACGGGCTGCTCGGGGCGATGACCCAGCGCCTCGAGGTGGGCGTGGCACTGTTCTTCGTCCTGTCAGGATTCCTCCTGTCCTACCCGTGGTTGCGCCAGCTGCGCACCGGCGCGCGACGCGACTCGGCCGGTCGCTACGCCTTCAAGCGGGTCCTGCGCATCCTGCCGGTCTACTGGGTCGCGGTCGTCGCCGCGGTGCTCCTGGTCCCCCAGAACGCCGGCACGTCATTGCCCCGCGCGATCGATTCGCTCCTCCTGATCGACATCTACAAGGACGGTCTGCCGCTCGAAGGACTGAGCCAGATGTGGAGCCTGGCCACCGAGGTCGCGTTCTACATCACCCTGCCGCTGCTGATGGCCGTGCTCGTCCGGCTCGTCGCCGGCCGCGAGTGGCGCCCGGGTCGCGTGCTCGCCGTCCTGGGCGTGATCGCCCTCGGGTCGCTCGTCTGGGTCGCGCTCGCAGCAGGACCGCTCGCGCCATGGGGAGGCTGGGTCACCCAGGCACTTCCCGGCTACCTCGGCTGGTTCTCGATCGGGATCGGCTTCGCCGTGCTCGACGTCGACCGGCGCCACGCAGTCCCCGGCCAGGAGCTCGCGGCCACCCGCTGGTGCCGCACCGCCGCGGCCGCCCCGTGGACCTGCTGGGTCATCGCGGCTGCGGTCATGTTCGTCGCCAGCACCCCGATCGTGGGCCCGGTCACCCTCGTCGGGCGTACGTCCACGCAGCTCGTCTGCCGCGCGATCCTGTTCGGCATCGTCGCCGCCGCGGTCGTGCTGCCGAGCATCTTCGGCAACCCCTCGACGGTGTACGCCCGGATCATGGCGCACCCTGCACTCCGCCATCTGGGCCACATCTCCTACAGCCTGTTCTGCTGCCACGTCATCGTCATCGCGGTCATGTTCGACCGCCTCGACCTCACACCGTTCTCCGAGAACATGTGGCTCGTGCTCGGAGCTGTCCTCGCGGTGAGCCTCGCCATCTCCGAGGTGCTCTATCGGGTGGTCGAACTTCCCTTCCTGCGGCTCAAGAACCTCGGCCGTCGCAAGCCTGCGGCGGCCACGGCCGAGACGCCCGCCAGGACGAGCAGCTGAGGCAGCGCACGAGCGCCGCTCCAGCTGTCGAGGCCGGCCCACGGCTCAGCCACCGCGAACATCACGCCGGCGCCGACCGCACCTGCGCCGAGACCCGCGGCGGCGACCGGCCAGCGCCGAAGGGCCGCGACGAGCACGACCGTGGCCACCGACGCAGCCAGGCCAGGCAGCCCGGCCACCAGGACGGCGACGCCGACAGCAGCCGTCGTCAGGAACCCGGACCGCGCCCCGCGGTGGGCTCCGACTGACGCCCACCGTCGACCGTCGCGACCGGGAATGAGGCAGAACCCCACCAAGCACGCGAACAGCAACGCGCCGATGCCCAGCATGATCCGGTAGGCAGTGCCGGGCTCATAGGTCTCCGACAGGTCCGCCGCATCCGACACGTCCTCGACCTGCCAGCCCTGTTGCCAGCCGTCGAGGACGACAGGGGACGCCTCACCGGAAGGCGTCGTCGCGGACCACCCGGTGTTCTCGTTGTGGCCCGTGGAGACGACCCCTTCCACGCCGGACGGGCGGTCGTCCGGGACGCTGAGCAGGATGTCGACCGGACGGATCGTCGACGTGCCGAGCGTCGTGATGCGGTGCTTGCCTGCCGTCAGCTCCACCTCGCCGGTTCCGCACCACGTGACCTCCGTGGTCTCGCCACGGTGGAGCGCCGCGGGAGAGGCGACCAGCTGCGTGCGTCGCGGCACACCGTCGACGACGAGCGTCGGGCCGCTGCCACACGGGTGCGTGCGCTCGACGTCACTGAGGACGACCGGCAGCCCGCCGACTCCGTCGACCCGGAACTCACTGACGCCCACCGGCAAGGGCGTGCCGCCGCCGTCGTACCCCAACGAGGAGACCCGCTCGTCGGCCGAGAGGTGAACCTCCACGGATGTCGCCTCGACGGGTCGCAGCCGCACGACGCCGTCCTCGTCCACCTGCGCGCTCTGCCGTGAGCCGTCGGAGAACGCCACGACCACGGACGACACCGGCGATGCCGCGAGCGAGACGGCAGTACGGAGCCGCAGCGTGTCGACCTTCTCGGGCTTCACCCAGCGCATGCTGATGGTCGGGTCGGTGTCGTCGGCCTCTGCGACCCAACCCGTCCTCAGGCTGCCGTCGGCGGCTGCGATCGCGCCGGCAATCGGCGAGTCGGTCTGTTGTGAGCTCGTCGTGACGGTGACCAGGCGTCCCTCCTGCAGCAGTTCATCGATCGCAGCACCGCCTCGCGGCGCAACCCGCATCCGTACGTCGTAGTCACGGCGGGCCGGAATCGTCAGCTCGCGGTCGAGATCGCGGTCGTCCTCGACCCGCTCGGTGTGCGAGTCGGAGCACCGGATTGCGCCCCCGACGTCGAGGCAGCCCGAGGTCCGGCCTTCAGCTCCCTGCATCAAGATCGCGTGGGGTGCGGCCCACCCCTGGGGAATCGTCGGCATGACGAGCGGCCGTGAGAGCGCCACGCCGGGCAGCTCGACCTCGCTGATCGCGACGGGTCGCAACAACGTGGAGCGGGCCGAGATCTCGACGCGATCCACGCGGCCGATCGGGACCGACACCGGCGCGCTGCCATGCACGGTCACGGCTCGGTCACCTGAGTCCGTCGAGACGGTGATCCGGCGGGTCTCGCTGGCGGGCAGATCCAGCGCGATCGTGGCCGTGCCGATCGAGGTGGGCCGGTCCAGCCGCAGCCGCAGCCACGAACGCCGATCCGAATGGGCGAGGTCCGGCCGCCAGGCGGTGCCGGGGTCGCCATCGAAGGCGGCCCAGGGCTGCGCCGACGGGTCGGTGCGCGGCAGGGCGCCGATGTCGGACTGCGAGGACGAGGCGTTCAGCGAGCGGGCGCCGCGCAGGTCGGGGGTCGTGGTCCAGCGCTCGAGCGCCTCCTGGTCGTACCGGTGAACCCGTCGCTCGGCGCGGTAGGGCTCCTGCGGGGTCAGCGAGGCCGAACGGTTGCGCTGCACCGCCCCGAACGACGCCTCCTGTCGCCGGTTGCCGTCCGTCAGGATCGTGCCGCTCGGTGGCTTGCCGGCGACGTCCTTCGCCATGACCGTGGAACCACCGCTCGTGACGCCCAGCTCGTCGAGCGACAGGAGCGACCCTGACCCGCCGATCAAGGCATCCAACCGGCCGTCGACCGTGACGCGACGATCACGCCATGGCCCCTCGAACGAGAACACCTCGACGGCATGCCGATCCGCGCGCCAGCCCTCGTCGATGAAGACCCGGTCGCCGGCAGGGCTCAGCACGTCCGGGCCGCCACCGATCCTCGGGCCGAACGTCGCGACCCGTCGCATGCCGGGGGTCGAGGCGAGCGTCGCCCGCACCAGCTCCGGCGAGACGACGCCGCCTCTGCGATCGATGTCGCTGCGCACCACGACGGTGCCGATGTCGGCTCGCCGCAGGAAGTCGGCAAGGCCGCGCGTTCCCTCCCCTGTGGCCAGCGCCTTCGAGATCGTGTCGAGCATCTCGATGTTGCCGCCGGGCGCGAGGGGGATGACGTTGCGGACCGCCCACGGCCCCGTCGACAAGGGCTGGAGCGGCTCGTCGCCGGCACGTCCCCAGGCGTACGTGCCGAACGACGTCGCCGGTGTGACAAGCGTCGTGCCCTTGGCGTGATCGCCGATCCACTCGCCCGTGTCGGCCCAGTACTGCGGCACCGACTGGAAGCTCCCGCGCGGTGCCAGGTGTCCCGTCCAGGCGGGGACAGCGGCCCCGAGAACCGCGGTGCAGGCAAGCAGCCCCACCCCGATCGCGAGCGGATCGGGCCGGCGCCGTCCGGCTTCGTCGACGACACGTCCCTGGGTCAGCCTCGTGACGGCATGGCACAGGCCGATGACCAGCGGCAACCGCAGGACGACGTCGAACTTGTGCGTGTTGCGCAGGGGCGCGAGCGGACCGTCCAGCAGGTCACGGAAGGCTTCGGAGCCAAGGCCCGAGGTCGAGCCGACGTGACCCAGCGTCACCAGCACGAGCCCCGTCAAGAGGCCCGTGACCAGGAAGCCGCGCCACGGCAGGTCACGCCGCGACAGACCGACGATGCCCAGCACCACGACGAGCCCGCCGTTGAGGATCAGCAACGGCTCCGTGATGAGCAGGCGGCCGGCGTCGGAGTTGGTGTCGATGTACGCCACCCAGTTCGTCGTGCCGCGCAGGGCGTCGAGCGCGGTCGACGCAAACGTGGTGTTCGACGCCGCCTCGATGTAGTCGAGGAACGGCGGGCTGTAGCGGCCGAGCAGCAGCAGCGGGAGGAGCCACCACAACGTCCCCACCAGCACCAAGGGCGGCCACCAGAGCATCATGGTGCGACGGCGTCTGCTGCGCGGCGCGCACCAGATCCACCACGCCGCGAGGGGAATCACGGCGAACGTCGCCGCCGCGTTGACTCCTCCGACCAGCGCGACGACCAACGCGCTCAGCGCCGCCTGTCGTCGTGGGTCTCCCCGGTCCATCCCGATCACGAGCGGCACCAGCACCCACGGAGCGAGTGCCGACGGCCACATCTCGACCGACGAGGCGCCGACCACCGTGAGCATGCGCGGTGACAGCGCGAACGCGAAGCCGGCCAGGATCCGGGTCCAGTGGTTGCCGATCCGCATCGCCCCCAGCAGGACGACAGTGCCGAGGAAGGCGACGACGAGCAGCAGGGACCACCACAGTCGTTGGGTGACCCACGGTGACACGTCGGCCAGGTGCCCCAGGGCGAAGATCGGGCCCATAGGGAACAGGTAGCCGTACGCCTGGTTCTGCACCTGACCGAAGGCGCCCTGCGGGTCCCACAGGGTCAGGGCGCGACCCATGAAGCCGAGCGGGTCGACGCTCAGGTCGAGCTTGGTGTCGGTCACGATGTTGCCCGGCGCTTGCGCGAAGGCGATGGCCACCAGTGCGAAGCAGCAGGCCACCAGCCGGAAGCGCCAGATGCCGGTCGAGGCCGGCTCGGCCGCCTCGAGCTCGATGGGCTCGTCGGTCATCTCTTCCTCAGGACGATCGCGAGGTTCCAGGTCACCAGCTCGCGCAGGACCGGGACCCGCAGGACCCACCACGACCAACGCGGCAGATAGCGCGGGATCACCGCGACCACCTCGGCGGC
>NZ_JAKFCB010000143.1:0-3188 GCF_036676885.1 Aeromicrobium sp.
CGGCTCCGGCTGCCGTTCTTCTACGCGCAGGTCGCCGGCGGGCTGTTCGCCTCGCTGCTCGCGGTCGGGGCGTCAGCCGCGCACATCTCGACGGATCCCTCGCTCGTCATCACCGCCAGCATCGTCATGCTGCTCGCCGGGCTCGGCTTCATCGGCGCGATCCAGGACGCATTGACCGAGTTCTACATCACGGCCGGCGCCCGCATCCTCGAGGTCATGATCTCGACGGCCGGCGTGATCTCCGGGGTCAGCGGCGGGCTCACCGTCGGCCGGCTGCTGGGCGTCGACATCGCCCTCGACCCGGCCGTCTCCGGCCTCTCGCACTTCCCCCTCGTGGTCGCCGGTGGTGCGCTGAGTGCCGGGGCCTTCGCCTTCGCGGCATACGCGCCGGGCCGCGTCCTGCTCCCCACCGCCGCCATTGCGGGAGCGGCATCGGGGATCTACTTCATCCTCGCCGAGAACGACCTCGGCCGGGCCTGGCCGGCGGCGATCGCCGCGATCTTCATCGGGTTCGTCAGCTACACCGTCGCGGGCTGGGCGCAGGTGCCGCCGCTCGTGATCGTGGTGTCCGGCATCGTGCCCCTGCTCCCCGGCCTCTCGATCTATCGCGGACTCTCCCTGCTCGGCGCGGACGACTACACCGGGATCCTGCAGATGATCAGCGCCGCCGCGATCGCGATCTCGCTGGCCGCCGGCGTCATCCTCGGCGAGTACGTCGCACAGCCGCTGCGGCGCGAGGCGCGGCGACTCGAGCAGCGACTGGCCGGTCCGCGGCTCGTCGGACCGCTCCGGGCCAGAACCGTCCGCAAGGCGGCCAAGAAGGGAAACATGCACTCGATGTGAATAAAGTTCGAAAAAACACTAGACTCACGGTGCGCCGCGTGGCGCGATCGCCGAGGAGTCGTACATGAAACTTCAGCTGTCTGACGAGGACGCAGCCTTCCGCGAGGAGATGCACACCTTCTTCACGACGAAGATCCCGCAGCACATCCGCGACACGGTCGCCGCCCGACGCGAGCTCAGCAAGGAGCAGGTCGTCGAGTCGGTGCAGGCCATGAACGCCGCCGGGATCGCCGTGCCCAACTGGCCCGTCGAGTGGGGCGGCAAGGACTGGACCCCGCTGCAGCGGCACATCTGGCACGAGGAGATGCAGCTCGCGTGCGTGCCCCCGCCGCTGCCGTTCAACGCCTCGATGGTCGGCCCGGTCATCGCCGCGTTCGGCTCGCAGGAGCTCAAGGAACGCTTCCTGCCCAAGACCGCCAACCTCGACATCTGGTGGTCGCAGGGATTCTCCGAGCCTGACGCCGGATCCGACCTCGCCTCACTGCGTACGACCGCGGTGCGCGACGGCGACGACTACATCGTCAACGGCCAGAAGACGTGGACCACGCTCGGCCAGCACGGCGACTGGATCTTCACGCTGGTCCGCACCGACCCGACCGTCAAGAAGCAGGCCGGCATCTCGTTCCTCCTGATCGACATGCGGTCGCCCGGCCTCGAGGTTCGGCCGATCGAGCTCATCGACGGCGGCCACGAGGTCAACGAGGTGTGGTTCGAGAACGTACGCGTACCCGTCGAGAACCTCGTCGGCGAGGAGAACAAGGGTTGGGACTACGCCAAGTTCCTGCTCGGCAACGAGCGCGTCGGCGTCGCCCCGGTCGGCTCGACCAAGCGCACGCTGTCGCAGGCCAAGGAGTACGCCAGGACAGCCGGACCGGGCGGCACGTCGCTGCTCGACGACCCGCTGGTCGCGGCGCAGATCGCCGACCTCGAGAACGAGATCCTCGCGCTCGAGCTGACGGCCCTGCGCGTCGTCGCCAACTCCGCCGACGGCAAGCCGCACCCGGCGTCGTCGGTGCTCAAGCTGCGCGGCACCGAGCTGCAGCAGGCCGTCACGGAGCTGTTCGTCGACCTGGCCGGCCCGCTCGCGCTGGCGTCCGGAGCCGGCGAGGGCTCGGACGTGCCCGACCTGGCACGGGTCACGACGCCCAACTACCTCAACTTCCGCAAGGCGTCGATCTACGGCGGCTCCAACGAGGTGCAACGACAGATCATCGCCGGCACGATCCTGGGACTGAAGGGCTGACATGGACTTCCAACTGGACTCCGAGCAAGAGGCCCTGCGCGACGCGGTACGCGCCCTGCTGGCCAAGGCGTACGACACCTCCGAGACGCGGCGTGCCGTGACGAAGCAGGACCCGGGCTGGGACGAGAAGACCTGGCAGCGCCTCGCCGAGATGGGCGTCCTCGGGCTGCCCTTCGCCGAGGAGGACGGCGGCATGGGCGCCGGCCCCGCCGAGGTCTCGATCGTCGCCGAGGAGATCGGGCGGGTCATCGCGCCCGAGCCGTTCGTCGAGGCCGTCGTGCTGGCGGGTGGCCTGGTCGCCGCCGCGGGCACGGCCGAGCAGCGCGCCGAGGTCCTGGGAGCGCTGGCCGAGGGCGGTCTCGTGCCGGCCTTCGCCCACACCGAGCCCACCTCCCGCTACGAGCTCGCAGCCACCGGCGTCAAGGCGTCGAGCACGGGTGACGCATGGACGCTCAGCGGGGTCAAGGAGCCCGTGCTGGGTGGCGCCCGCGCCGACCTGCTCGTCGTCAGCGCCGCGGTCGAGGGCGGGACGGGACTCTTCCTCGTGCAGCCAGACGCCGACGGCCTCACGCGTACGGGCTACGCCACGTTCGACGGTGGCCGCGCCGCTCAGGTGGTGTTCGACAACACCCCGGCCACGCCGCTGGGCGAGGCCGGCGCCGATCAGTCCGACGCCATCGCGGCGACCGTGGCCCGGGCCCAGATCGCGTACGGGCACGAGGCGCTCGGCGCGATGGACACCGCGCTGCGTACGACGACGGACTACCTCAAGACGCGCAAGCAGTTCGGCGTGCCGCTCATGACGTTCCAGGCGCTGACCTTCCGGGCGGCCGACATGTACGTCTCGCTGGAGCTCGCCCGCAGCACTGTCACGTGGGCCACGCTGGTGCTGCTCGACGCTTCGACAGGCTCAACGCAAGCGGCCGAGGTCGTCGAGGCGGCCTCACGGGCCAAGCTGCAGGTCAGCAAGGCCGGCCGGCACATCGGCCAGGAGGCGATCCAGCTGCACGGCGGCATCGGCATGACCGCGGAGTACAGCGTCGGCCACTACATGAGCCGGCTCACCGCGATCGACCACGCCCTCGGCGACGGCCGGCACCAC
>NZ_JAKFCB010000144.1:0-4780 GCF_036676885.1 Aeromicrobium sp.
ACGAAGGATGCGAACCGGGCCGGCAGCGGCTTCGCGGGCAGCATCTGGCTCTGGGTCGTCGGCGGTGTCGCGCTGGTCGCGGCGATCGCCTCCGCGGCGAGTCGCCGCACCTGATTCCCAGGCGTCCGACGGGGTCTGGCATGCTCCCTTGCGACCGAGTGTCTCTTCGACCAGGAGTGTCATGACCAGCACGCTCGAGCAGTACTTCAAGATCAGCCAGCGCGGGTCCTCGATCGGCCGGGAGGTGCGCGGCGGTGTCGTGACATTCCTGACGATGGCCTACATCATCGTGCTCAACCCGATCATCCTCGCCGGGGTGCCGGACGTGGACGGCAACTTCCTCGGGGGCGGCACCGAGAAGGGCGCGGGCTTCGCGACGATCGCCGCGGTGACCGCACTGGTGGCGGGCCTGCTGACGATCCTCATGGGTGTCGTCGCGAACTTCCCGCTCGCACTGGCAACGGGACTCGGCCTGAATGCGTTCGTGGCCTTCTCGGTCGCGTCGGAGATGACGTGGGCGGATGCGATGGGGCTCGTCGTGCTCGAGGGCCTGATCATCCTCGCGCTCGTGCTGACCGGCTTCCGAAAAGCGGTCTTCGACGCCGTGCCGCGCCAGCTCAAGACCGCGATCGCCGTGGGCATCGGCCTGTTCATCACGTTCATCGGGCTCGTCGACGCGGGCTTCGTGCGTACGACCGGGTTCGGCGCACCACCGGTGCAGCTCGGCATCGGCGGAAGCCTCTCCGGCTGGCCCGTGCTCGTGTTCATCATCGGCCTGCTGCTGATGATCGCGCTCCACGCGCGCGGCGTTCCCGGCGCGATCCTGATCGGCATCATCGCCACGACGATCATCGCCGGCATCGTCCAGGCGATCGCCGACGTGCCGGCCAGCGGCGGCGACCCGACGTCGAAGGGCTGGAACCTCAACAGCCCGGAATGGCCGGAGAAGGTGTTCGCCAAGCCCGACTTCTCGCTGCTCGGCGACTTCAACCTGTTCAACGGGTTCGAGCGTGCCGGCGTCATCACCGCCGCGCTGCTGGTCTTCACGCTCCTGCTGGCGGACTTCTTCGACACGATGGGCACCATGACGGCGATCGGCGCCGAGGCCGGACTCAACGATGCGGACGGCACGCCGGCGGGCGCGCAGAAGATCCTGGTCGTCGACTCGATCGCCGCCGCGGCGGGTGGCGCGGCCGGTGTCTCGAGCAACACGTCGTACATCGAGTCGGCCTCAGGGGTCGGTGACGGTGCGCGTACGGGACTCGCGTCGGTCGTCACCGGCGTGCTGTTCCTGCTGTCGACGCTGGCGGTGCCGCTGGTCGAGCACATCCCCAACGAGGCGGCCGTCCCGGCGCTCGTGCTCGTCGGGTTCTTGATGATGAGCCAGGTCAAGGACATCGCGTGGGACGACTCCGAGATCGCGATCCCGGCGTTCCTCACGATCGTCGTCATGCCGTTCACGTACTCGATCACGGCCGGGATCGGTGCGGGCTTCGTCGCGTACGTCGTGATCAAGCTGGTCAAGGGCAAGGTCGCCGCGATCCACCCGCTGATGTGGCTGATCGGCGTGCTGTTCGTGGTCTACTTCGCGATCGACCCGATCACCCGCTGGGTCAGCTGACTCTGCTGCCTTCGGTACGTTGAGCGCATGCTCATCGCACTCGGAGACAAGACCCCACGCGTGGCGGACACGGCGTGGGTCGCACCCAATGCGACCCTCGCCGGGTCCGTCGTGATCGAGGACGGCGCCAGCATCTGGTACGGCGCGGTCCTGCGCGCCGACAACGAGCCGATCACGATCGGCGCGCGCTCGAACGTGCAGGACAACTGCGCGTTCCACGTCGACAAGGGCAAGCCGGCGTTCCTCGGCGAGGGCGTGTCGGTCGGGCACGGCGCGGTGATCCACGGCGCCACGATCGGCGACCACGTGCTGGTCGGCATGGGCGCGATCATCATGAACGGGGCGGTCATCGGCAGCGAGTCGCTGATCGCCGCGGGCGCACTGATCGCCGAGGACGTCGTCATCCCGCCGCGCTCACTCGTCGCCGGCGTGCCCGGCAAGGTGCGCCGCGAGCTGACCGAGGACGAGGTCGTCACGCTGCACCGCAACGCGGCGACCTACGAGGAGCACCGCGAGCTGCACCGCCAGGGCGTCGAGCTCACCTGATCGTTGGGCGGTGACTTGGCGTCCAAGACTCGCTTCGGGCTGGACGCCAGCTCACCGCCTCAAGGGCCCGCTGGACGCCAGCTCACCGCCTCAAGGGCCCGCTGGACGCCAACTCACCGCTCGGGTCAGAGCCGTTCGGCGACCCAGTCGATGCATTGCGTCAGCTTGCTGATGTCGTCGGGCTCGATCGCGGGGAACATCGCGATGCGCAGCTGGTTGCGGTTGAGCCCGCGATAGCCCGCCACATCGACGATGCCGTTCTCGCTCAGGGCGGCCGTGACCGCCGTGGCGTCGACGCCCTCGAGGTCGATCGTCCCGACGACCAGCGAGCGGTCCGCCGGATCGGTGACGAACGGCGTCGCGTACGTCGACTCCTCGGCCCACTCGTAGAGGCGCGTCGACGAGTCCGTCGTACGTTTGACCGCCCAGTCGAGCCCGCCCTGCGCGAGCATCCAGCGCACCTGGTCCTCGATCAGGAACAGCGTCGCCAGCGCCGGCGTGTTGTAGGTCTGGTTCTTGCGGGAGTTGTCGATCGCGATCGGCAGGTCGAGGAATCCCGGGATGTGCCGCCCGCTCGCCTTGATCTCCTCGGCACGTGCGATCGCCGCGGGCGACATCAGCGCGACCCACAACCCGCCGTCGGACGCGAACGTCTTCTGCGGCGCGAAGTAGTAGGCATCGCTCTGCGAGATGTCGAGTGGCAGACCGCCTGCACCGGACGTCGCGTCGATCAGCACGAGCGCACCGTCGTCGGCGCCGGCCACCCGTTCGACCGGCACCATGACGCCGGTCGAGGTCTCGTTGTGCGCCCACGCGTACGCATCGACGCCGGGCTCGGCGACCGGCACGGGATGCGTCGTGAACTCGCTCTCCAGGACGTGGGGCGCCGCGAGGAACGGCGCGCGCTGCACCGCGGTCGCGAACTTGCGGGTGAACTCGCCGTGCACGAGGTGCTGGCTGCGGTCGCGGATGAGCCCGAACATCGCAGCATCGAAGAACGCGTGCGACCCGCCGACGCCCAGCACGACCTCGTAGCCGTCAGGCAGCGTGAACAGCTCGGCGAGGCCTTCGCGCAGGCTGCCGACGAGGTTGCGTACGGGCGCCTGCCGGTGCGAGGTGCCCATGAGGGAGCCGCGGGTTGCCGCCAATGCATCGAGCGCCTCGATGCGTACCTTCGACGGGCCGGACCCGAATCGTCCGTCCGCTGGCAGGATCTCGGCAGGAATCTTCACTCCCCGATTCTCGCAGGGGGCACCGGCCGACCGCGTAACAGGCCCGTCACATACGTCACATTGAGTGGCCGGTATCACTACCGGTTCGTACGATGCCCCTTATGGCCTCAGACGGAACGGTCGATGTCCCCCTGTCCAAGGGGCTCGAGCACACGCAGGACGAGTGGGAACAGGCGACCGCCGCGGTGCTCCGCAAGGCCAGGAAGCTCGCTGACGACGCACCCGACAGCGACGTGTGGCAGAAGCTCGCCACCACGACCCTCGACGGCATCACCGTCACCCCGCTCGGCACCCCCTCGCTGACGCAGGACCTGCCTGACGGCGGCCTGCCGGGTCAGGCGCCGTTCACCCGCGGCAGCGCGGCCGCCCGCGAGCTCGACGGCTGGGACGTACGCGCGTGGTTCGCCGATCCGGACGTCGAGCGCACGGCGAAGGACGTCGTCACCGATCTCGAGAACGGCGTCAACTCGCTGTGGCTCTCGGTCGGCGGCGGGGCGATCCCGGTCGACGCGCTGGCGACGATCCTCGAACCCGTCTTCCTCGACCTCGCAGCCGTCGTGCTGGACGCACCGGCTGAGCCCGTCGAGGCGGCCCGCGCACTGGCAGCCGTGCTCGACGACAAGGCCGTCACCGCAGCGCCCGGTACGTCCTTCGGCGCCGATCCGCTCGGCGCCACGATCCGGGGCCACGGCGTCACGGACCTCGGCATCGTCGGAGAGGTCGCTGCGTTGGCGCAGCCGCTCGGCGTACGCGCCGTCACGGTCGACGCGACCGCGGTGCACGACGCCGGCGCCTCCGACGTCCAGGAGCTCGCCTACTCGCTCGCTGCCGGCGTGACCTACCTCCGCGCTCTGGTCGCCGCCGGCATTGAGGTCGACGACGCCGCCGCGCTGATCGACTTCCGGTATGCCGCGACCGATGAGCAGTTCCCGACGATCGCCAAGCTCCGCGCCGCCCGCCGGCTGTGGAACCGGGTCGCCGAGCTCAGCGGTGTCACCACCGCTGCCGCCGGCCAGGTGCAGCACGCCGTGACGTCCCGCCCGATGATGGCGAAGTACGACCCGTACGTGAACATGCTCCGGACCACCGTTGCGGCGCTCTCGGCCGGCGTCGGGGGCGCGGCGTCCGTCACGGTCCTGCCGTTCGACGAGCCGCTGGGCCTGCCGGAGCCGTTCAGCCGCCGCATCGCCCGCAACACCTCGAGCCTGCTGATCAGCGAGTCGCACGTCGCCGCGGTCGTCGACCCGGCCGGCGGCGCGCACGCCGTCGAGAAGCTCACCGACGACCTCGCCCGGGCCGCCTGGGCGCTGTTCGGCGAGATCGAGGGCAAGGGCGGGCTCGTCGAGTCGCTCGACTTCCTCCGCGACGCCATCGCCGAGAC
>NZ_JAKFCB010000145.1:0-9613 GCF_036676885.1 Aeromicrobium sp.
TGCAGTGGTTGCATCTCCTGGGCGACGACCAACGCCTGCTGGCGACGCCGTTCGCCGTCATCGCCGGCCTGACCTACAACTTCCTGCCCTTCATGGTGCTGCCGCTCTACGCCAGCCTCGAGAAGATCGACCCGCGCCTCATCGAGGCGTCCAGCGACCTCTACGCCTCGCCGGCGAAGGGATTCTGGAAGGTGACCCTGCCGCTGTCGATGCCCGGAGTCGTTGCCGGGACGCTGCTGACCTTCATCCCGTCGGCCGGCGACTACATCAACGCAGAGCTGCTCGGCAACCCCAACACGACCATGGTCGGCAACAGCATCCAGAACCTCTTCACGACCGTCAACGACTACGCCGCGGCAGGCGCGCTCTCGGTGATCCTGATGGCCATCATCGTGACCTTCGTGATCGCCTTCATCCGACGAGCTGGGACGGAGGACCTCGTATGAGCCGACTGGCGAGATTGCGTCGTTGGATCGGGGAGCACCTGGTGCTCGGCCTGGGCATCCTCGTGCTGATCTACACGTTCGTGCCGATCGCTGTCGTGGCACTCATGAGCTTCAACGACAGCAGCAAGTCCCGCAACCTCTACAAGTTCCAGAAGTTCACGTGGGACAACTGGCTGCACCCGTGGGAGCCCAACGGCATGAAGGAATCGGTCATCCTCAGCATCGAGATCGCCTTGTTGGCGACGCTCGTGGCCACGATCCTCGGCACGCTCGCCGCGTTCGCGCTGGTCAGGCACCGCTTCAAGGGGCGCTCGGCGGCCAACCTGATCATCTTCCTGCCGATGGCTTCTCCCGAGATCGTCATGGGTTCGTCGCTGCTGGCGCTGTTCGTCTCGAGCGGCTTCGGCGGTCAGCTGGGCTTCTGGACGATCTTCATCGCGCACGTCATGTTCTGCCTGTCCTTCGTCATCGTGACGGTCAAGGCACGCCTGGGTGGTCTGGATGACAACCTCGAGCAGGCGGCGATGGACCTCTACGCCACGGAGTCCCAGACGTTCTGGCGTGTCACGTTCCCGCTGGTCCTGCCCGGCATTGTCGCCGCGGCGCTGCTGAGCTTCTCGTTGTCGTTCGACGACTTCATCATCACGAACCTCAACGCGGGGCAGGAGCTCACCTTCCCGATGTTCGTCTGGGGTGCCTCGCAGCGTGGGGTTCCGATGCAGGTCAACGTCGTCGGCACGGCGATGTTCCTCATCGCGATCGCGATCGTGCTCGGCAACGAGCTGGTCCGGAGAAGGCAAGAAAAGGCCCTCGCCGCGGGTTAGGTCGTGAGGTTGCCGGCTCGCTGCGGTAGGGCGCCGAGCTCAGGAGCGAGTTATCGCCCATCGACAAGCGGACGACGCTGCGTGACGCGGCATCGCAACGACGCTTGTCGATGGGCGACAACTCTCTCGTGAGCGCTGGTGACGACGACGCAAACGCGCCGGCCGACAACGCAGACGCGGGAGCCCCGAAGGCGTACCCAGGGCTACAGGTGACCCTGGGCTTCCGTCAGGACGCTTCGCAGGATTGACTCCATCTCGTCGAAGTGGCTCTGCTCGGCGATGATCGGCGGTGAGAGCTGGATGACCGGGTCCCCGCGGTCGTCGGCGCGGCAGTAGAGCCCGTTGTCGAACAGCGCCTTCGACAAGAACCCGCGCAGCAACCGTTCGGACTCAGCATCGCTGAACGTCTCCCTGGTGGCCTTGTCCTTGACCAGCTCGATGCCGTAGAAGAAGCCGTCCCCGCGTACGTCGCCGACGATGTCGAGGTCGAGCAGCTTCTCGAGGGTCGCCCGGAACGCCCCTTCCGTCTCACGGACGTGCTCGTTGAGCTTCTCCCGCTCGAAGATGTCGAGGTTGGCCATCGCGACCGCAGCGGACACGGGATGGCCGCCGAACGTGTAGCCGTGCGAGAAGCTCGCGTCGCCCTTGAGGAACGGCTCCATGATGCGGTCCGACGCGATCATCGCGCCGAGCGGCGAGTAGCCGGACGTCAGCCCCTTGGCGCAGGTGATCATGTCGGGCACGTAGTCGTAGCGGTTGGCGCCGAACATGTCGCCGAGCCGCCCGAAAGCGCAGATGACCTCGTCCGACACGAGCAGGACGTCGTGGCGGTCGCAGATCTCGCGTACGCGCTGGAAGTAGCCCGGCGGGGGAGGGAAGCAGCCGCCGGCGTTCTGCACCGGCTCCAGGAACACCGCGGCGACGGTGTCGGGGCCCTCGGCGATGATGGCGTCCTCGATCTGGTCGGCGGCCCAGCGGCCGAACGCCTCGAGGTCGTCACCGTGCTCGGGCGCGCGGTAGAAGTTGGTGTTGGCGACGTGTCTCGTGGTCGGCACGAGCGGTTCGAACATCTCCTTGAGGGCCGGGATGCCCGTGATCGAGAGCGCGCCGTGCGTCGTGCCGTGATAGGCGACCTCACGGCTGATGACCTTGGTCTTGCTGGGCCTGCCGGTCAGCTTGAAGTACTGCTTGGCGGCCTTCCACGCGGTCTCGACGGCCTCGCCGCCGCCGGTCGTGAAGAACACCCGGTTGAGGTCACCGGGGGCGTACGACGCGATGCGCTCGGCAAGCCTGATCGCCATGGGGTGCGCGAACGTCCACAGCGGGAAGAACTCGAGCTCCTTCGCCTGCTTCGCGGCAGCCTCGGCCAGCTCTGCCCGGCCGTGCCCGGCCTGTACGACGAAGAGCCCGGCGAGTCCGTCGAGGTATCGCCGCCCCTTGGCATCCCAGATGTACATGCCGTCACCCTTGGTGATGATCGGGATGTCGTGGGTGTCGTCGTAGCTCCCGTGGCGGGAAAAGTGCATCCACAGGTGGCGTTTGCCTGCCTTCTGCAGCCGGTCGTAGTCCTCGTCGGAGTAGCTCATGCAGCCATCTTCGCAAGATTGCCTCGACGAACACAAGGGAATTCGTCGTATCATCCGCCGTCTGATTCGGATTCCGTTGCCCCACGCGGGGGATTGGGGTTGGATGGAGCCATGGATCGACCCATCACCAACATCATCAACGGAGAACTCGTGCCTGCGGCGAGCGGCGCGACGTACGACGTCATCGACCCGTCGACCGGTCAGGTGTACGCCTCGGCGCCGCTGTCCGGTGCGGAGGATGTCGATCGTGCGTTCGGGGCCGCCGCAACCGCGTTCGAGACGTGGCGAGACACGACACCGTACGAGCGCTCGAAGCTGCTGAACCGGTTCGCCGGCGCGATCGAGGAGCGGGCCCAGGAGATCGTCGACGTCGAGTCGCGCGACACCGGCAAGCCCAAGGCGCTCACGATGAGCGAGGAGATCCTCGGACAGGCGCTCGACGCCATGACGTTCTTCGCCGGTGCCGCGCGGGTGCTAGAGGGCAAGTCCGCCGGCGAGTACCTGCGCGGCCACACCTCGATGATCCGGCGCGAGCCGATCGGTGTCGTGGGGCAGGTGACGCCGTGGAACTATCCGTTCGTCATGGCGATCTGGAAGATCGCGCCGGCGCTAGCTGCCGGCAACACGATCGTGCTCAAGCCCAGCGACACGACACCGGCCTCGACGACGCTGTTGGCCGAGATCGCGCAGGAGTTCTTCCCTCCCGGCGTGTTCAACGTGGTCTGCGGCGACCGGGACACCGGCCGCGCGCTCGTGACGCACCCGACGCCCCAGATGGTCGCGATCACCGGATCGGTCCGTGCCGGCATGGAGGTGGCCGCTGCCGCTGCAGCGGACCTCAAGAAGCCGCACCTGGAGCTCGGTGGCAAGGCTCCGGTGGTGGTGTTCGACGACGCCGACCTCGCTGCGGCTGCTGAGGCGATCGCCGGCGCCGGCTACTTCAACGCCGGCCAGGACTGCACCGCGGCGACGCGCGTGCTGGTGCATCCGCGCGTGGCCGCAGACTTCACCGCCGCGCTGACCGAGGCCGCCCGGGGCACCAAGGTCGGCATGCCGGACGACGACGTCGACTTCGGACCGGTCAACAACGCCAACCAGCTCGCCCACGTCAAGGAGTTCATCGACTCGCTGCCCGATCACGCACGGCTCGAGACCGGCGGCTCGCGGCTCGACGCGCTCGGCGACGGCTACTTCTTCGAGCCGACCGTGCTCTCCGGACTGCGGCAGGACGATCACGCGAGCCAGGACGAGATCTTCGGACCGGTCATCACGGTGCAGCAGTTCAGCGACGAGGACGAGGCGGTGCGCTGGGCCAACGGCGTGAAGTACGGCCTGTCATCGTCGGTGTGGACCAAGGATCACGGGCGCGCGATGCGGGTGTCGCGCCGGCTTGACTTCGGCTGCGTGTGGATCAACACGCACATCCCGATCGTCGCCGAGATGCCACACGGTGGCTTCAAGCACTCCGGCTACGGCAAGGACCTGTCCATGTACGGGCTTGAGGACTACACCCGGATCAAGCACGTCATGACCAACCTGGAGGCCTGAGATGAGGATCTTGCTGGTGGGTGCCGGCGGCGTGGGCTCGGCGTTCTGCGCCATCGCCGCCCGACGCGACTTCTTCGAGTCGATCGTGGTCGCCGACTATGCGCTCGAGAGCGCGGAGCGCGCCGTGGCCGAGGTCGACGATCCGCGGTTCTCGGCTGCGCAGGTCGACGCCTCCAGCGCGTCGTCCGTCGAGGACCTCGCGCGTACATCTGGAGCCACGCACGTCATGAACGCGGTCGACCCGCGGTTCGTCATGCCGATCTTCGAGGGTGCGTACGCCGCGGGTGCCGACTACCTCGACATGGCGATGAGCCTGTCGAAGCCGCACCCGGACAACCCGCACAGTGAGACCGGGGTCAAGCTCGGCGACGAGCAGTTCGCGGTGGCCGACAAGTGGGAGTCGGCCGGCCGCCTCGCCCTGGTCGGCATCGGCGTGGAGCCGGGCCTGTCCGACGTGTTCGCGCGCTATGCCGCCGACCACCTGTTCTCCTCGATCGACGAGCTCGGCACCCGCGACGGCGCCAACCTCACGGTCGACGGCTACGACTTCGCGCCGTCGTTCTCGATCTGGACGACGATCGAGGAGTGCCTCAACCCACCGGTGATCTGGGAGGACGGCCGCTGGTTCACGACGGAGCCGTTCAGCGAACCGGAGGTGTTCGACTTCCCCGAGGGCATCGGCCCGGTCGAGTGCGTCAACGTCGAGCACGAGGAGGTGCTCCTCATGCCCCGCTGGATCGAGACCAAGCGGGCGACGTTCAAGTACGGGCTCGGCAACGAGTTCATCGAGGTGCTCAAGACGCTGCACAAGCTCGGCCTCGACTCGACCGAGAAGGTCAACGTGCCGTCGACGGTCGGGGGCGCGCCGACGGTCGTGCCGGTCTCGCCGCGTGATGTCGTGGCCGCCTGCCTGCCCAATCCCGCCACGCTCGGCGACAAGATGCACGGCAAGACCTGCGCGGGTCTCTGGGTCACCGGCATCGGCCTCGACGGGCAGCCCCGGTCGACGTACCTCTATCACGTCGTCGACAACGACTGGTCGATGCAGGAGTACGGCCACCAGTGCGTCGTCTGGCAGACCGCGGTTAACCCCGTCGTCGCCCTCGAGCTGCTCGCCAACGGCACGTGGTCCGGCGCCGGGGTGCTCGGGCCGGAGGCCTTCGATGCCGTGCCGTTCCTGGAGCTCCTCACCGCATACGGCTCACCATGGGGCCAGAAGGAGCTCGACCCCGCCTGAGGGAGATCCGGCCTCTCCGAAGGGAGATCCGGCCCCACAGCGGAGCGGGGCGGGACGCTAGAGCAGTCCCGCGTCGTGCATCGCGATCGCGACCTGCACCCGGTTGGTGGCGTCGAGCTTGGCGAAGATGTGCGAGATATGCGCCTTGACCGTCGCGACGCTCATGTGGAGGTCGGCGGCGATCTCGGCGTTCGACGATCCGCGACCGACCGCCATCGCGACCTCGCGCTCCCGGTCGGTCAGGCGGGCCACGCGCGTCTGCGCCTCCGCGTCGCTCCGCTGGTCGGGTGCCGCGTCGGTCACCTGGCGGATGAGCTGCTGGGTGATGGTCGGCGAGAGCATGGGCTCGCCGTCGACGACCTTGCCGATCGCCGCGACGATCTCCGCAGGCGGCGTGTCCTTGAGCAGGAACCCGTTGGCGCCGGCCGCCAGCGCCCGCACGACGTACTCGTCGGCGTCGAATGTGGTCAGCACGATGACCTTCGGCGGATCGGGCAGCGCCAGGACCGCGGCCGTCGCGGCAATGCCGTCCAGCACCGGCATGCGGATGTCCATCAGCACCACATCGATGCCGCCTGCCCTGACGGCTTCGACGGCCTTCTGGCCATTGGCCGCCTCGGCGACGACCGTGATGACGTCGGAGCCACCGAGGATCAACGCCAGCCCCGCCCGCACCAACGGATCGTCATCGGCGAGCAGCACCCGGATCGTCATGCCGGCCACGGTAGCCATGCCTCGACGACGAACTCGCGCCCCGGGGTGATCCGGTGCGCCATCCGACCGCCGACGAGGGCCGTGCGCTCGGCCAGCCCGATCAACCCGAGTCCGGACTCGGGTGCGTCGTCGCCGTTCGAGCCGACCTCGAGCGGGTTGGTCACGGCGATCGACAGCCCGGTCCACGGGCTCCCGGTCACCGACACGGTGACCAGCGTGTTCGGGGCATGCTTGCGGGCATTCGTGAGGCTCTCCTGCACGACGCGATAGAGCGTGCGTCCGATCGTGTCCGGTACGCCGTCGAGCGCGACGAGATCCTCGGTCTCGATCCGCATGCCGGTCGCCCGGGCCTCCTCGAGCAGCGCCGGGAGGTCGGCCGCAGAGGGCTGCGGTCGCTCGGGGCTCGAGTCGCCGGGGTCGTCGCGCAGGATGCCCAGGACATCGCGCAGCTCGACGAGCGCCTGGTGCGAGCTCTCCTGGATCACCGCGGCGGTCGCCCGCATCTCCTCGGCGGTGAGGTCCTCGCGATACGTCAGCGCGCCCGCGTGCATCGTCACCAACGAGATGCGGTGGGCCAGCACGTCGTGCATCTCCCGGGCGATGCGCCCGCGCTCGGCCGTACGCGCCTGGGCAACGCGTGCCGCCTGCCCCGCTTCAGCGGTGTCTGCACGTTCGCGGAGCGTCGCGAGGAGCTCGCGACGTGAGCCGATGTACATGCCCCAGCCGACCGAGATGGCGATGATCGCGACGATGAACGGGACGGTGAAAGCGAGGGTGTCGTCGGTGACCGGGTTGTAGCCCTCCAGCACGAGGCCGGCGACGAGCGCCAGGACGCCGACCGGGATGATCTCGCGCCAGCGTCGCCGGGTAGCCAACGACACGAGAGCCAGCGTGGCGGGGCCGGCGGACGTCCACGACACGAACGACAGCGCGTTGGTGATGGCGGCGACGGGGACGGGCGCGGCGCGGCGCCAGGCGACGAGAACCAGCGTGAAGACGCCGAGGGCCAGATCGGTCCAGAACCACCACCTGAGGTTGTCCCACTGCCAGTAGGCAATCTCGAACCAGGCGGCCCCCGAGATCGTCAGCACCAGGGCGTACCGCCAGGCATGGTTCCACCACCGAAGCTCCGGTTGGTAGGCGATGTCCTGCACGTCCCAAGGCTAGGGGTGACGTTCGTGAAGCACGACGGCCGTTCGGCTCGCCCGACTCATACTTTCGGCTATCGATCCATGGTCCCTCGACGGATGTGAGTGCACCCCTCCGCCGTGCAGACTGGGTGTCATGATCACAGTTGAAGGACTTACGAAGACGTACGGCGGCTTCAAAGCCGTCGACAATGTCTCGTTCGAATGCCGACCGGGAGCCGTCACCGGCTTCCTCGGCCCGAACGGCGCAGGCAAGACGACCACGATGCGCATCATGGCGGGCCTGACACCGGCCACCGCCGGATCCGCGCTCGTCAGCGGCGTCAGCTATCACGACATCCCCAACCCGGGCACGCAAGTGGGAGTGCTCCTCGACGCCTCGGCGCAGCACGCCGGGCGGACGGGACGCGAGATCCTCACGCTCAGCGCGTTGACCATGGGTCTGCCGATGTCACGTGTCGACGAGATGCTCACGCTCGTCAGCCTGACTCCGGACGAGTCCAAGCGTCGGGTCAAGAACTACTCGCTCGGCATGCGCCAGCGGCTCGGCATCGCCAACGCGTTGCTGGGTGACCCCAAGATCCTGATCCTCGATGAGCCGGCCAACGGCCTCGACCCGGCCGGCATCCACTGGATGCGCAGCCTGCTTCGCGAGTACGCCAATCGCGGCGGCACGGTGCTGTTGTCGTCGCACCTGCTGCACGAGATCGAGGTCATCGCCGACGAGATCATCGTGATCGGCAACGGCAAGATCGTGGCGCAGGGCACCAAGGCCGAGCTGCTGCAGACCGCCGGCACGTTCGTCAAGGCCGGCGACATGTCTGCCCTCGCCAACGCACTGACAGCAGCCGGTATCTCTGCCACGCCGTCGGGTGACGACGGACTGCGCACGGAGTCCACTCCCGAGCAGGTCGGCAAGGCCGCGGCCTCCGGAGGCGTTGCCCTGATCGAGCTGCGGCCCGCCGAAGGTGCAGGTCTCGAGGAGATGTTCCTCCAGCTGACTGCCGACACCCAGCGTGAAGACGTCACCCCCGAAGGAGCCACCTCATGAGTACGCAAGTCGTCACGATCGACACCGACCGGCCGGGCGTGCCCGTCAGTCGGCTCGTCAAGGTCGAGCTGCGCAAGATGTTCGACACTCGCTCCGGGTTCTGGCTCATGATGAGCATCGCGATTGTCGCGGCGCTGGCGACCATCGGCTGCATCCTGTTCGTGCCGAACGAGAACCTCGAGTACTCGGTCTTCGGCGCGGCGGTCGGCTTCCCGATGGCGATCCTCCTTCCAGTCATCGCCATCTTGTCCGTCACCGGTGAGTGGAGTCAGCGCACCGGGCTGATCACGTTCACGCTGGCCCCGCACCGCGGCCAGGTCATTCTGGCCAAGGCGCTCGCCGCGATCATCGTCGCTGTCGTCTCGATGCTCCTCGCCTTCGCGATCGGGGCCCTTGGCAACGTCTTGGGCTCGATGCTCAACGGCGTCGACCCGGTGTGGGACATGTCGGTGGGGGACCTCCTGCTGATCATTGGCGGCAACGTCCTCGGCCTGCTCATCGGCTTCATGCTCGGCGTGCTGATCCGTAACACGCCTGGCGCGATCGTGGCGTACTTCGTCTACTCGTTCGTGCTGCCGACCATCTTCGGGATCCTTGCCGAGCTGGTCGACTGGTTCAAGGACATCCACCTCTGGATCGACTTCAACGCGGCGCAGACGCCGTTGTTCGAAGGTGGCTTCGACAATGGCGAGCAGTACGCCCAGCTGGGCGTGTCGGGCGTGATCTGGCTGGTCATCCCACTGGCGATCGGCCTGTGGGCGGTGCTGAGGTCCGAGGTCAAGTAAGCGACTCCCGGGGCGGAGGGGGCGCGGCGACAGGACATCCCTCGTCTGCCGCCGCTCCGGGGCCAACCCACGATGGCGACACCCGTGCAGGGTGTCGCCATCGTGCATGTCCGGCGCAAGTAGGTCGTCGGCCGACGATCAGGGAGAATGGCGGCATGCGCAAGCGTGTCGCCGTTCTCGGCTCTACGGGATCCATCGGGACCCAGGCCCTCGAGGTCATCGCCGCCAACCCCGAACGGTTCGAGGTCGTCGCGCTCGCCGCCGGCGGAAGCAA
>NZ_JAKFCB010000146.1:0-6176 GCF_036676885.1 Aeromicrobium sp.
CGGCCTGCAGCACCACCGACAAGGAGAATCGATGAAGCGCAACACGCGGATGTGGGCAAGGGTCGCCGCCACGGTGGCCGCAGCCTCGCTGGTCCTGAGCGCCTGCGGGGGCGGGGACGACGACGGCGACTCGGGGAGCGGAGACCTGACCAAGGTCAAGCTCCAGCTGCAATGGGTGCCCCAGGCACAGTTCGCCGGCTACTACGCCGCCGTCGACCAGGGCTACTACGAGGACGAGGGCCTCGACGTCGAGATCGTCGAGGGCGGAGCCGACATCGTCCCGCAGGACGTCCTGTCCGCCGGCGATGTCGACTACGCCATCTCGTGGGTCCCCAAGGTCCTCGGCTCGATCGAGAAGGGCGCCAAGATCACCGACGTGGCCCAGATCTTCGAGCGCAGTGCGACGACGCAGATCTCGTTCAAGGACAAGGGCATCACGAGCCCGGCCGACCTCGACGGCAAGAAGGTCGGCAGCTGGGGCTTCGGCAACGAGTGGGAGCTGTTCGCCGGCATGCAGAAGGACGGAGTCGGCGTCAAGGACGTCAAGCTCGTCCAGCAGGCGTTCGACATGAACGGCTTCCTGGCCGGTGACATCGACGCGGCCCAGGCCATGACCTACAACGAGTACGCCCAGGTGCTCGAGACCAAGAACCCCAAGACGGGGGAGCTCTACACGCCCGAGGACCTCAACGTCATCGACTGGAACGACGTCGGCACGGCGATGCTGCAGGACGCGATCTGGGCGCAGACCGACAAGCTCGAGGACAAGGCGTACGCCGACCAGACGACCAAGTTCGTCAAGGCCTCGATCAAGGGCTGGGTCTACGCACGGGACAACCCGGAAGAGGCTGCCAAGATCGTCACGGCTGCGGGTTCTCAGCTCGGGGAGAGCCACCAGCTCTGGATGACCAATGAGATCAACAAGCTGATCTGGCCGTCCACGGCCGGCATCGGCATGGTCGACGAGGCGGCCTGGAAGCAGACCGTCGACATCGCGCTGGGCACCAAGAACGAGACCGGCGCGACGATCATCTCCAAGGCCCCGCCGGCGTCGGCGTACTCCAACACGTACGTCGAGGCGGCCCTCAAGGAGCTCAAGGACGAAGGCGTGGACGTCGACGGCAAGGACTACAAGCCGATCGAGGTCACGCTCAAGGAGGGTGGCAACTAGCCAGGGGGTGAAACGGACCGGCGCGATCCTCAGGGGTCGCGCCGGTTTCCGCCGGACGGCCCGGCCAGGAGGCCGTCACGGCGCGTGGTCGGCGTCCCAAGCGTCGAGGTTGGTGTTGACCTCTTGAGCGACCTTGAGGACGAGGGGTGTGAAGGTCGGGGCCTGCTCGGCGTCGGCAGGAGCCGTGACCGACACGACGCGGCTGCCGGTGAAGATGCGCGCGCTCGCGAACTGGCCGTCGTACAGGGTGTTGCCGATCGTCCCGTCCTCATCGAGAGAGCTGAAGAGAGCGTCGTCGTCCTCCTGGTATCTGGTGGCGACCTTCTCGATCGCGGCGCGCTCTTCGGCGACCGAGTCGTCGCCGGAGACCTCGTGGACCGACGCCATCAGCACGGTGAGGATGCCGTCTGGCGCGTACAACTTGCACTGGACGTTTCGGTCGTCGGACTTCGGCAGATCAGGACCGCCGAAGTCCTTGATCTTGAGGTCGCCCACGATCGGTTGGACAGTCTTGGGATCGATCAAGTCGCAGTACATCGAGCTCGTCTCCTTGGTCGGCGTGTCGCCATCACACGCGGTCAGCACTAAAGTCATCGCGGCCAGTGCCGCCGCCAGGCGCAGCCTTGAACGACCCATGTCAGCCGTCCTCGGGCTCAGGCCGCACACGGTCGTAGCCGTCCAGGGCCGGGGCGATGATGCCCGCGAGTGCGGCGCCCGGCCCGTCGGCCGTCGGGTCGGTGCTGTAGAGGTAGTTGATGGCCTCTTGCACCTCGTTGCGGTCGTCGATCCGCTGCTGCCTCTCGGACGCTGAGATGCCCTCCTCGTCGGGGTCGGGCAAACCGTTCGTGCCGTCGACACGGATGTCCTCGCGGAACCGGCGATCCGCACCCTCGCCCTCGATCAGGACATCGGGGATGTCGAAGTCGTCCAGGTAGCCGGTCGCCAGCAGCTGGTCGTAGGTGTTGTACTGGATGAGGTTCTCGAACTGGTCGTTGCTCTGGGTCGCGTACTCGCCGGACGTGGCATTCGGGGAGTTCTCGATCGCGTCCTTGAGCGCCCCGAGCCCTTCGTCCTTGGCCGTGTCGATCGCGGTCTCCCAGAGGGTGTCCTTGACGCCCGCGATGACATCGCCGGCTCCTGGGACGAAGCTGGTGGCGATGTCGAAGGCCTTGGCTGCGAACTCGGCGCGCTTCGCGTCGAGCTCCTCGCCGTACTCCTTGGACTCCAGGCCCCAGTCGAGGACGCGGCCGAGCACCTCGCCGCTGGTGTCACTGACGCCGGTGAGCTCGAGGAGCTCCTGGGCGTTGAGGTCCGACAAATGGCGATCCCCTTCGGGCCCGTAGGACTCCAAGAAGCCGCGATAGCGTTCGTTGCCCTCGGCGAGCAGCGCTGCGGACAGCGACTCCAGACCGCTCATGTCGTCGTGATAGCCGATCATGTTGATGGTCTTCTGCAGATCTTCCGCGCTGATCTGCAAGTGGCCCGGGCCGGTCGGCTGGGTGTCGCTCTCGCCGACGATGTCGAAGATGTCGTCGGCGTACGCGGCACCGATGTTGCCGAGCGCAACCGAGGTCCCTGGGTAGCCGAAGTACTCGCCGTCCAAGATCCAGGCGTTGTCCTCCGAGCCGTTCTTGTCGGCAGCGAACTCAAAGAGGTCGGTCGCGAAGCCGGCGCTCCACTCGTCGCTGTAGCCGATGCCGGGGATGTATTCGTGGGTCGTGTTCCCGGCGGCCGCCGCTTCGAGGGCGACCCCGAGCCCGTATCCCTCGTCGCTGCCGTTGCTCCCCGAGAAGGTGCGCTCCAGCATGAGGTACTCGACGCGTGAGTTGGTGCCGCCGGGGTCGCCGTTCTCGTAGCCGTTGGCGAAGAATCGCTGGGCCGCCTCGGATGTGTGACCCATCGAGCCCAGCAGGTTGGCCAGGCCATCGACGCGGCGCGCGGCGTCGATGGTGTCGAGATCTCCTTCGACGACGACGTCGGGATCGAACAGGTAGCCGCCCATGCTCATCCCGTTGTCTCCGGACTCGACGCGCGGGCCCCACACCGCGCCGTCCTGGTCACGCTCCCACTGATAGACGTCCTCGGTGAGGTTGTAGAGGAAGTCGGGGTCGAACGCGGCGTTCTCCCCGCCCTTGCGGATCAAGAACGTCAGGGCCGCGGCGTTGCCCTGGTTGTCATCGTCGGTGATCGCGTCGAACCAGGTCTCGGCCAGCGCCTCAGGATCATCGACTGCCTTGGTGTAGGTCGCGAACGTCGTGCCGGCACCGTTGATGAACTGGCTGTACAACGTCTGCGCGTCCTCATCGAAATCGCCAATTATCCCGTTCGGGTAGGCGGCCTCGTTGAGGTGCTGGATCGCGTCGGTCATCTGGTCCGGGGTGACCTCGGAGTACAGGCTCTCGCTGAACTCGGCGGAACGACCGAAGCCGGCCAGCAAGGTGGTGGTCTCGGTGTCGATGTTGCTCGGGTCGACGATGTCGGCCTGCACCCATCCGGCGATCTTCGCCTCGGAGTCGGCGCTGAACGCGTTGGTGACGCGGTCCATGGGCACTCCGGCCTCGCCTGCGTGTGTCAGCACGCTGACGACTCCCGCCTGGCCCAGTCCGGTCAGGAACGCATCCTGGAAGTCCGGGCTGTCCTCATGGCCGGCCGCCATGTCGAGGTACTTCTGGATGTCCTCCTTGGTCGTCGCCCCCTCAAGGCGGGTGGCGACCATGGTGCCGAGGTCCGCGGTCATCGTCTCGATGCTGTAGTCACCGGTGTAGGTGTAGGTGACTGTCCCGTTGCCCTGGGTGTCCAGCAGCTTGGCGATGTCCAGCACGACCGTCAAGGGGGACTCGGCTTGGTCCTCGGCCCATGTCGAGAAGATGCCGGCGGCGCCGCTGGAGGTCAGCGTGGTGATGCTGGCGTGGTAAGGCACGGCGTTGGTGACGCGGCGTCGCGCGTTGTCGACATCGATGCCGAGCGTGGTCAACTTCTCCACGGCGCTCTCGAGCGCCGGGACGTGGACAGTGAGGCTTCCCATGGACGTCAGACCGGGATGTTGCTCGGGCGGTGACCCGAGGCGTTGTAGGAGTTTCCGCGCCAGTTGCCCTCGTCGACCTCGTCGGGCTCGTTGCGCCACATCGAGTCGAGCTCGGTCCACGCGGTGTCGAACTCGCCCATGATCGGCGAGCACTTGGCGGTGAAGTCGGCGATCCAGTCGTCGGCGGCGTCGCAGACCCAGCCTTCGTGGGTGGCGATCTTCGTCTTGACGCTCTCGCCGATACCGCCGTTGGCCTCCAGGGAGGTGCGGGCCTCTTCGATCACGCCCAGGGCGTCGCCGAGCGCCCGCTTGAAGTTGTTCGTTTCCTTGCCTGCCACGTGGCCCCCCTGGGCAGTCGAACGTCGCGCGTCGGTCGTCATCCTCGCCACGCCACGTGTGAACCGTCGTGTGGGAGATGTTGTCACGGATGGCTCCGCGCGGTCCACCCAGCGCAGGGCGAACCGCGAGGTCGATGGGCCTCGGCGTGACCGACTATCCTTGAAAACGCAATGAACGCTCCTGAACGCACGGCATACCTCGACCATGCGGCGACGACGCCGATGGTTCCAGAAGCGATCGCGGTGATGACCGAGGAGCTGGCCCGCACGGGCAACGCGTCGTCGCTCCACGCCTCCGGACGCAACGCCCGGCGTACGGTCGAGGAGGCGCGCGAGCTGATTGCCGAGCGGTTCGGCGCGCGGCCCAGCGAGGTCGTGTTCTGCTCCGGCGGCACCGAGGCCAACAATCTCGCGATCAAGGGCCTCTACTGGTCGCGGCTCGCGCAGGACCCGGCGCGCCATCGCGTCGTGTTCAGCTCGATCGAGCATCACGCCCTGCTCGACCCCGTCACGTGGCTCGCCAAGCACGAGGGCGCCGAGATCGACATGACCCCGGTCGATGCGACCGGGCGGATCCTGGTCGACGAGCTGCGCGCCAGCGTCGAGCGTGACCCCTCGACCGTCTCGGCGGTCACGACGATGTGGGCCAACAACGAGATGGGCACGGTCCAGCCGATCGCCGACGTCGTGCAGATCGCCCGCGAGCACGACATCCCGGTGCACAGCGACGCGGTGCAGGCCGCCGGATACCTACCCCTCGACTTCGCCGCGAGTCAGCTCGACGCCATGACGATCACGGCGCACAAGCTCGGTGGCCCGGTCGGGGTCGGTGCGCTGCTGTTCCGCCGTGAGCTCGAGGCGACGCCGCTGCTGCACGGCGGCGGCCAGGAGCGCGACCTGCGATCCGGCACGCTGAGCGTCCCGCTGATCGCCGCCTTCGCCGCTGCTGTCGATGTGACCGTGGGCCGACAGGCCGAGACCGTCGGGCGCATCGAGGGGCTGCGGCGCCGGCTCATCGAGGGCATCGTGCGAGTCGTCCCCGACGCGATCATCAACGGCGATTCCGAGCCCGGCGCCGGCCACCGGCTGCCCAACATCGCCCACGTGACGTTCCCGGGCTGCGAGGGCGACGCGATGCTGATGCTGCTCGACGCCCAGGGCATCGAGTGCTCGACCGGTTCGGCGTGTGCCGCGGGCGTGCCGCAGCCCAGCCACGTGCTGCTGGCGATGGGCTACGACGACGTCGCCGCTCGCGGATCGTTGCGGTTCAGCCTCGGCCACACCTCGACGGAGGCGGACGTCGACCGGCTGCTCGCGGCGCTCCCGGCGGTGCACCAGCGTGCGCAGAAGGCCTCGTTGGTGAGGGGCTCGTCATGAGGGTCATCGCAGCGATGTCCGGCGGGGTCGACTCGGCGGTCGCGGCCGCGCGAGCCGTCGATGCGGGTCACGACGTCACCGGCGTACACCTCGCGCTCAGCCGCAACCCCCGGTCTTACCGGTCCGGCGCGCGCGGCTGCTGCTCGATCGAGGACGCCGGCGACGCCCGCCGCGCCGCCGACCAGCTCGGCATCCCGTTCTACGTGTGGGACATGAGCGAGGAGTTCGCCGACAACGTCGTCGACGACTTCATCGCCGAGTACAC
>NZ_JAKFCB010000147.1:0-10218 GCF_036676885.1 Aeromicrobium sp.
GTCGAGATCGTCGCCGCCTCCCCCGCTGAGTCGGTGCTGAACACCGAAGACCGTGAGCAGGACTCCGGCGATGATCGCCACGGCTGCGACCAGCACGAGCCAGAGCGGAGCGCCATTGCTCCGGTCGCCGGACTCCTCCGTCGCCGACGGGGCGGCAACCTTCGGCGCGCGCGCAGCCTTGGGAGTCGCGATGGTCTTGGCAGGCGGCGCCACGGGCGGCGCGACCTGCTGCCTCGCCGCCTTCTTGGCCGCGGCCTTCCGCGACGGAACCTTGGGGGCCGGCGGCCTCTTGGCCGGTGCTGCGGGCTTGCTCTCCCCCGCGATCCGGCGACGGCGGGTGGGTCCGGTCGAGTCGCTCATTCGGCACCGCCTTCGGTTGCGCTGGGGCTCGCCGACGGGTCCGGCGTGGCGACGGCCTCGACGGGGGCGACGCTCTCGAAGTTCGAGATCAGCCACTTCCCGTCGGTCTTCTCGAACGAGAGCTTCCAGCGGAAGTGCCGGAGCACCTCGGCGTCGTTGTCGGTGTTGGTGATCTTGGCGTCGACCGCGACGATCGCGACGGCGGAGTCCTGGTCGATGCTCTCGACCGCGGTGCCGAGCACCTTGGCGCCGCCACTCTTCTGCTTCTTGGACTCCAACGCCTTGAACACCGCGTCGGTGACCTGCGTGAACTGCTTGTTGTAGGCCGGCGTGAGCAGACCCTTGAGTCGCTTCTGGTAGTCCGCGAGGTCGACGACGTCGTACGTGTTGTAGGCCACCGCGAAGTCGTTGGCCCGGGAGGTCACGGCATTGCGGTCCTTGGAGTCACCGTCGCTCCCGGACGGATCCAGGACGAGCAGGATGCCACCAACAGCCGAGAGCACCACGCCGATTGCCGTGGCGACTACCAGGAGAGCGATGACTCGAGAGCGGCCGGACCCTTGGGTCACGGTTGGGCCGGGTCGAGCAGAAGCCACTTCCAGGAGTCCTTTCCAGCGGGTACGGGGGCGTCCGACTCCGATGCGGCTGACCGCTTGAGCACGGTCTTGGACGGCTGCCGTGCGATGTGGTTGTCCTCGACCTTACAGTCCAGGTTCGTATCGAAGGCACGGTCACTGATGACCGCCTCCTCCCGGCGCTCGCGATAGCCCGACGCAGCCCCATGATTCTGGTCATAGGTGCAGGTCGGGGGCGGGGGATTCCCACCCGAGAGAACCAGGCCGAACGTCGCGTTGTAGTCGTCGGTGCCGGGCACCTTGTCGAGCACGGAGAACGAGCCCTCGAGCAGGTAGGGGTAGAGGATGAAGATCGCCTGGAGGCCGAGCACGTTCTCCGACAGCGGCTTGTTGGCCGTGACGAGGTCACGAATCGCGTTGCCGAGGTCCGCGGAGTTCTCGTTGACGACCGCGTTCAGCGTCTTCGCGCTGTCGCTTCCCTCGTCGAACAACCGGCGCAGGTCCGGGTCCGCCTCGACCAGGCTGTCGGACAGCAGCGCGAGGTTCTTGGAGAACGTGTCCAGCTCGCCCTGCTTGTCGATCTGCGTCTGCAGGACCGACGACGAGTTGTTGATCAGGGCGCGGGTCACCTCGATGTTGTCGTCAGCGGCCTGGATGAACTCCGATGACGTGTCGAGGATCGTCCCGAGGTCCTGGCCCGTGCCCTCGAATGCCTGGCCCAGCTCGTCGACCATGGTGCGCAGGCTGTCGGTGTTGACCGACGAGACCAAGTTGTCGATGTCGACCAGCAGCGTCGTGGTGTCGATCGGGATGCGGGTGTTCCTGAGTGCGATCGACGAACCACCGTGCAGGTAGGGCGCGGAGTTGGTCCGCGGCTGCAGGTCGACGAACTGCTCACCGATCGCCGACTTGTTGGCCACGACCGCGAGCACGTCCGCAGGGATCTTGGGGGCGTCGTCCTCGATGTCGAGCCTCGCATTGACCCCGTTGTCCTTGAACTCGAGCTTGCCGACCTTGCCCACCGGGATGCCGCGGTAGGTCACCTGGGCGCCCGAAAAGATGCCGCCGGAGTCCTTGAACTGGGCCGACACCGGGAAGGTGCGGTCCACCACGAGCCGGTCGACCTGCGCATAGCGGCCACCGACGAACGCTCCGCCCAGCACCGTGACGATCGCGAAGATCACCAGCTGGATCTTGGTGAGCCTGGAGATCATGGTGCCACCACCGGTTCCACGAGAATTCGTTCGAGATCGCTCTGCGAAGCGCTGGCAACCGCCGTGCGACACGTGCCCAGCAGGGAGCAGATGCCGCCGCTGCTCGGTGTCGGCGTGGCACTGGGTGTGGGCTCGGACGCTCCATCCGTCTCCTCCGGCGTCAGGCCGGGGAGACCCGAGCCGCCCGACTCCGGAACCAGGCCGGTGACCAGGTCGACCAGGCCCTGGGTGGGATCTGCCGATGTCCCGGCGCCGGTGGGCTCGCCTGCGGTGTCGCCGAGCCCGGCCTGGGCCGCATAGCCGTCCAGGATGGTCTGCAGCTGGTTGGCACCGATGTCGATGCCGAGCGAGAGGTTGGAGAAGTCGCCGAAGCACACGCCTTCCTTGAGCGCCGGCGAGCCGTCCTTGCACTTGCCGGAGGCCGCGGCATATGTGTTGCCCACGAAGCCGTCGGAGAACGGGTAGGTCAGCAGGGCCTTGGTCCCGTAGGCCAGGTCGTCGCCGGCCTTGGCGAGGTTGGTGAGCGTCGGCACGAGCGCGCGGAGGTTGGCGACCGTGTCGGCCTTCGAGTCACGGATCACACCCGTGGCGACATCGCTGAGCCTCGACAGCGACTCGAGCAGCTTCACGAGGTCGTCGCGCTGGTCGTTGACAACCCGCAGCGCATCCGGGAGGTCGTCGAGTGCACCCGTGATCGCGGCCTTCTGGTCGTTCGTCGCGACCGCGAGCCGGTTGATCTTCTCGAGCGAGGTCAGCAGAGCGGCCTTGTTGTTGTCGAGCTGCGTGATGAACGACGTCGTGGAACCGATCAGCTCCTTGATCTCGGGCTCGTTGCCGCCGAGCGCATCGTTGAGCTCCCTGACGATCGTGTTGGTCTTCTCGAGCCCACCACCGTTGAACAGCAGTGACGCGGCGCCGAGGACCTCTTCGATCTCGGGGTTGCGGCTCGAGCGGTCCAACGGGATCGTGTCGCCGTCGCTGAGCTTGCCCACAGCACCGGTCTTCGGCGCCGCGAGCGAGACGAACTTCTCGCCCAGGAGGCTGGTCTGGCGAATCGTGGCCTCGGCGTTGTCGGGCAGCTTGGAGTCACCGTTGACCTTGATCGTGACGACCGCCGTCCAGCCGGTGAGCTTGACGTCGGTGACCTTGCCGACGGCGATGTCGTTGACCCGGACCGCGCTCTGCGGGACCAGGTCGAGCACGTCGCGGAACTGCACCTTGACGGTGTAGGGGTCGCTGCCCAGGTCTGCGCCGCCGGGCAGCGGGAGCTTGTAGGGCGAGAAGCCGCAGCCGCTGACGAGCAGTGCCATGGCGCTGGCGATCACGCCGGTGCGAAGAAGTCTCATGTTCATGTCACTTCACCGCCAGCATGTCGGCGAGGGACTCGTTGACCCGGTCGGGTTCAACGGGCGCGGACGAAGCGGCTGCCGTACGCGGCTGGACATCGGGGATGAGGTCGGTCAGCGTCTTGCACGCGCCGTCCTGCACGGACTCGCCGAGCAGGTTGCAGACGAACGTCTTGGGATCCGTCGCCGAACCGAACAGCAGCTCGGGAAGGTCGTTCCTGGTGTCGAGGCTTCCGGACGTGCCGTTGTAGGCGAGTGCGACGTTGGTCAGCGCGGTCGGCCCGTTGATGGTCGTCTCCTCGAGCTCGGCCTGGTGCTTGGCCAGCAGCGCCGCGAGCGACGCGATGTTGTCGACGTTGCTGCGGAGCTTGCCGCGGTTCTCCTTGACCAGGGAGTTGACGTCGACGAGCGCCAGGCTGAGCTGTTTGAGCGTCTCCTTGAGGTCGTCGCGCTCACCGGCCAGCACCGTCGACACCTGAGCGGTGCTGTCGTTGAACGAGCGGACCGCCTCGTCGTTGGTCTTGAGCAGGCTCACGAACTCCTCCACCTCGCGAAGGCTGCCGAACAGCTCTTCCTTGTTGTTGGAGAGCGTCGTGCTGAGCTTGCCGAAGTTGTGGATCGTCTCGTTGAGCTGCGCGCCCTGGCCGTCGAGCTGGGCGGCGGTGCCGTCGATGAGGTTGCTGAGCGACCCCTCCTTGTTGGCCCCCTCCGGCCCCAGGGCGACCGAGAGATCGTCGAGCGACTGATAGATCTGGTCGAGCTCGACCGGTACGGCGGTGCGCTGGACCGGCAGGTAGGCGTTGTTCTTGAGCATCGCTCCCGACCCGTCGTACGCCGGGGCGAGCTGGATGAACCGGTCACCGACGATCGACGGTGAGACCACGACGGCCTTGACATCGTCGGGCAGCCTGACGTCGCCCTTGTAGGAGACCTTCGCGCGTACGACATCGCCGCGCGGCGTCAGGCTCACGACCTCACCGACCGGCACGCCGAGGATCTTGACGTCGGAGCCCTTGTAGACCGAGTTGGTCTGCTCGAAGTCGATCGTGATGTAGCGCTTGCCGTCGCCGTTGTTGACGACGAGCGCCACCGCGGCGAGGAGAGCGAGCACGACGAATGCCGTCAGCACCTTGGAGATGCCGGCAAACCGCTGCGCCAATCCAGATGGACTCATCAGTTGCCCCCTCCCTGTAGTGCGTCCTCGATCTGCGCACGGAGGCCTGCACCTGAGGCAGTACCGCCGAGATAGGTGTCGAACCACGGACCGGTGCCGAGCGGGTTGGAGAACACCCGGAGGAATCCGGGGTACGTCCGCAACGCCTCGTCGAGGCTCGCCTCGTTCTTGCGCAACATCGTGGTCACGACATCGAGCTGGTTGAGCGCCGGCTTGAGGTCCGAACGGGTGTCCTTGACCAGGCCGCGCAGCTCCTTCGAGATCGTCTGCGTGGACACGAGGAGTCGATGGATCGAGTCGCGCCGCTCACTGATCGCCTGGAACAGCACGTCGGAGTCCTTGAACAGGGTGACGAGCTCGGTGTTGCGCGAGTTGAGGACACCCGAGACCTTCTTGAGGTTGACCAGCAGCGTGTTGATCTGGTCGTCGCGGGCCGCCAGGTTGCGGGACAGCTCGGAGACGCCCTTGATGGCCCCGCGGAACTCCTCCGGCGTGCTCGATGAGACTTCGGCGAGGGTGTCCAGCGCCTTGGACAGCTGCGGGACGTCGATCTGGTCGGTGGTCTTGCTGAGGTCGGAGAACGCCTGCACGACGTCATAGGGCGCGATCGTGCGCTCGAGCGGGATGACGCTGCCCTTGGGCAGCTGTCCCGGCCCCTTGGGCGTCAGCGCGAGGAACTCGGCACCCAGCAGCGTACGGATGCGGATGTCAGCACCGGTCTCGGTGCCGAACTCGGTGCCCTTGTCGATCTTGAACGTGACGCGCACCTTGTTGCCCTTGAGCTCGATGCCCTGGACCTTGCCGACGGAGATCCCGGCGACCCGGACCTCATTGCCCGCCTTGAGGGCGCCCACCTCGGCGAAGTCGGCGTGATAGGTGTCGCCGCTGCCGATGATCGGCAGGCGGTCGGCGCGGAAGGCGCCCAGCATCATCAGCGCGATCACGGCGATGCCGATGACGCCGATGACGACGGGATTGCGCTCGCGGAAGGGCTTCATTGCGTGTACCCCGGCTGTTCACAACGTGGGCCGCCGGTATGGAGGCCTTCGGGGCCGCCCAGGTCGACCTTGGTCTCCGGCAGGATGCCGGCGATGGCGGGGATCGTGATGCTGCCCTTCAACTCACACAGGTAGAAGTTGAACTCGGCGCCACTCGATGCCGCGTTGCCGATCTTCTGCAGCTTGATCGGCAGGATCTTGATCGAGTTCTCAATCGTGTTGAGGTTCTTCTTGGTGCTGAGGTTCTTGGTCAGCGAGTTGAGCTGCTTGATGTCCTCGCTCAGCGCCGGCCGACCCTGCACGAGCAGGTCGGCGGTCTCATCGCTCAGGTCAGAGATCGAGTCGACCGAGTTGAGGATCGCGTTGCGGTCGTCCTTGAGACCGGTCACGAACTGTTGCAGCGTGTCGATCGTCTCGGTGAGCTCCCGGTCACGGCTGCCGACCGTGTCGAGCACCTCGCTCAGGTTGGTGATGACGTCACCGATGAGCTGGTCCCGTCCTGCGAGCGTGTTGGTCAACGAGGACGTCCGGGCCAGCAGGTTCTCGATGTTGCCGCTCTCGCCCTGCAACGTCTGCACGATCTCGTACGCGAACTTGTTGGTGTCGTTGGGCGAGAGCGCCTGGAAGACCGGCTTGAAGCCGTTGAGCAGGACGTTGAGGTCCAACGCATCCTGTGTACGGCTCTCGGGAATCGTGCTGCCCGGCTTGAGTGTCGTCTTGGCGCCCTCGGAACCCTGCGCCAGGGCGATGTAGCGCTGCCCCACGAGGTTGCGGAACTTGATCGTCGCGTGAGTGTTGTCGGTCAACGGGACGTCCGAGTCGACGCCGAACGTCACGAGCGCCTTGTCACGCTTGACGATCTCGATCTTCTTGACCGAGCCGACGGCAACGCCGGCGATGCGGATGTCGTCACCCTTGGCCATACCGGTGACGTCGCCGAAGACCGCTTTGTACTCGTTGCGGTCGCCGAACGAGCCGTTGCTCAGCGTCAGCGCCAGGATCAGCGTCGAGATGCCGGTGAAGGCGAAGAAGAAGCCCAGCTTGACGAGGGCGCCCATGGACTCGCGGTCGATCTGCTTCATTTGAGCTCCACCGCCGTTCCACGCAGGACGGGGCTGATCAGCAGCGACCCGATGTCAGGGACGGTCGACGGCTGCATGCCGAGGCTGCCACCCAGCAGGATGTTGAGCTCGGCACGCTCGCTCTCGGAGTCGACCCCGGTGATGCTGGGCTGGACCAGGTCCTGCAGCGAGAGGCCCGACACCGCCGCGCGGTTGGCGTAGTCCGCGTCGGAGCCGAACTTGGCGTGCGACTTCTTGATGCCCACGAGCTTGTAGACGTCGGCGGGGATCTTGAACGGGTTGGCCTGCGAGGAGTACTTCTTCTCCTGGGCCGGGCCCTTGTTGATCTCGTTGAGGTCGAGGCAGGTGGGCGCGGCGGCGTTGTCGGCCCTGATGTCCTTGCCGCTCTTGGCGGGAGCGCCCGACGACGCGTCGTCGAACGTCTTCTGGGACACGCTGAGGTTCTCGTTGGCGTCGTAGGCGTCGGGCTGCGCGATGACCTCGATGTTGATGTGCAGCATGCCATCGCGGTAGGCGCTGTCGAGCCGGGGAACGATCGTGCGCATCGAGGCCAGGAAGCACGGGAACGTCGTGGAGTACTCGCCGACCGTCTCCAGGATCGGGCGACCCAGCTTGTTGAGCGCCTTGATGTTGTCTCCGTTGTCCTTGGTGAACGTCGTCAACGTGTCGGAAAGGCCCGTTGCCTCGTCGAAGAATGCCGTCAGCTGCGACTTCTTGGCGACGATCGTGTTGCCGGTCACGACGCTGTTGCGCAGCAGCCGGCCGAGCTCGGGCATCGCATCGGCATAGCCGTCGGACACCGTGCCGAGCTTGGTGAGGTCGTCGATCAGCTGAGGCACGTCCGGGTTGGTCTTCTGCAGGTAGCTGTTGGTCTGGACCAGGGTCTTGCCCAGCTGCTCGCCCCGGCCTTCGAGGGCCGTCGAGACGGCGCTCAACGTGTAGGACAGGCTGGCCGGGTCGACCGCGTCGAGCAAGGGGTAGAGGTCGTTGAGCAGCGTCTCGACCTCGATCGGCACGTCGGCCTTCGTGATCGTGTCACCCGCCTGCAGCGACTCGCCGCTCTCCTGCTCCGGCGGGATCAGCGCGACGTACTTCTCGCCGAACAGCGTCTTGGGGATGAGCTGCGCCGTCACACCCTTGGGGATGTCCTTGATGAGCTTGGGGTTCATCGCGAGCAGCAGCTTGACCCCGTCACCGTCGGGCTCGACCTCGCGGACCTCGCCCACGATCATGCCGCGCAGCTTGACGTCGGCGTTCTGCGGCAGGTTGACACCCGTCGTGGTGGTCTTGAGGGTCACTGCGTCGTAGTCGACGAACGCCTTGGTGAAGAACGCCCAGGTCACCCACAGGAAGAACAACATCAGCGCGATGAAGGCCGCGCCCAGCACCTTGAGGGTGCTGGACCGCTCGAGCACGGAGATACGAGCCATGGTTCAGCCCGCCAATCTCACGGTGACGTTGGTGCCCCAGATCGCCATGGAGGCAAGCAGGTCGACGACGTTGATCGCGACGATCGACGTACGTACGGCGAGTCCCACGGCGACACCCACACCGGCGGGTCCGCCGCTGGCGTAGTAGCCGTAGTAGCAGTGGATCAGGATCACGACGACCGCGAAGATCAGCACCTTGGCGAAGGACCACAACACGTCGGTCGGTGGCAGGAACGTGCCGAAGTAGTGGTCGTAGGTGCCCGCACTCTGCCCGTTGATCTGGGTGATCGTGAGTCTCGTGGCGAAGTAGGACGACAGCAGTCCGACGATGTAGAGCGGGACGACGGCGATGAGGCCGGCGATGACCCGCGTCGTCACCAGGAACGGCAGCGACGGGATCGCCATGACCTCGAGGGCGTCGACCTCTTCGCTGATCCGCATCGCGCCGAGCTGAGCGGTGAAGCCGCAGCCGACGGTCGCGGCGAGCGCGATGCCGGCGACGATCGGCGCGATCTCACGGGTGTTGAAGTAGGCGGAGACGAATCCGGTCAGCGCTGAGGTGCCGAGCTGGTCGAGCGCGGCATAGCCCTGGATCCCGACCTCGGTGCCGGTGAAGAAGCACATCGCCGTGATGACGCCCACCGTGCCGCCGATGACCGCCAGCGAGCCGGAGCCCAGCGCGACCTCGGCGAGGAGCCGCACGATCTCCTTGCCGTAGTGCTTGAGCGTGCGCGGGACCGAGGCGAAGACCCGGATGTAGAACAGCATCTGGCGACCGAGGTCGTCGAGCGAGTCGCTCATCCGGCCCGGCAGTCCGGCGATGGTGGACATGGCTGTCTTGTCAGACATCGTCACATCCCCTTCGGCGGCACGAGCTGGATGTAGATGGCCGAGATGAAGAAGTTGACGATGAACAGCAGGGTGAACGTGATGACGACGGCCTCGTTGACCGCGTCACCGACACCCTTGGGGCCACCCTTGGCGTTCATGCCCTTGTAGGACGCCACGATCGCCGCGAGGAAGCCGAAGATCAGGGCCTTGACCATCCCTTGATACATGTCGGGTAGCTGGGCCAGGGCGGTGAACGACGCCAGGTATGAGCCCGGCGTACCGTCCTGCAGCACGACGTTGAAGACGTAGCCTCCGGCAACGCCCACGACCGTGACGAGCCCGTTGAGGAAGACCGCGACCAGCATGCAGGCCAGGACGCGCGGCACGACGAGACGCTGGATCGGGTCGATGCCGAGCACCATCATGGCGTCGAGCTCTTCGCGGATGCGGCGCGCGCCGAAGTCAGCGGCGATCGCGGATCCGGCGGCGCCGGCGATCAGGAGTGCACAGGCGATGGGGCCGGCCTCACGGACGACCGCGAGGACGGCGGCCGAGCCCGTGAACGACTGGGCGCCGAACTGCTTGATGAGGCCACCGACCTGCAGCGCGATGACCGCACCGAAGGGGATGGCGACGAACGCCGTCGGGACGATCGTCACCTTGACGATGAACCACGACTGGAGCAGGAACTCCTTGAGCTGGAACGGGCGGCGGAACAACGCCACCACGACGTCCAGCATGAAGGCGAACAGATTGCCAGCAACCCTCGCGGGGCCGGCAACAACGGTAGCGCTCACGCAACACCGCCGGCAGCCAGCGGCATCTTCTCTCCGAAAGAACCGGCAGGGGCAGTGACTCCGTTGTCGCGGCACCAGGCCCCGGCCTCGCGCTGGGCGCGGCGGGGACGGCCGTCGGACGGCTCGAGCTGGAGCGGGACGGGCGGCAGCGGGGGCATCTCGATGCCCTGCTCCGCAGCGAGCTCGTCGGCGTCCTTCTCCTCGGACATGCCGATCGGGCCGACCGTCTGGGCGTTGAGGAACTGCGCCACGACGGGCTCGGACGACGTCAGCAGCATCTCGCGCGGGCCGAACATCGCCAGGTGGCGGTGGTAGAGCAGCCCGATGTTGTCGGGCACGGTGCGTGCGGTGTTGACGTCGTGCGTCACGATCAGGAATGTCGCATCGATCTGGGCGTTGAGGTCGATGAAC
>NZ_JAKFCB010000148.1:0-13350 GCF_036676885.1 Aeromicrobium sp.
CCGGGCGTCGGTCACGAGCGACTGCGGCGAGTAGAAGCCCATCGGCTGGTTGCGCAGCAGCGCCGCGAGGAACGCCGCGGGATAGTGCAGCTTGAGCCACGAGCTGGCATAGACCAGCAGCGCAAAGCTCAACGCGTGGCTCTCGGCGAAGCCGAAGTTGGCGAACGACTGGATCTTGAGGTAGATCGCATCGGCCTCCTCCCCCGTGATGCCGTGGCCGGCCATGCCTTCGTAGAGCTTGAGTCGCAGCGACTCGATACGCTCGATGCCGCGCTTGGAGCCCATCGCCCGGCGCAGCAGGTCGGCCTCGTCGCCGGTGCACCCGCCCAGCTTGATCGCCATCTGCATGAGCTGCTCCTGGAACAGCGGGACGCCGAGCGTACGCTCGAGCACCTCCTTGAGCACAGGGTGGGCGTACGTGACCGGCTCCCGTCCCGTGGCCCGCCGGATGTAGGGATGCACTGCTCCGCCCTGGATCGGGCCGGGCCGGATCAGCGCGATCTCGATCGCGAGGTCGTAGTAGGACCGGGGCTGCAGCCGCGGCAGCGTGCCGATCTGCGCCCGGCTCTCGACCTGGAACACCCCGATCGAGTCGGCCCGGCACAGCATGTCGTAGACCGCGGGCTCCTCCTTGGGCATCGTGGCGAGGTCCCACTCCTCGCCCAGGTGCTCCGCGACGATCCGCATCGTGTGGTCGAGCGCGCCGAGCATGCCGAGGCCGAGCAGGTCGAACTTGACCAGCCCCATCCACTCGCATGCGTCCTTGTCCCACTGCAGGACCGTGCGGTTGTCCATGCGTCCCCGCTCGATCGGGCAGACCTCGCCGATGGGCCGCTCGGTGAGGATCATGCCGCCGGAATGGATGCCGAGGTGCCGGGGCCCGCGGAGCAGCTGCTGGGCCAGGGACACGACCTGCCGGGGCACGTCCGAGGTCTCGTCGGTCGAGATCGCGCTCCACGCATCGATCTGCTTGGACCACGCATCCTGCTGACCGGGCGAATAGCCCAGCGCCTTGGCCGCATCGCGTACGGCCGAACGTGGCCGGTAGCTGATGACGTTGGCGACCTGCGCGGCGTTGTGCCGCCCGTAGGTCTCATAGACCCATTGGATGACCTCCTCACGCCGGTCGGAGTCAAAGTCGACGTCGATGTCGGGCTCCTCCTCGCGCGTCGTGGCGAGGAACCGCTCGAACGGCAGGTTGTAGAAGATCGAGTCGACCGCCGTGATGCCGAGCGCGTAGCAGAGCGCCGAGTTGGCCGAGGAACCCCGGCCCTGGCACAGGATCTTGCGCCGCCTGGCCTCCTTGACGATGTCGCGGACGATCAGGAAGTAGCCCGGGAAGTCCTTCTCCTCGATGACCTTGAGCTCACGGTCGATGCGTTGGCGAGCCTCGTCGGGGTTGTGGGCGTAACGCTCGCGGATGCCCTGCTCGGCCAGCTCCCGCAGGTAGCTCATCGCGGTGTGGCCCTCGGGGATGCCGCGGTGGGGCAGCTTCGGCGTCGCGGCCCGCAGGTCGAAGGCGAGCTCGTCGGCGATCGCGACGGTACGCTCGACAGCGCCCGGGTGGCGACGGAACAGCCGATGCATCTCGGCGCCGGACCGCAGGTGCGCCGCGCCGGTGGCCGGCAGCCAACCGTCCATGTCGGTGAGGCTGCGGCGGGCGCGGACCGCCGACATCGCGGCAGCGAGCTGGCGCGCGGCGGGCTTGGCGAAGTGCACGTTGTTGGTCGCGACCGTCGGCAGGCCGTGCATCGCGGCGAGCTCGGCAAGGGCGTCGTTGGTGACGCTGTCGGCCGGGAAGCCGTGGTCGATCAGCTCGACGACGACGTTGTCGAGGCCGAACAGCGCGGTGAGCCGGTCGAGGGCTCTCGCCGCCTCGTCGAGCCCGCCGGCGGCGAGCCCCTGGCGTACGTGACCCTTGCGGCACCCGGTGAGGATCAGCCAGTGGTCGCGGCCCCGCTCGGCGAGCTGCTCGAGGTCGTAGACGGGCCGGCCCTTCTCGTCGCCGCGGAAGTGCGCGTCGGTCATCGCGGCGGCGAGTCGGTGATAGCCCTCGACCCCGCGCGCGAGCACGAGCAGGTGGCTGCCCTCGGGATCGGCGGTGCCGTTCTGTGGCCTGCTCAGGCCGATCGACAGCTCGGCGCCGAAGATCGTCTTGAGCCCGGCATCTTGATACTTGACCGCCTCCTCGGCGAACCGCGGCGCGCCGTAGAAGCCGTCGTGATCCGTCAGCGCCAGCCCGTGCAGACCCAGGCTGATCGCCTCCTCGACCAGCTCGTCGGGACCACTCGCCCCGTCGAGGAAGCTGAAGTTGCTGTGGCAGTGCAGCTCGGCGTAGGGCACGACGGGACCCTCGGGCCGCCTGAGCACCTTGGGCTCGGTCTTGCGCCGCTTGCGCTTGCTCGTGGGTGCCTCGTCGGCCGGCGAGGGTCGCCCCGACAACCGTCGTTCGAGCTCGCGCCACGAGATGTCCGGGTTGTTCCACCCCATGACCTACTGGACCTTCCTGTCCTCGTAACCATGACCGTGCGCAACGCGGGGATGACATGGGCAGGACGCAAGCTGTCCGGCTCGAATGCGCACGACGTCCAAAGCACAACGAGGGGTGAGGCCACTAATCATATTTGGCCTCGATCCACCAGTGGCCGCCCTCGACGATCATCAGGTATGCGCTGCCGTCGACGCCGACGACCTGGAAGCGGGCGATGCGGCGCGCGGCGACCTCGTCCCACCACTGGTCGTCGACCGGCCACGGCCCGGCCCACGACGCCACGGGCTGCCAGTCCTGGCCCGCTGCGGCACGGAACCGCGCCGGCTCCCCCGTGACCATGCCGCGTCCGGTGACGCCGATGGCCTGCCCTTCGGCGCCGACGACCATCGCCTGCTGCGGCTCGGTGTAGACCGTCGCCGGGGCGGGAGGCGGCAGGCTGCCGGGCCACGGCAGCCCCACCGCCCGGGCCGCCACCGGACGCTCACCCCACGGCGCGAGCAGCTGTCGCTCGGCGGGCCCGCGTCCGCCCTGGACCGAGACCGAGACGACCGCCTCGTGGCCGACGATGCTCTGCACCCGCGCCACCCCGCGCTCGACCCGTTCGTCGGGGCCGCCGCCGAAGAGGCTGTCGGCATGATCGCCCAGCGGCTCGGTGACCTCGGGAATCAGGCGTACGGCGTCGACCGGTGCCTTGATCGCACCCGCGACCTGCAGCTGCCAGCGGACCCGGTCGACCAGGTCGGTCGGTCCGAACCAGCGCGGATGCATCCACCGCCGGGACGTCGCCAGCGAGCCGTCGGTGTCGACCTCGATCAGGACCGTCGTGCACACCAGCCCGTGGCCGGCCAGGTCGGTGACGAACTTCTCGGCGGTCGTGCGCACGCTGAACGCGATCTGCTCGGCCAGGTCGAGCGGCGGCTCCAGCAGCAGGGTCGCCTCGAACTCCGGCGGCACCTGCCGCCTGCTGATCGGCTGGGGGTTGAGGCCACGCGCCATGCGGTGCAGGAGCTCGCCATGTGTGCCGAAGCGGGTGTGCACGTCGGCGGGCGACAACGCGGCGAAGTCGCCCAGGGTCAGCAACCCCATGCGCCTCAGCAGTCCGACGATCGACGCGTCGTCGAGCGCATCGATCGGCAGGTCGCGCAGGAACTGGGCCGATCCGCCGGGTGGGACGACGAGGCTGTCCTGCGCGAGTGCCCGGCGGGCGGCCTGCTCGGCGGCGAAGAGCCCGTCGGCGATGCCCGCGCGTACGTCCCACACCCCCAGGCGTACGAGCCGCTCGGCGATGGTCGCCGCCGCCTCGGCCTCGCCGCCGTAGAACCGGGCCGGCACGTTGATGGCGCAGAGCCCGGGCCGCAGCGGCGCCACGCCGGGGCTGAGCTCCTCGATCGCGGTCAGCACCGCCTCGAAGGCCCGCGCATCGGCATCGGGGTTGTAGTCGTGCAGGACCAGGTCCGGGCACCGCGACTGGGCATCGCGCCGGCGCATGCCCCGGCGTACGCCCTCGGCGCGCGCGGCCTGCGAGCAGGCCAGCACCTGGCCCTTGTGGAGCACCGCCGCGGGCGTCGAGGCCGAGCTGTCGACCGCGACGATCGGCCAGTCCGGCGCCCACAGCACCATGGTCCGGCCGGACACCTAGCTCACGCTCCGCAGCCGGGTGGGTTCGACGTCGACCCGGCGGATGACCTGGGCGCGATCGGGCAGCCACAGCCGTCCCGTGCGGGCCGGACCCGTGCCGCGGCGGACCTCGACCGTGACCCGGCGCGCCTGCAGGTGTCCGTGCCCACGACCCAGGCCGACCCACTCGGCGTCACGCAACGACAGCCGGGCGTCGCAACGCGGCCAGTCGCCGTAGGTGATGAGGACGCTTCCACGTTGGCGCAGCCGGGCGCTGATGCGGCTGACGTCCTTGCCGGATGCCTGCGAGGGCGCAGCCACCACGACGACACCCAGCACGTCGATCAGCGCGGCCGTGACCTCGAGCCAGGCCTCGCCCGGATCGGGCACCAGGATCGTCCGCCGCAGGTCGACTCCGGCGGCCGCGGCGGCCTCGAGCCCGAACTCCGCCGAGCCCACCACACCGCACCAGGCACCATCGGCCGACGGCCCGGCCATGAGGGCCATCGCGAGGCTCGCCGAGTCGACGCCATAGCTCGATCCGGTCTGCAATTGCAGCAGTCCGGCGAAGGCCGGGTGCGTCGCGACGGGTTGTGCGGCCGGGCGGCCCTGCATCTGGTTGACCCGGGCGCGCAGCTCGTCCAGCGTCGGGTCGGGGGCTACGGTCATTCATCCATCTTCGAACATGTGTTCGATGGAGTCAATCCGCCGCAGGGACTACTTCGACACACCGGCGAAGCGCCACTCAGCGACGCGTCTTGGGGATCGCCTTGGCGTACGAGGAACTGGAGAAGTCGGGGTAACCCTGCGTGTGCGCCGTCGACCGTACCGTCAGGGTGCGCCCGAGATCCGCGCGGGTCAGCACGTACGACGTGCCGGTCGCGCCCGTGATCGCCGATCCGTTGCGCAGCCACTGGAACGTCACCGTGTCGGGGTGACCGTTCCACCGGCCCGGCGTGAACGACACCGTGCTACCGACCGTCGTGCCACCCACCAGCACCGGACGCCCGACCGGGGCCGGGATCGCCGTGACGCTGAGGATGCCCGCGCCGCAGACGCTGCGCCCCGATCCGTCGTGCGAGATGCAGGTGTAGTAGCCATCGAGCTCGGGTGGCGTCACCGCGGCCTCCTTCAGCACCTGCACGACCTGGTCGTTCGTGAAGTTGCCCAAGGAGAAGACCAGCCCGGCCACTGCGGAGACCGACGGGGCCGCCATCGACGTCCCGGCCTTCTGACCGTACGTCGACTGGACGGGCCCGGCCGTTCCGGCGTCGACGGTCGACCAGATGCCCTGGCCTTCGCCGGCCTCCCCGCCCTGCGCCATCATCCCGATCGTCGTCCCTGCGTTGGTGTAGCTCGTGGGGCTGCCGTCGACATCGGTCGCCCCCACGGACAGCACACCCGCGCAGTTCGCCGGCGTACGCGTGAGGAACGACGTGCCCTGGTTGCCGGCCGACACGACGACCACCGCGCCGCGGGATCGCGCCTCGTTGACCACGTCCTGGTACGCCTGCGGGCACGTGTTGTCGCTGACCGTGCTGGAGAGCGAGACGTTGATGACGTCGGCCGGCGTGTTGTTGGTGGGCACGCCGGGTACATAGCCTCCCGACGCCCAGCGGATGCCGGCGATGATGTCCGAGATCGAGGCACCGCACTGACCCACGACACGTACGGGCTGAAGTGTCACTCCCGGCGCGATGCCGGAGATGCCGATCCCGTTGTTCCCGATCGCACCGATGATGCCGGCCACGTGCGAGCCGTGCCAGCTGCTGGGATGGGCCGAGCAGTATGTCCCGTTCGAACCGTTGCCCGGATCCGCGGCGTTCGGGTCGCGCCCGTCCCCGTCGTTGGCGTTGCGGTAGTCGGCGATCAGGTCGTAGCCCGGCACCGTCTGGTTCGCCAGGTCCGGGTGCGCCACGATGCCGCCGTCGACCACCGCCACGACGACCGACTTGCTGCCCAGCGTGGCGTCCCAGATCGTCGGCGCGTCGACGCTGTAGTTGGTCGCCGGAGGCGCCGACGACCACAGGTTGGTCTGCTTCGGGAAGTACGGGTCGTTCGGCACCGAGTCGCTCGTGGCGACGAGGTCCGGACTGGGGTGCGACATGCCGGGCAGGGCGTCCAGGGCGGCGCTGTGGGAGCGTACGCTCGACGCCGTCAGCGGCCGGTCGAAGCGCAGCGCCACCCTGGAACCACCCAGCGGCGACTGGCCCACGATCCCACGCCCCACGATTCCGGAGACCCTGCGAACGACGTCATCGGGCACCGCACCGGCGGTCGACACGATGACCCCCGTCGCGTCCTCGGATGGCGGCGAGAACGGAGGCTTCGGCGCCGCCCCGGTGCCGGCCGCCGCGACGGTGGGCACCAGGACGCAGCACGTCACCAGCAAGGAGGAGAGAATCCTGCGCCTCATGCCGCACACCTTCTAGGGCTGTCCCCCGAATTTCAGGCTACGACTCGAATCACGCCTTCGTGGCGAATTCGCGCAATCAGGCCCCCAGCTCGATCGACGCACCGGGAATGGCGTCCAGCAGCTTGCGCGTGTAGTCCTGTCGCGGGTTGTCGAACACCTCCATGACGGGGGCGGCCTCCACGATCTTGCCGTCCTGCATGACCACGACGTTGTCGGCGATCTGCCGGACCACCGCGAGGTCGTGCGTGATGAACAGGTAGCTCAGGCCCAGCTCGGCCTGCAGGTCGTTGAGCAGCTCGAGGATCTGGGCCTGGACCAGCACGTCCAGCGCCGAGACGGCCTCGTCGCAGATCACGACCTCGGGCTCGAGGGCGAGCGCACGCGCGATCGCGACGCGCTGCCGTTGGCCACCCGACAACTCGCCGGGATAGCGCGACATGACGGTGGTCGGCAGCGAGACCTTGTCGAGCAGGTCACGGACCCTGGCCTCGCGCTCCTTCTTGGTGCCCACGTCGTGGGTGCGGAGCGGCTCCTCGATCGACTGGTAGATCGAGTAGAGCGGATCGAGGGAGGCGTACGGGTTCTGGAACACCGGCTGCATCTGGCGGCGCAGCTTGAGCCGCTCCGCCTTGCCCTTGATCTCGCCCACGTTCTTGCCGTCGAAGATGACGTTGCCGGACGACGGCGGCAGGAGGCCGAGCACCATGCGGGCGACCGTCGACTTGCCCGAGCCGGACTCCCCCACGATCGCCGTGGTGGTGCCTCGACGCAGCCGGAAGGACACGTCGTCAACAGCCGCGAAGTCGACCTTCTGCCACGGCTTGGCACCACGCAGCGTGAAGAACTTGGTGAGGTTCTCGACGACGATGATGTCGCTGCGACCCTCGCCGAACTCGGCCTCGCTGTGGGCGATCTCCGAGGCGATCTCCGCCGCGGTCTGCACGGCCTGCTCGCGCACCTCGGCGCGTGCCCGCACCGACGACAGCCGCTGGGACGCCAACGAGGGCGCCTTGGCGACGAGCCGCTTGGTGTAGGGATGCTCAGGAGCCTGCAGGATCGCGCGGGCAGGGCCCGACTCGACGACGCGCCCGCGGTACATCACGACGAGGTGATCCGCCCGCTCGGCCGCGAGGCCGAGGTCGTGCGTGATCAGCATGACCGCGACACCGAGGGTGTCGGTGAGCTGGTCGAGATGGTCGAGGATCTGCTTCTGCACCGTCACGTCGAGTGCCGAGGTCGGCTCGTCGGCGATCAGCAGCTTGGGCCGCGCCGCGAGCCCCATGGCGATCAGGGCACGCTGCCGCATGCCGCCGGAGAACTCGTGGGGATACTGCCGGGCCCGACGCTCGGCGTCGGGCAGGCCAGCCTCCTCGAGCAGCTCGACGACCCGCTTGTCGGCTGCCGCGCCGGTGGCGACACCATTGGCGACGAGGGCCTCCTTGATCTGGGACCCGACCTTCCACAACGGGTTGAGGTTGGACATCGGGTCCTGCGGCACGAGGCCGATGCTGGAACCGCGGAGCGCGAGGATCTTGCTCCGCGACGACTGGCTGATGTCGGCGCCGTCGAATCGGATGTCACCCCCCAGCACCCGTCCGCTGCCGGGCAGCAACCCGATGACCGCATGCGCCAGCGTGGACTTCCCGGAGCCGGACTCACCGACGATCGCGATGGTCTGGCCCGGGTAGATCGTCAGGTTGGCGTGGTCGACCGCGGTGAGGGTCTGCTTGCCCGCCCGGAAGCCGACGCTGAGGTCCTTGACCTCCAGCAGAGGGTGCGTGCCGTTCACTTCTTCCTCGCCTTCGGGTCGAGCGCTTCTCGGACCGCCTCACCCAGCAGGATGAAGCCGAGAACGGTGAGCGCGAGCGCAGCCGCCGGAACATACATGACGTTGAGGTGCTGCCCAGACCGCACCTGCGTCTGCGCGGCCGAGAGGTCATTGCCCCACGACGCAACACTCTGAGGCAAGCCGAGACCCAGGAACGACAGCGAGGTCTCGGCGACGATGAACACGCCGAGCGAGATGGTCGCCGTCACAATGACCGGCGCCAGCGCGTTGGGAACGATGTGCCGCCACAGGTTCTTCATCCTGGACGCGCCGATCGCGGTCGCGGCGTCGACGAACTCCAGGTTCTTGGTCTCGAGCACCGCGCCGCGCATCTGGCGGGTGATCTGTGGCCAGGCGAACAGGGCCAACGCCAACACGACCACGAGGACCGACAACCAGAAACCACGGTCCGGGAACCTGTTGTTGAGCACCGAGACGACCACGATGGAGGCCAGTAGCAGCGGGATCGAGAAGAAGACGTCGCTCGTGCGCGAGATCAGGGTGTCGGCGAAGCGGCCGTAGTATCCGGCGATCGCGCCGGTCACGACGCCAAGGATCGTCGTGAGGATCGTGGTGAAGAAGCCGACCGCGACCGAGGCGCGAGCGCCGTGGACCGTGCGTGACCAGACATCGTAGCCCTGCTGGTTGTAGCCGAACGGGTGCCCACTGGAAGCCGAATCGAAGCTCTTTGACAGCTCTGCCTTGGATGGCGAGACGTCTGTGAACAGCGTGGGGAAGAAGATCATCGCCGCGATCACACCAAGAATCGACAGCGCCAGCCAGAACAGGACTGAGGTCCGCAGCCGCTTCCACGCCTCCTTCCACTGGTTCTCCGGTACTGCGTCAACATCGATGGCGTCGATCTCGCGCAAGGGGGTCTCGTCGACCGGGGCGACGAAGCGCTCCTGGCCCGGGCGCGTGCCCGGCTCTGTCTCATACATAGCGGATCCTCGGATCGAGTACGGCGTAGAGGAGGTCGACCAGCAAGCTCATCAGGACGTAGACCATGACCATGAACGTCACGATCGCCACCACCGTGGCGGTCTCACCCTGCTGGATCGCCTTGTAGGCGGCGTTGCCGATGCCGGGAACGTTGAAGATCGTCTCGGTGATCACGGCACCTGCCATCAACGAGCCGAGGTTGATGCCGATGTAGGTGACGACCGGCACGAGCGAGTTGCGCAGCACGTGGTTGCGCACCACGACCCACTCCGCCAGCCCCTTGGCGCGGGCCGTGCGGACGTGGTCGGCGCTGAGGTTCTCGGCGACCGAGGTGCGGGTCAGCCGGATCGTGTAGGCGAAGTTGGCGATCGCCAGCACGATCGCCGGGAGTATCAAGTCCGGAATCGTCCAGTCGCCGCCCACAGTTGGCGAGGTCCAGCCGAGCTTGACGCCGAACACCAGCTGCATCACGAAGCCGACCACGAAGATCGGGATCGAGATGAGCAGCAGGGAGACCACCAGCGCCGAGGAGTCGAAGATGCCGTTGCGGTTGAGGCCGGCCAGCGTGCCGATCGCGATGCCGAGGATCGCGTCGATGGCCAGTGCCATGACGGCCAACGTCACCGTGACCGGAAACGTCTCCTTGATCAGGTCGAGGACGGGCTGGCCGGAGAAGGTGTTGCCGAAATCAAGGGTGATTGCGCCTTTGACGAAGTAGAACATCTGCGCATACCACGGATCGTCGAGGTGGTACTGCGCCGCGATCGCGTCGCGTACTTCCTGGGAGACCGGCTTGTTGCCGGCGAGGTTGAGCACCGGATCGCCCTGTCTCAGCTGCAGCAGGAGGAAGAGGATGACGACAGCGCCGATAAATACCGGGATGGTCTGCAACAGTCGTTTGCCGACGTACCACCACACGATTGATCTCCTGAAGTTCGTGAAAGCGTGGACCCCACACGGCCCCGCTTCACGGTACTCCGCAAACGCAATGACCGGGGGTGAGGCCGGGGTTGACCGGCCGAAGGACTAGGCGGGACGAACGGAGGCAGCCCGGCGAGGGCCGCCTCCGTCCGTGTCACACCAGCGGGACGACTACTTGGTGAGCTTGTAGTAGTCCGGCTTCTGCTTCCAGTTGAACTCGAACCCCTTGAGGTCCTTTGCCGTCACTGCGGTGGCGTTCTGGTACCACAGCGGGATCGCGGGCAGGTCCTTCAGCAGGATGGACTGCGCCTCACCGATCAGCTTGTAGCGAGCGTCACCGGTCTCGGCGGACGCATCCTGGATCAGCTTGTCGAACTCCTTGTTGCTGTAGTCGCCGTCGTTGGAGCCGGCGCCCGTCGCGTAGATCGGTCCGAGGTAGTTGAGCATCGACGGGTAGTCCGCCTGCCAACCGGTACGGAACGGCGTCTTGATCGTGCGCTCGGTGACCTGCTTGCGCAGCTCGTCGAACGTGGCGTAGACCTTCGGCTCGGCGTCGATGCCCAGCGTGTTCTTGAGCTGGTTGGCCATCGCCTCGCTGAATTCCTTGTTGCCGGCGCCGTCAGCGTTGTAGGCGAGCTGGAACTTGCCCGACCACTTGCTGATCTTGTCAGCCTCGGCCCACTTGGTCTTGGCCTCCTCGGGGTTGAACTCCAGCACCTCGTTGCCGGCCACGTCCTTGGTCCAGCCGTCGAGCACCGGCGACGTGAAGTCCGTCGCAGGCGTACGAGTCTTGTTGAAGATCTTCTCGGTGATCTCGGGTCGGTTGATCGCCATCGAGATCGCCGCACGACGCAGCTCGCCCTCTTCACCGTCGAAGTGCGGGAGGCGCTCCGGGATCGTGAAGGAGGAGAAGTTCGAGCCCGGCTCGTTGTAGGCCGTGACGTCGCCGTCGGTCTCGAACGTCGGCAGCGCGCTCGGCGGAACCTGGTCGAGGACGTCGAGGTTGCCCGACTGCACGTCGGTGTAAGCAGCATCCGTGCCGCCGCCGGCGTAGAACTTGAACACCAGCCCGCCGTTCTTGGCCTTGTGGATGCCCTCGTAGTCCGGGTTGGGCTCGAGCGCGATCTGCTTGTTGCGCTCCCAGCCCGACTTCGTGAGCTTGTAGGGGCCGTTGCCGATCGGGCGCTCGCCGTACTCCTTGGTGATCTTGCCTGCGGAGTCGTATGCCGTCTCCGGGACCGGGAAGTAGGCCGAGTAGCCGAGGCGCAGCGGGAAGTCCGACTCCGACGCCTTCAGCGTGATGGTGAAGGTCTTGTCGTCGACGACCTTCAGACCCGAAAGCTCCTCGGCGCCGCCGACGGTGTTGCCGATGTCGTCGGTGCCCTCGATCGGGTAGAAGAAGTAGTTGTTGAGCTGCTTGTTCGCCGGGTTGGCGCCGTAGTTCCACGCCCTGACGAACGACTCAGCCGTGACGGGCGACCCGTCGGTGAACTTCTGGTCGTCCTTGAGCGTGACGGTCCAGACCTTGCTCTCCGCGTCAGGCTCGATCGACTCGGCGACCTCGTTGGTCACGGAACCGTCGGTGTTGTAGGCCACCAGGCCGGAGAACAGGTTGTCGAGAGGATCGCCACCGCCGACCTCATTCGTGGCGGTCGGGATCAGCGGGTTCTGGGGGTTGGTGCCATAGACCGTGATGACGGCGTCGCTGCTGCCGCCCTTGTCATCGTCGCCGCCACCGCAAGCAGCCAGGGTAAGGCTGACGGCGGCAGTCAACGCCACACCCGCAAGGCGAGTTCGCCGAGTGAGTCGCATGGAATCCTCCTGTGATTATGTGTGCACGCTGGCGCGCGCCCCCTATGACTATCACCGGAACAGGCTCACCGGACAGCGATGTTGGGCTGCTTAATCAAAGTGTTACCAAAAGGTAGGGGGATGCCGCGTCCTCCAAGTCAATAGTTCTGAGGGGTCATCCACCGTGGTTCTCGCGGGTCAGACGGTCGTCCCGCATCTTGAGACTCTCAGGTCCGTGAACGCAGCACGGCGGGCCCGGTCCCATGGTTGGGTCCGGACCCGCCGTGCGGGTGAGCTGGTGGTCAGCCCTTGCGCTTGTTGATCTCCTCGGTGGCCTGGGGCAGGACGGCCTTGAGGTCGCCGACGACGCCGAAGTCGACGAGCTCGAAGATCGGCGCCTCGTCGTCCTTGTTGACCGCGACGATCGTCTTGGACGTCTGCATGCCGGCGCGGTGCTGGATCGCACCGGAGATGCCGTTGGCGACGTAGAGCTGCGGCGACACGGTCTTGCCGGTCTGGCCCACCTGGAACGAGTGCGGGTACCAACCGGAGTCGACCGCCGCACGGGACGCACCGACGGCTGCGCCGAGCGAGTCGGCGAACGCCTCGACCTCGGAGAAGTCGCCACCGGTGCCACGTCCGCCCGACACCACGATCGCGGCCTCGGTCAGCTCGGGGCGACCCGAGGCCTCCTTGGGCTTGGACGAGGTGATCCGCGCGGTCTTGGCGGCATCGGAGATGTCAGCCTTGACCGCCTCGACAGCGCCGGCGGCCGGAGCGGCCTCGGGAGCGGTCGAGTTGGGCTTGACCGTGATGACCGGCGCGCCCTTGGTGACGGATGCCTTCACCGTGAAGTTGCCGGCGAACACCGACTGCGTCGTGGTGATGGAGCCACCGTCGGCCTGGACGTCGACCGCGTCGCTGATCCAGCCGGACTCGGTCTTGAGCGCCACGCGGGCGCTGATCTCCTTGCCCTCGGTGCTGGCGCCGACGAGCACGGCAGCCGGGCTCTTGTCGGTGACGAGCTGCGCGAGCGCCTCGGCCTTGGGGCCGACCAGGAACTCCTCGAAAGCGGCGTCGTCGTAGGTGTAGATCTTCTCCGCGCCGTACTCCTTGAGCGTGTCGGTGTCCGCGGACCCGAACACGACCGCGGACGGCTCGCCGATGCGGCGGGCGATCGTCAGCAGCTCGAGGGAGGGCTTGGTGACCTTGCCGTCGGGTGCGTCGATCAGAACGAGTACTTCAGTCATGTGTCAGTGCCCTTCTCAGACGAACTTCTTGGAGGCGAGGAACTCGACGAGCTTGGCGCCGCCGTCTCCCTCGTCCGTGACGATCTCGCCGGCG
>NZ_JAKFCB010000149.1:0-2278 GCF_036676885.1 Aeromicrobium sp.
GAGGGCCTGACCGTCGACGACAAGCGCTGGGTGGCGCGGGAGTCGACTGCGGTGTCCTACTGGGGCCACGCCTTCGGTCAGTCGGGGTGAAGCGGCCGTGGGCTCCATGACCGACAAGGACGTCCCCGAGGGCATGAGCCCGGACGCCGCGGCGTCGTGGCCGTCCCGTGAGCTGATCGAGTCCTACCTCGGCGGCACCCACGAGATGTTCGCGTGGCGTCCCGGCGAGATCGTCGAGATCGACGGCGAGGCCGCGCAGGCCGCGGCGCGCGCCTACCGCGATGTGCTCGGCCAGTACGCCAGCGGGGTCACGGTCGTCACGACGCTCCAGGGCGACACCCCGGTCGGTATGACCTGCCAGTCGTTCACCAGCGTCTCGCTCGACCCGCCGCTCGTCGCGTTCCTGCCGATGAAGACCTCCCGCGCCTTCGCGGCGATCCGCAAGTCGCGGCGGTTCTGCGTCAACTTCCTGGCCGCCGACCAGGCCGAGCTCTCCAACACGTTCGCGTCGCGGGCCGACGACAAGTTCGCCGGAGTCGCGTGGGAGCCGACCAGCAACGGCATGCCGCGCCTCGAGGACACCGTCGGCTGGGTCGACTGCGTGGTGCACGACGTGCACGAGGCCGGCGACCACTACCTCGTGATCGGCCGGGTCGACGACCTCGGGCAGGGCGAGGCGGACAAGCCGCTGCTGTTCCACCGCGGCCGCTACCGCACAGCCGAGGGTGACGAGTGAGCCTCGGCCGTACAGCCGTCGTTCTCGGCGGCAGCGTGGCAGGGCTGTGCTCCGCTGGTGCGCTGGCTGCGTACTTCGACGAGGTCATCGTGCTCGAGCGCGACGAGCTGCCGCCGGACGCGCGGCACCGACGTGGCGTGCCGCAGAGCAAGCACCCGCACTTCCTGCTCAACTCGGGGCGCCGCGCGATCAACGACCTGTTCCCGGGGTTCGAGGAGGACCTGATCGCCGCGGGCGGCCTGCACCTGACGGCATCGATGGACACGGCATATCTCGAGGGCCCGGGCTGGACGCCGCGCAAGCAGGGTGCGCTCGACATGGTCTACGGCTCACGCATCCTGATCGAGCGGGTCCTGCGCGACAAGGTGCGCGGCCTGCCCAACGTCACGATCCGCGAAGGCGCGTCGGTCACCGGCATCGACACCACCGGTGGCGGTACGCCGCAGGGCCGGGTCACCGGCGTGAGCTTCTCGACGTCCGAGGGCGAGGAACGGATCGCCGCCGGCTTCGTGGTCGACGCGATGGGCCGCGGCTCTTCGGTCTCCGACTGGCTCGTCGCGGCCGGCTGGCCCGAGACGCCGGTCAAGACACTCGATGCCAAGGTCACGTACGTGTCGCGGTGGTACGACCTGCCGGCGCCGGAGGACCGCTCACCGACGTGGTGGTGGCAGCACCTGGTGATCATGCCGACGCAGGACAAGGGCGAGCACCCGCCCGAGCACGAGTTCCTGGTCAACTTCTTCCCGATGGAGGGCAACCGCTCGATCGCCTGCATGGGGTCGTGGGGCATCGACATGCCGCGCACCGTCGACGACTTCACGGCCTCGGCCGAGCGCCTGCGGACGCCGCAGTTCGCTGCCGCGATGGCCGCGTCCACGCCGACGTCGGAGGTGCACCTGACCCGCTCGACGGGCAACAAGTGGCGCCGCTACGACCAGCTGCCCACCGCACCGGAAGGCATCGCGTTCGTCGGCGACGCCATCTGTGGGTTCAACCCGTTCTACGGCCAGGGCATGAGTGCCGCCGCGATGTCCGCCGTGCTGCTGCGCGACGCCCTCCGGTCGGCGACGAAGCTCGACCAGTCGTTCCACCGGCGCCTGCTGACCGCGCAACGCAAGAACCTCGAGGTGGCCTGGGGCATGGCCATGGCGCGCGACCGGGGCTATGAGTGCGCCACCGGCACCGAGACCGTCCCTGCGTGGCAACGCCGGATCCTCGCCGCGATGACCTGGCCGATGTTCAACCTCATCACCGGCGCCTCGCGGGAGTACCCGGTCGTCGACGAGCACTTCGCGCGCGTCTTCAACCTCGACGAGTCGATCGGAGACATGATGCGCAACCCCCGTGTGCTCTGGGCCTTGCTGCGCTTCAAGGTCCGCGCCATGACCGGCCGGCTCACGTTCCCGTTCGGGTTCGACTCCCAGCTCGAGCCGCCGGGCAAGGACTGGACGCCGGGCGCTGATCCTGAGGCCGCGCTGGCGAGCGAGCCCCGATGAGCGCCACGTGCGACGAGGCCGCCGAGCAGGTCACCCGCCAGCTCGG
>NZ_JAKFCB010000150.1:0-11494 GCF_036676885.1 Aeromicrobium sp.
GGCTGAGCCAGTAGAGTGACCGCATCCCGACGAGAGGCGCGGCATCGATGCAGGCACCGAGCGGCTACAGGTCCCGGACCTCGAGGTCATCCCGGTCTCGGCACTCAAGGGCGACAACGTCGTTCGCATCATCGATCTCGTGGGGCGTCAGGATGTGACCCAGGCCTCGCGCCCGTAGCGTCGAGGAGATCGCTGGGCGGCCGGCCTTCGAGTACGCCGCCACACAGAACGGCGGCGCCGATCCCCGGGGGAATGGCGCCGCCTTGGCCAGCGGGCTCGGCTACCAGGCGTGCTGGATCTGAGTCGTCGGGCCCCCGCCTGAATCCCTGAGTGGGACGGAGTCCTCGAGCAACGGTCCCATTGAGACGGGTGATCGCCGCGTGGGTACTGAGCTGCTGTGCCGCTTAGGGGTGCTATGAAGTTCTGAAATGTTCTTGGTTCCTTGTCTACGCCAAAGGGCCGAACCGCGCGAGGTCTACTGGCCCGTAACGTTGTGCGCTTTCGTTCACAAACGCGCCAGGCGACCGTTTCGGGGAGCGACGCGGTGCTTGCGGCGGGTCACCAGCGCGACCGTGATCGCACCCACCGCGCTGGCCACGACGGCGGCCGCAGCGGCCTTCCCGACCCTGGTGTCGAGGCCCAGCCGGCGGCGCAGGGCGACCGGCCGGCCGAACGCGAGGATGGGCCAGCCGTTGTCCTCGGCGATCCGGCGCAGCGCCTTGTCGGGGTTGACCGCGAACGGGTAGCCGACCGCCTTCAGCATCGGGGCGTCGGTCTCGGAGTCGGAGTAGGCGTACGACTCGGCGAGGTCGTATCCTCGCTCCACTGCGAGGCGCTCCATCGCGAGAGCCTTGTTGGGGCCGTACGCATAGAAGTCGACGTCGCCGGTGTAGCGACCGTCCTCGACGAACAGCGTCGTGGCGATGACATGGTCGACGCCCAGCATCTCGCCGATCGGCTCGACGACCTCGGTGCCCGACGCCGAGACGATGACGACGTCACGCCCCGCCGCCTGGTGCTCCTCGATCAGGTCGACGGCTTCCTCGTACACCAGCGGGTCGATGATCGAGTGCAGCGTCTCGGCGACGGACTGGCGTACGACGTCGACGTCCCATCCGGTGACCATCTGGGTCAGGTAGGCGCGCATCTTCTCGAGCTGGTCGTGGTCGGCGCCGTTGACCGCGAACATGAAGTTGGCGTAGGCGCTGCGGAGCACCGCCCGGCGGCTGAGCAGGCCGCCCTGGAAGAACGGCTTGCTGAAGGCAAGGGTGCTCGACTTGGCGATGATGGTCTTGTCCAGGTCGAAGAATGCGGCAGACCTCGTGGGGCTCACTCGATCAAGGATAGGCCGGTCCACATCCTGACCGGCCGGCTTCGGTCATCCACAGCCCCGGCGATCCTGGTTTCGCCTGCTGGCTGAGCCCACGACGCTCATACGTATGCCCGACCTCGCTGCTCCCCTGATCGCCACCGCCGACGAGCTGCTGCTGGACGACGCGCTGCGCTGGTGCGCCGCCGTCGGCGCCGTGCCGGAGGTCGCGCCCGACCTCACGGCGACGCGGAGGTCATGGCGCCAGGCGTCCCTGGTCATCGTGGGCGAGGACCTGGCGGGCGAGCTGGCTCGTGCTGTGCTGCCCCGGCGAGAGCACGTCGTGCTGCTCGTGAGGGAGCCGTCGCAGTGGTGGCCGGACGCGGTCGCCCTGGGCGCCGCGGCGGTGTGTGGACCGCACGAGGAGGAGCGCATCCTCGAGGCGTTGTCCGCCGCGCTCGACGGCCGGGGCGAGGCGTGCCTCGTCAGCATGGTCGGCGGATCGGGCGGAGTCGGCGCCTCGACGCTTGCCGTCGCGCTCGGCATCGCGGCGCAGCGGCGGGGCCTGAGGTCGCTGCTGTTCGACGCGGACCCGCTCGGCGGCGGCCTCGAGCTGCTGATGGGTGCCGAGGGGGCGGAGGGGCTGCGCTGGCACGACTTCGACGCGACCCGCGGGCGGCTCAGCGCCGGCTCGCTCGCAGACGTGCTGCCGGTGCACCGCGGGGTGTCGACGCTGTCATGGGGCCGGTCGGGCACGGCTGTGCTGCCGGCGGCGGTGCCGTCCGTCCTGACCGCGGCGGTGCGTGGTTTCGACCTGGTCGTCGCCGACGTGCCCCGACATCTCGACGGCTTCGGGGTCGACATCGTCGGACGGTCCGTCCTCAGCGTGCTGGTCGTCGCGGAGGACATCTGCGGCGTCGGCGCGGCCCGGCACGTCCTCGATCGCCTGCAGCAGGCGGCGTCGTCGATCGTGGTGGTCACCGTCGGCCGGCCCGGCGGCATCGGGCCAGCCGCGGTGTCCGACGCGCTGGGCCTCCCGGTGCTCGCCCGTCACCGCGTCGATCGCCGCATACGCTCTGCGGTCGATCGCGGGCTGGGACCGCGACGATCCCGCTCAGCCCGCCGCACGGCCACGGCACTGCTGGACACGCTCGGACTCGAGGCGGCGTGAGTGAGCGCCGGGGCACGAGCCATGACTGAGCTGCCGATCCTCGAGCGGGTCCGGCGCCGCCTGGCCGCCGGCACGTCGGAGCCGACGCCTCACAGCGTGGCCGCCGCGCTGCGTGCGGAGCACCACGTCGCCGGCAGTGGCACGGTCCTGGCCCTGGTCGACCAGCTCCGCAGCGAGACCCGGGGCGCGGGCCTGCTCGACCCGCTGCTCGCCACACCTGGAGTCAGCGACGTACTGGTCAATGGACCTGACGAGGTCTACCTCGATCGCGGTCGCGGGCTCGAGAAGTCCGCCGTCCGGTTCGCCGACGAGGATTCCGTACGCCGGTTGGCCCAGCGGCTGGCGGCGCAGGCCGGGCGACGGCTCGACGATGCGAGTCCCTGGGTCGACGCCCGCCTCGGTGACGGCACGCGACTCCATGCGGTCCTGGCCCCGCTCGCCCGGCCGGGCACGCTGATCTCGCTGCGTGTCCCGGCGCGGCGAACCTTCTCCCTGGCCGAGCTGCGGGCTGTCGGTTCACTCACCGACGAGACCGCCGACGTGCTGGCACGCATCGTCGCCGCACGGGTGGCGTTCGTGGTGACGGGCGGCACCGGCTCGGGCAAGACCACGCTGCTCGCCGCCCTGCTTGCCGAGGTGGACCCGGGTGAGCGGCTCGTCATCGTCGAGGACGCGACCGAGCTCAGGCCGGACCATCCTCATGTGGTCGGCCTCGAGGCCCGCCCGGCCAACGTCGAGGGCGCTGGGATGGTGACGGTCCGCGACCTCGTACGCCAGGCGCTCCGCATGCGGCCCGACCGGCTCGTGGTCGGCGAGGTGCGTGGCGCCGAGGTCGTCGACCTGCTGGCGGCACTCAACACCGGGCACGAGGGTGGATGCGGCACGTTGCACGCCAACTCGACGGTGGACGTCCCGGCCCGGTTCGAGGCTCTCGGTGTCGCCGCCGGACTGCCGCGCGATGCGGTCCACAGCCAGCTCGCCGCGGGCCTCGACCTCGTCGTCCACCTCGGGCGCGGCGCCGACGGCCTACGACGGGTCGAACAGATCGCGGCCCTCGAGCGCGATCGCGACGGGTTCGTCCGATGCCTGCCGGCACTGTCGGCCGGTCCGGACGGGGTCGAGACGGGGCCCGGCGATGAGCGACTGCGGCTGGTGCTGGGGTGACCGTGCTGGCCGCACTGGTCACGGCGGTTGCCGTGTGGCTGCGCCGTCCATCCGGCCGCTGGCTGGCCCGGCAGCGATTGGCGCTCGACCGGGCCGGTCGACCCATGCCACGACGGGTCGTCGTGTTGGTCGTTGCTGTCGCGGCGGTCTGGGCCACCATGCATGTTGGCATCTCCGGTCCGCACGTCGTCCTGGTCCTCACCGTGGCCGGGGTTGCGGCGTTCGGCATACGCCAGTGGCGGGTTGCGCTCGCGCGCAGGAGTCTGCGTGAGCGTCGCCGCCTCGTGTCGGAGGCGATCGGGCTGATGTCCGCAGAGCTGCGCGCCGGCATCCTCCCGCAGCGGGTGCTCGCGGGGCTGGCTCCTGAGTTCGCGTTCCTGGCGCCGGCGGCCCGCGCTGCCGATCTCGGCGGGGATGTGCCCGGAGCCTTGCGCGCCGCCGCGGACGAGACGGGTGCCGAGCTGCTCGCCGAGCTGGCCGGCGCGTGGCTCGTCGCCGAACGGGCGGGAGCGCCCCTGGCTCAGGTCCTGGACCGGCTCCAGGAGACCGCCCGCGGCGATCTCGAGATCGAGCGAGAGGTCGAGTCCGGACTCGCGCCCGCGCGGGCGACCGGCCGGCTGATGGCGGTGCTCCCGGTGTTCGGCCTTGCCCTCGGGTCGGGCATGGGAGGAGATCCGCTCGCGATCCTCACGAGCACGTTCCCAGGAGTGTTGTGCCTGGCGGCCGGGTGTGGCCTCGCCTGCGCGGGAGTCGCCTGGGTCGAGCGGATCGCGGCGAGTGCGGAAGCCGAGTCGTGATCCCTGCCGTGCTGGCCGGGCTCGCCGTCTGGTGCTTCGTGCCGGGATCGACGGCGGCCAGGCAGCGGATGCTCTTCGGTGGGCAGGAAGCTCCCAGCCGCGTGGATCCGGCCCTCGCCGCCGCCCTGATGACCCCGCTCGCAGCGACCGTCGCGTTGGGCCTGCCGCTCGGCCCGGTGATCGGCTTCGGCCTGGCGCCCGTCGTGCACCGTGCGGTGAGCCGGCTCGAGAACGCGGCTGAGCGCCGCCGGAAGGCCCAGATCGCCGCCCAGCTGCCAACGGCGCTCGACCTCATGGTCGCGGCGCTCGAGGTGGGACGTCCGCCGGTGACGGCGTTCGAGCTGGCGGCGGAGGCAACCGCCGAGCCTCTGGGCAGCGAGCTCGGGCTGGTGGCGGGTCGCCTGGCGATCGCGGGCGACACCGATGCCGTGTGGCGCACGCTCGCGGTCGACCGGTCGCTGGCACCGGTGGGGCGGGCGTTCCGGCGCGCGGCGGCCTCGGGCATGCCCGTGGCGCACGTCGTGTCGGGGGTCGCGGACGACCTGCGCCGCGACCGGCGAGCGGCCCGGCGGGAGCGCAGCAGCAAGGTCGCCGTCCGCACCGCGGCCCCGCTTGGTGCCTGCTTCCTGCCGGCGTTCTTCCTGATCGGGATCGTGCCCACGATCATCGCGACGTTCCGCTCCTTCAGCTTCTGAGTCCACAGCCGAGCAGGGCCGTCACCACTGTCCCCAGCAGAGAAGTACGGCCGCGTTTCATGGTGCGGCCCGCGCATCTTCCTTTCGACCGATTCATCCATCGAAAGGACTCCACATGAAGCAGCTCCTGCACCGCGCCGAGCGAGGCATGACGACCGCCGAATACACGGTCGGCACCCTGGGTGCCTGCACGATCGGCGGCGTACTCGTCAAGATCGGCCAGTCCCCGTGGTTCGGCGAGCTCGTCGAGGACCTGATCAAGAAGATCCCCGACATCCTCCCGTTCTGATCCGACCGGTCCGGGGCGGCTGTGCGTCGCCCCGGACCCCACCTTCGAAGGGCCCTACATGTCCCACCACGATGACCGCGGCATGGCGACCGCGGAATACACCGTCGGCACGCTGGGTGCCGTCATGATCGCCGCAGTGCTCTACCGGTTCGGCCTCCTCGACAACGACAACCCGTGGATCACCTCGTTCAGGGACATCCTCGAACGCGCCCTCGGCTGGGGCACGATGCGAGACCTGTTCGACCGCATTCCCAGGTTCGGTATCCGGCTCCCATGAGGCGGGAGCGAGGAATGGTCACCGCAGAGCTGGCGACGATCGCGCCGTTCGCCGTCGCTTTCGCGTTCCTACTGCTCTGGGTCATCTCGCTGGGGTTGACCCAGATCCGGATCACGGACGCCTCGCGGGAGGCGGCGCGCATGATCGCCCGCGGGGAGCCCGTGCAGGATGCGAAGGAGGTCGCCCGCAAGCATGCGCCCGCCGGCGCGAAGGTCTCGGTCGACACCGAGTCCGGCACGGTCACGGTCATCGTCACGGCACGGTCGCGGATGCCGTTGCCCTACTTCTCCGCGATCGGATCGCAGGAGCTCGACTCCTCGTCGGTCGCCGCTGTGGAGTCGCCGTGATCGCCCGGGCCGAACGGGGAGCAGTGACGATCCACGCCGCGGCGATCGCCGTGGTGCTGGTGCTGGCAGCGCTGATCATCACCGAGATGGCGGGCCTGGTGAGGCTGCGCCACCGGGTGGCTGCGGCAGCCGACCTGGCGGCTTTGTCGGCGACCCAGGCCAGCGTCGGAGGCGCAGATGCCTGTGCGGCTGCTCGCCGCATCGCGGACCGCAACGGTGCCCAGGTCCTGACCTGCCGCATGGACTACGACGTCGCGACGATCACTGCCCGCGTCACGAGCCGGACGTGGTGGGGCCACCGTTGGGCGTTCGAGCAGAAGGCCCGCGCCGCCCCCGACTACTACCTGAACAGTGCTTGGACTGCCGAGTTGCGTCATAGGAACTGAGGGCTCCAGGCCACGGTTCCTATGACGCAACGGTGTCCGGGGGTGCGTCGGTCAGCAGGGCGTCGAGCAGGCGTACGGCCCCGGCCTTGTCGAGCGGCTCGTTGCCGTTGCCGCACTTGGGGGAGTAGACGCACGACGGGCAGCCGGTCGCGCACTCGCAGGCGACGATCGCCGCGCGGGTGATCCGGAGCCAGCGAGCCGCCAGCTCGTAGCCGCGCTCCGCAAAGCCCGCGCCACCGGGATAGCCGTCGTAGACGAAGACCGTCATGGTCCCGGTGTCGGCATGCAGAGCGGTCGAGACGCCGCCGATGTCCCAGCGGTCGCACGTGGCGAGCAAGGGCAACAGCCCGATCGCCGCATGCTCGGCGGCATGCGCCGCGCCAGGCACGTCGCCGGTCTCCATCGCCGCCGCCAGCGCGCCGGGTTCGAGTGTCCACCACACGGCCTTGGTCTGCAGGGTGCGCTCCGGCAGGTCGAGGAGCTCCTCGCCGAGGATGCCGCCGCCGGTCGTGCTCCGCTTCAGGTAGGACACAACCTGGTTGACCACATCGACCGACCCGAACGACATGGCCGCCTTGCCCCACTGCGTCGTGCGATCGGTCTCGGTCACCGAGATCTCGGTGACCGACCGGGCCATGGTCGAGTAGTCGGGATCGTCGCGGTGCACCACGGCGACACCGTGCTCGACGTCGTAGTCGTCGACGATGTGGACGTCGCCCTGGTGGACGTAGACCGCGCCCTCGTGGACCGCGGAATCGGCCGACCCGGCATCGACCGTGCCGATCAGGCGACCCGTGACGGCATCGACAATCTGCACCGGCGCTCCGCCGCTGGACCGGATGTCCGCGAGGTCGCTGGCCCGCTCGCGCTTGGTCCAGAACCAGCCGGCCGATCGCTTGCGCAGCCAGCCGGCCGCCTCGAGCGCCTGGACGCCCTCGGCCGTACGGGGCCCGAACATCGCGAAGTCGTCCTCGGTCAGCGGGATCTCCTGGGCGGCGGCCGCGAGGTGGGGCCCCAGGACGTACGGGTTGTCGGGGTCGAACACCGACGCCTCGACCGGGGCGCCGAGCAACGCCTCCGGATGGTGCACGAGGTACGTGTCGAGCGGGTCGTCCCGGGCCACGAGGATGCCGATCGAGTCCCGCCCTGAGCGGCCCGCGCGGCCGAACTGCTGGTGCAGGGCCGCCCGTGTGCCGGGGAAGCCGACGCTGATCACGGCGTCGAGGCCGGCGATGTCGATGCCGAGCTCGAGGGCGTTGGTGCTGGCGAGCCCCAGCAGGTCGCCGCTGCGCAGGCGCTGCTCGAGCTCGCGGCGCTCCTCCGGCAGGTAGCCGCCGCGATAGGTCGCGACCCGACCGACCAGCTCGGGGTCGACCTCAGCCAGCCGTCGCTGAGCCGTCGCGGCCACGGACTCGGCGCCACGGCGCGAGCGTACGAACGCCAGGGTGCGGACCTTGCCGATCACGAGGTCCGTGAGCAGCTCGCCGGCCTCGGTCGTGGCCGCGCGGCGTACGACACCTTCGGTCGCGGCGCCGCTGACGGGGTCCCGTCCGGGCATGAGCGGTGGCTCCCACAGGGCGATCGTGCGGGCGGCGTGCGGCGACGCGTCATCGGTGACGGGTACGACCTCCAGCCCGGTGAGTCGGCCCGCGAACACCTCGGGCTCGGCGACCGTCGCCGACGACAGGACGAACGTCGGCTCGGCGCCGTAGTAGGCGCAGACCCGTCGCAGGCGCCGCAGGACGTGGGCGACGTGGGCCCCGAACACTCCGCGGTAGTGGTGGCACTCGTCGACCACGACGTGGCTCAGGCCGCCGAGCACCCGCGCCCACCTGGCGTGCGCCGGCAGGATCGAGTGGTGCAGCGTGTCGGGGTTGGTCAGCAGGTAGTTCGCGTGGTCGCGGGCCCAGACCCGCTCCTCGCGGGAGTTGTCGCCGTCGACCGTCGCGGGCCGGGCGAACTCCCGAGCGCCGGAGAGCCGCCGCAGCTGATCGGCGGCGAGCGCCTTGGTCGGGGCCAGGTAGAGAACCGTCGGCAACCGGTTGCCCCGCAGCGCGCTGCCGGTTCGCCCCTCGGCGAGTCCCGTCAGCGCCGGCGCCTGGAACGCCAGTGACTTTCCGGACGCCGTGCCGGTCGCGATCACGACGTGTCGCCCCTCGTGAACGTGGTGCAGGGCCTCGGCCTGATGACCCCACAACGCATCGATGCCCTCGGCCGCGTACATCGCGCGTACGGCCGGGTCGACCCAGTCCGGCCAGGGCTCGACGACGGCCTCCCGCTCGGGCACCCGCTCGACGTGAGTCACCCGCTCGCCGTAGCGCAGCACGAGGTCGGCGGGGTCCACCTCGTGATTCTCCCAGACACGTCCGCACCGGCTCGCCCGTCGTCACCTGTGCGGAGATCGTGATTGAATGCAGACGGAGAGAGGGGTGGAGATGGAGCTGTCACTGACGTCGCGCGCTGAGGGCGACTTCGAGATCATCGAGGTTGGCGGCGAGATCGACGTCTACACGGCTCCCAAGCTCCGCGAGGCGATCGTGGCGGCGGTCGACGCCGGCCACACGCACCTCATCATCGACGTGCAGAAGGTCGAGTTCCTCGACTCCACGGGGCTCGGCGTCCTCGTCGGCGCCCTCAAGCGTGTCCGCGCAGACGGCGGATCGCTCGACATCGTGTGCACCCAGGAGCGCATCCTCAAGATCTTCGAGATCACGGGTCTGGACAAGGTCTTCGGCCTGCACACGTCGATCGACGACGCCCGCTCAGCCCAGGCACTGTGATCCCGGTCGCACCGGATCATAGGCCCTCCCTGTAACCTGCGTCACGCGGTCTGGTCACCCAGGCCATTTTCACGTCTTGTCCTTATATCTGGAGGAATTTCATGGCGAACGCGACATTCGTTGCGGCAGCCAGCGACCTCGATCTCTCGAACGACAACACGATCATTGTGTCGGTCGTTGCGGGCATCGGCGTCATTGCGCTGATCATGGCGGCGGTATTCCGCGCCGAAGTACTCAAGGCCTCCGAAGGCACCGAGAAGATGCAGGAGATCGGACTCGCGGTCCAGGAGGGCGCCTCGGCGTACCTCGGCCGCATGTTCAAGACCCTCGCGGTCTTCGCGGTCCTCGCCTTCGGACTGCTCTTCCTGCTGCCCGGCGACACCGACATCAAGATCGGCAGGTCGGCATTCTTCCTGGTCGGTGCCGGATTCTCCGCGCTGATCGGCTACCTCGGCATGTGGCTCGCGACGCGCGCCAACGTCCGCGTCGCCGCTGCCGCCCAGAACGAGGGCCGCGAGAAGGCCATGCGCATCGCGTTCCGCACCGGCGGCACCGTCGGCATGCTGACGGTGGGCCTCGGCCTCGTCGGCGCGTCGACCGTCGTCCTGATCTATCAGGGTGAGGCACCGGACGTGCTCGAGGGCTTCGGCTTCGGCGCGGCGCTGCTCGCGATGTTCATGCGAGTCGGCGGCGGCATCTTCACCAAGGCCGCTGACGTCGGCGCCGACCTGGTCGGCAAGGTCGAGCAGAACATCCCCGAGGACGACCCGCGCAACGCCGCGACTATCGCCGACAACGTGGGCGACAACGTCGGCGACTGCGCCGGCATGGCCGCGGACCTCTTCGAGTCGTACGCCGTGACGCTGGTCGCGGCCCTCATCCTCGGCTCGGTCGCGTTCGGTGAGGAAGGCCTCGTCTTCCCGCTCATCATCCCCGCCATCGGCGCCCTGACCGCGATCCTGGGTGTCTACATCACCCGGGCGCGCGCCGGCGAGAACGGCCTGACGGCGATCAACCGCTCGTTCTACATCTCGGCGGTCATCTCGGCGATCGCGTCGGTCGCAGTGGCATACGCCTACCTGCCCAAGACGTTCGGTGAGCTCAACATCGCCAAGCCCACCGGCCTCACGGCTCAGCTGTTCGGTGACCCGCTCGCGGGCTACGACGGCTGGGGTCCGCGCACCATCGCGTGGGTCGCCGTGCTGATCGGCATCGTGCTCGCCGCCCTGATCCTGGCGCTGACGGGCTACTTCACCGGCACCGAGACCCGCCCGGTCAAGGACGTCGGCAAGACCTCGCTCACCGGCGCGGCCACTGTCATCCTGTCCGGCCTGTCGGTCGGCTTCGAGTCGGCGGTCTACACCGCGCTGGTGATCGGTGCGGCCGTGTTCGGCGCGTTCCTGCTCGGCAGCGGCTCGGTCATCATCTCGCTGTTCGCGGTCGCGCTGGCCGGCTGTGGCCTGCTCACGACCGTCGGTGTCATCGTGGCGATGGACACGTTCGGCCCGGTCAGCGACAACGCGCAGGGCATCGCCGAGATGTCAGGTGACGTCGACGAGGAAGGCGCCAAGATCCTCACGGAGCTCGACGCGGTCGGCAACACCACGAAGGCCATCACCAAGGGCATCGCGATCGCCACGGCCGTCCTGGCCGCGACCGCGTTGTTCGGAGCCTTCACCGACAACATCAAGGACCAGCTCGTGCTGATCTTCGAGGGCCTCGACGGTGACGCCGCCAAGAGCGCGTTCGCCGAGGGACTCTCGATCAGCGACCAGCAGGCCCTGACCGGCGTGCTCAACGTCGCCAACCCGGAGAACCTCGTCGGGCTGCTGATCGGTGCTGCGGTCGTCTTCCTGTTCTCCGGCCTGGCGATCAACGCCGTGGGTCGTGCGGCCGGCGCGGTCGTCTACGAAGTGCGCCGCCAGTTCAAGGAGATCCCGGGCATCATGGACGGCACCGGTCGTCCCGAGTACGGCAAGGTCGTCGACATCTGCACGCGCGACTCGCTGCGTGAGCTGGCGACGCCGGGCATCCTGGCGATCTTCGCCCCGATCGCCGTCGGCTTCGGCCTCGGTGTGGGACCGCTCGGCGCGTACCTCGCCGGCGCGATCGCAACCGGCACGCTGATGGCCGTCTTCCTCGCCAACTCCGGTGGTGCGTGGGACAACGCCAAGAAGCTCGTCGAGGACGGCAACCACGGCGGCAAGGGATCGCCCGCCCACGAGGCGACGATCATCGGTGACACCGTCGGTGACCCGTTCAAGGACACCGCCGGACCG
>NZ_JAKFCB010000151.1:0-4720 GCF_036676885.1 Aeromicrobium sp.
TGGTTCATCCCGCGCTCGAGGCCGCGCCGTGCTTCCTCGTTGAAAGCAATGGTTTTTGCCATGTGTACGTTTCTCCGACTTGGTTGTCGACGTGGATGACCAGGCGATGCCCGCGACGGACGGTTGCGGCGTTGCGGCGAACCCTTCTCGCCGCGGCCCACAACCTCATCGGTCTGATCCGGTTAGCACTCTCATCATACGAGTGCTAATCAACGCCGCGCAATCAGGTGGCGTCTTTGGGGGTCACGTCGTACGTCAGCTCGGCGAACTGGCCACGTTGGAGGATCGACGTGAGCGTCAGCCGGTTGGATCGGATGTCGCGTGGGAGGAAGGGTGCGCCGGCCCCGAGCGTGACCGGGGCGATCGTCGCGGTGATGCGGTCGAGCAGGCCGGCGTCGTCGAACTGGCCGACCAGGTCACCGCCACCCATCAGCCAGATGTCTCGCTCGCCGGCCGCGGCGGTCATCGCGGCGTGCACCTCACGGACGTCGTCGCTGGTGAACGTGATGTTGGCGCCCGCGATGACCGGCAGGTCGCGGTGCGTGAAGACCCAGGTCGGCCGATCGGCGTACCACTCCTGCCACCTGGCCGGGTTGTCCACCAGCGCCTCGTGCTCGAGCAGCCACTCGTATGTCGTCGAGCCCATCGCCATCGCACCGATGCCCGCGAGGAAGTCGCCGAACGACGACTCGGCGTCGTCGGCGCCGGCCACCTCGAACAGCCAGGAGAGCGAGTTGTCGGTGGTCGCGAGGTAGCCGTCGAGGGTCGTCGCGGTGTTGTAGATCGTCGCCATGCTTCGACGCTACCGACCAGGTCAGACAGAGAACAGCAGGAACAGTCCCGTGAACGTGTAGGCCACCATCAGGAGCAGCATCGCGACCTGGCCACTGAGCCGGTGCCCCTTCGGCAGCAGCGCCAGCGCCTTGTCGTGGGCGGCGACGACCGCGAGCACGTGACCTGCGACGACGAACGTGACCTTGAGCGCGGCGAGCGTCGAGGTGTGCTCGGACAGGAAGTACGACGTCGCGGGGTCACCCCATGGCTCCCACCCCCGGCCCAGCGGGTCGATCAGGGCCAGGAAGACGGCCTGCCCCTTCTCCAGGAGGTACGTCAGGTAGTGGGCGAGGATGTAGCCGACGACGATCGGCACGAGCGAGTGCGCGAGCCGTCCCGGCAGCCGCCTGCGCTCACCAGCGCTGACTCCCCCGGTCGACCGGGCCGCCACGATGAACAGCACCGCGACGACGGCACAGAACCCGAGCAGGGTCAGCGAGTGCTGCCACACCGCCAGGGTCTTGCCCTGCCAGAACGACGACGCCGAGAAGCTGTCGTACGCCGTCGAGCCCAGCAGCGTCGCCAGCACCGCGACGAGTCCGGCGTCGACCGGAACTGACGGCAGCGTCCGCAGCGGGTTGTGCACGGCCCAGCGGCCGTCGCGGACGAACGGCGAGAGCTTCGCGATGATCGCGCTGTAGACGTCGAACGGGTCCGCGCGGTCGTACCAGCGCGGACCGAACGCGATGCCGCCGGCGATCGTGATGGCAGCGTAGACCGCGACCCAGACGCGTACGGCGTGGACCGAGCCGGGGTCCGGCGAGGCGAGCTCGAGCCACACGAAGGCGAGCAGGCCCGCGACTGCCGGCCAGTAGCCGAGCCGGCGCGGGTACGCCCAGAGGCCCGGCCCGAGGAGGGACTGGATCGTCCGCCAGGGCGAGAGGTCACGCCACACGTGGCCGGCGACGAGAGCCAACGGCACGAGGCCGACCCACACGAAGATGTAGATCGCCCCGATCCCGCCGTTGCCGGCGTCGGAGGGCCCGGCGTACAGCGCGACCAGCACCCAGGCGGTCAGCAGCAGGCCGATCACGGCGAGCCACGGGCGACGGGGTGGCTCCGCCGGCTCCGGCTCGTCCGTGAACTTCGGCTCCTTCCACGCGAGCGCCAGGACGGCGAACGAGATCGTCAGCGCCCACGAGGCACCGACCATGGCGTACAGGAACGGGATCGGCAGGTCGGTCGGCCCGCCGACGCCGTGTGCCTGCAGCCCGGCCGCGATCACGGCTCGACGACGAGCTGCACGATCGTGACGCCGAGGTGATGCGCCTCGACGGCAACCTGACCGGGGGTGTCGATCGTGAATGTCTCATCGAGCACGTGGCCCGGTCCGACCTCGAACTCGTGCTCCGGCTCGGAGTGCACGTGGATCTCTTCGTCGGCGTCCGACGTGATCCTCAGGGTCACCGGCGTGCCCGCCGTGACCTCGACCCGCTTGCCCTGCGGCGTGGCCTTGCCGTCCTTGATCACGATGTCGACCTGCGTGCCGGTCGCCTTCGGCCCTCCGTCGGTCTCGTCGGCGGCTTCTCCGGAGGCACCGCAGCCGGCCAGCACGAGGGCACCCGCCAGCAGCGCTGCAGCGATCCTCACTCGGTCTCCTTGCTGTTGTCATCGGGCTCGAAGGCCCGCTCGATGATCTCGCGCTCCTCGCGCTCCTCGCGCCGGTCCTTGCGTGCGAGGTAGAGGATCACCCCGACGACCACGACGGCCGGGATGATCGCCGGGATCGCCAGCAGCGCGGCGTGGTGCGCCAGGAGCTGGTCTCCGCCGGCGGTCATGGCGTCAGGGTAGGCGTACGGTCTCCCGGCGAGGCGGCTTCGTGCTCCTCGATGCGGCGAGCCACCCGGGCGACCGAGACCGAGATCCCGATGATGATCGCGAGGCTGCAGAGCAGGACCACCATGTTGGCCGCGCCCCAGAGCACCGGCGACGTGTCACCCTTGCGCTCCCGCTGGAGGATGTCGATCTCCGGCACGAACTCGCGGGTGAACGATGCCGAGGCCGGGACCTCCTTGACGTCGAGAGGTGCGTCGGCCGGCATGAAGATCGGCACGGCTGCGAGCGTACGACCGTCCTGCACGCGCAGCAGCGTCTTCCAGTTGCCGCCGACCGGCACGGGCTTGGTCGACTCCCACGTGTTGTCGCCCGTACGCCGGAGGCGATCCGTCACGACACCCGCTCCCCCGCCCTGCCACGCGGTGATCTGCACCCACGTCGGGTGGTCGTCGACCAGACCGGCCGGCTCGAGGGTGACCTTGGCCGTGACCTCGGGCTTGTCCGCCGTGCCGGCCTGGGTCAGCGCGAAGTCGGCCGAGGCGTCCTTGGGCACCGTGGCGTGCAACCCGTTGGCGACCGCCGCCGCGATGACCAGCACCGATGCGGTGACGATCGTCCGGCTGACCTTCTTGGCCGGCAGCCGGCCCTGCAGGCCGAGCGCGAACAGCGCACCGCACAGGCCCGATCCGATCGCGACGGGCACGGCCATGAGCAACCCCTCGAGCCACATGTCCTGGGTCCACGGGAACTGGAAGACGCGGTCGTTCCAGAGCTTCTCGATGACGAGGCCGACCGTGCCGATCAGGAGGCCGCCGAGCGCACCGAACCACAGCGGCTTGTTGCGCAGCTGCGTCAGCGCCAGCAGCTCGATCAGAACGGCGCTGCCGAGGTAGAGCGGGAACACGTGGTGCGCCTCACCGAAGAAGTCGGTGACGATGAACGAGATGATGCCGCGCATCAGCAGGAAGAACACCGCGGCGACGATCGCCGCTCCCGGGCCGACGTACAGCCGGGCCGCGACGAGCGTGATGCCGGCGGCCGCGACGATCATGAGCGGAGCGAACACCATGCGGAACTGTGCGATGCCGAAGTCGAACTCGGCCTGGAAGACCGAGAGGCCGATCAGCAGCGCCCCGAACCCGATCGACAGCGTGGCGGTCTTGATCCAGGCCGGCATCTCCTTGCCGTTCTGGCGGATCGCGAAGTCGGCCTCGCGGTGCAGCAGGATGATGCCGGCCGTGGAGAGGCCCGCACCGCCGATCAGCATCAGGTGCGTCGGGCCCCACAGCGTGACGTCCTGGCCGAACAGCCGGTGCCAGACATCGTCCAGCGGGAAGCCGATCAGGGCATAGAGGCCGCAGGCGGCGATGAAGATGCCGCTGACCGGGGCGTACCACGTGCGGGTGATGCGGACCGAGGCGATGCCCGGCTTCTCGCCGTCACGCGCGTAGACGACCGCGGACATCCCGGCGATGAACAGGGCGAAGAGCCCGTAGAGGATCAGGTAGTGCGCGGGGTTGGCCAGCGGTCCGGCGTCGCGGCCCCGCCCGGCATGCAGGCTGACGTCCCACATGAAGCCCAGCAACGCGATGATCAACGAGCTCGCGACGAACAGCGTCGGGATCGACGCCCAGCCCGGCTCCCCGGTACGCGCGCCGAGTCGCTCGCCGAGCCGTTGGAACCACTCGATGCGGTGTGTGCGGTGGGCCCAGGCGATGACCAGCAGCACGCTGGTGACGAGGCCGGCGGCGATCGAGAGGCCGATGACCTGGCTGAGCTCGGCCCCACCTGCGGGCGCGGTGACTGGTTCGGTCGCGAAGATGAACATACCGAGAGTATGTCAGCGTCTATGTGACATCGCAAGTGTCACATGTGTCCCGGGTGCGTCAGGGCATGAAAAAGCCCGGTCCCCCCGGACCGGGCTCTTTCACGGACTTACTGTCCGATGACCTCGTGGGCCTCGCGACCCTTGGGTCCGTCGACCACTTCGAACTCGACCTTCTGGCCGTCCTCGAGGGTCTTGTATCCGTCTGACGCGATCTTGGACCAATGAACGAAGACATCGTCCTGGCCCTCGACCTCGATGAAGCCGTAGCCCTTGTCAGCGTTG
>NZ_JAKFCB010000152.1:0-1656 GCF_036676885.1 Aeromicrobium sp.
GCGAGCTCGGCGCCGTCCTGGCGGAACGTGATGAGCCCGACCTTGTCGCGGCGCTGGTAGGCGTCCATCAGCAGCGACAGGATCGCGGTCTTGACCTGCTCCATGCGCTTGCGCGCTGCCATCGAGCCGGACGCGTCGACGCAGAACAGGATCAGGTTTGACTCGTGCCCCTCCTTGACCGCGAGGCGCAGGTCGTCGGCGCGGAACTTCAGGCTGGCAACCCGGCCGCGGGCGTGCTGGTGCGGTGCCGCGGCGCGGATCGTCTCCATGAGGTGGATCGAGCCGCCCTGGCCCGTACGCCGTTGGGCGCCGATGCGTCGTCCGGTCTCGGTGATGGCCCGCGAACGCTTGCCGGACTCGCCGGCCCCCGTGCCGCCGACCGTGAACAGCTTGGCTCGGTACGGCTGCTGCGGGGCCGCAACCGTGACCTCGTCCGTACCGCCAGGCTGCTGCTCCGGCTCGGATTCACGCTGGGAGTGACGGTCTTGATGCGACTCGCCGGGTGAATCCTCAAAAGTGTCACTCTCAGCGGGGTCGTGGCCCGGGTCGGAGGGTGAGTCGGACTCGGAGGTCTGGGACTCCTGCGTCTCTGCGTCGTCCGTGCCGTCGCCCTCGGGCTCCGGCGGCGGCTCGTCGTCGCCGAGGATCTGGTCGAGCAGGTCCTCGTCGATGCCCGGGGCGTCGAACGGGTTGCGGCGGCGACGGTGCGGCAGGGCAAGCCGCGCCGCAGCGCGGATGTCCTCGCGCAGCACGCTCGTACGCCCGTTCCACGCGGCATGCGCAGCGGCGGCGCGGGCCGTGACGATGTCGGCGCGCATGCCGTCGACCTCGAACGCGGCGCACACCTCGGCGATCTTGAGCAGCGCCCAGTCGCTGAGGTCGACCTGGTCGACGAGCTTCTGCGCCGACTGGATGCGATCGGTGAGCGTCGCCTCGTCCTCGGCATACCGGGCGGCGAAGGCGTCAGGATCGGCCTCGTACGCGAGCCGCCGGCGTACGACCTCGACGCGCGCAGCCGGATCACGCGGCGCGGCGACCTCGACCGTGAGGCCGAACCGGTCGAGCAGCTGCGGGCGGAGCTCGCCCTCCTCGGGGTTCATCGTGCCGACGAGGACGAAGCGCGCGGCGTGCTCGACCGAGACACCGTCGCGCTCGACCGTCGAGCGACCCATCGCAGCGGCGTCGAGCAGCAGGTCGACGAGGTGGTCGTGCAGCAGGTTGACCTCGTCGACGTAGAGGATGCCGCGATGCGCGCGCGCCAGCAGGCCGGGCTCGTACTCGGTGACTCCGTCCGACAGCGCCTTCTCGAGGTGCAGCGAACCCAGCACGCGGTCCTCCGTGGCACCCACGGGGAGCTCGACGAGGCGTACCGGACGGGTCTCGACGTCGACGTCCGCGGCGAACGGGCCGTCGGGCGACAACGGATGAGACTCGCGGGGGTCGGTGGAGAACCGATCACCGGCGATGACGTCGATCTCCGGCAGCACCGAGGCGAGCGCGCGCACCATGGTCGACTTCGCGGTGCCCTTCTCGCCGCGCACGAGCACGCCGCCGATCGCGGGCGAGATCGTCGAGAGGGTCAGGGCGAGCGCCATGTCGTCGGATCCGACGACGGCGCTGAAGGGGTAGTGCTGTGGCATATGGGGCTCCCGCTCG
>NZ_JAKFCB010000153.1:0-4999 GCF_036676885.1 Aeromicrobium sp.
CAGGTACGCCAGCCCGGCCTTGAGCGCCGAGTAGCCCAGCACCTGCTGCATGTAGAGCGACACGAAGAAGAACATCGAGAACAGCGACATCGCGACGAACACGGCGGTCAGGTTGGCGCCGGTCAGCGTCCGGTTACGGAAGATCCGGAACGGCAGCAGCGGCTGCTTCCACACCCGCTCGATCGCGATGAACGCGGCGATCAGCACGAACGACAGAAGAGCAAGGCTGATGGTCTTGGTCGAGCCCCAGCCCGAGTCGTTGGCGTCGACGATCGTGTAGACCAGCAGCGACAGGCCGGCGGTGATCGTGACGGCACCGAAGACGTCGAACGAGGTCGCCGTCTCGTCGCGGCTCTCGCCGAGCACGCGCATCGCGCCGTACGCAGCCAGAGCGGTGATCGGGACGTTGACGAACAGGACCCATTCCCAGCCGAGCGACTCGGTCAGGACACCGCCCATCAGGACGCCGACGGCGCCACCGGATCCGGCGACCGCGCCCCAGACACCGAGCGCCTTGTTGCGCTCGGCACCCTCGGCGAACGTCGTCGTGAGGATCGCGAGCGCGGCCGGTGAGAGCAGCGCGGCGCCGAGTCCCTGGACGACGCGGGCGGCGATCAGCTGCCCTTCGTTCTGGCTGAACCCGCCGAGCAGGGAGGCGACGCAGAAGAGGAGGAGGCCGGCGATGAAGATCCGGCGGCGACCCATGAGGTCGGCGACCCGGCCGCCCAGCAGGAGGAACCCGCCGAACACCAGGACGTACGAGTTGACGACCCAGGACAAGCTGTCCTGGTCGAGCTGGAGCTCGCGCCCGATCGAGGGGAGCGCGACATTGACGATCGAGGCGTCGAGCACCACGACGAACTGGGCCGCCGCGAGCAGAGCGAGGATCAAGCCCTTGCGCTCGGTTGAAACGGTAGACATGCAGCACTCCTGGAGTGATGAGAACGGAATCTAGAACCGGAACCTGAGGTCCGCTTCCGCAACGATATGGAGTTGCGGTTCCGTTTGTCAACCCGTACGTTTGAGGCATGTCGATGACCGAGGAGCGACCGTTGCGGGCCGACGCACGTCGCAACCGCGAGGCGATCCTCAAGGCCGCCCGCCACATCTTCGCCAAGCAAGGTTCGCAGGCCCAGATCGACGATGTCGCCAAGCGGGCCAAGGTCGGGGTGGGCACGGTCTACCGGCACTTCCCGACCAAGGAGGCGCTCTTCGACGCGCTCGCGACCGACAAGTTCGACAAGCTCGCGAAGTACGCGGACGACGCGATGAAGATCGAGGACCCGTGGGAGGCGATCGTCACGTTCCTCAAGCAGGCCGCCGCCCTGCAGGCCGCCGACCGGGCCCTCGGCGAGGTGTTCCGTGAGCACGGCGAGTTCATGATCCACACGGCCGAGACCTGCGGTCTCTCCGAGCTGGGCGATCGACTCGTACGCCGGGCGCAGGAGGCCGGCGTGCTGCGCGACGACATCCGGGGCAATGACCTCGGGCTGATCTCCTGTTCGCTCAGCGGCCTCAGCGGGGTGCCGGTGTGGTCGTGGGAGCGCATGCTCGGCATCGCGCTCGATGGGCTGCGACCCGAGGCGCAGCGGACCGAGCTGGCCGACTGAGTCAGCGGCCCTGCAGCAGCGCTCGCGCCTGGCGCGGGGTCATCGGGTCGCACCCGTGTGCCACGGCCTCGGCCACGATGCGGGGCTCGTCCTTGAGCAGTCGCCACCCCCGGCGTACGAGGACCAACGGCGACTTGCGGCCCTCGCGCAGGTCACGCGTCAGGCGCAGGAGGAAAGTGATCACGCGGTGGCGCCGCAGGCAGATCGCGGCGTCCAGGATGCCGGCCTCGCGACAGGCGTCGACGATGACCGGGGCGAAGAGTCCCTCAGCGATGAATCGGCCACTGGGAGCGGACAACGTCTGGGTGCCGGTCCGCCGGCTGGCCGCGATGTCGTACACCGGGATCTCGACGGTGCCGGCTGCGCACAGCTCGGCGATCGTCCCGACGGCGTCGACCGAGCTCCATGATGCGGCGTCGTCCCAGTCGACGATCCCGAGGCTCGAGCGCGGCATGTCGGGCTCGTCGGCGTCGCGATAGAAGTCGTCGAGGCGAAGCACTGGCCACCCCAGGCGCTCAGCCAGGTGAGATTTTCCGGACCCTGAAGGCCCGGCGAAGATGACGACGCCCACGAAGCACCAGCCTAGGTCAGGCGCTGCCGGAGGTTTGACCGGACTCCGGACATGCAACCCATGGTTGCGCGCGGTGGGAGTCGCCGGTAATCTGAGACGCAACCAAAGGTTGCAGTTGGTGGCAGCCGCGAGACACGGTCGATGACCAGGAGGAGAAGCTGACATGCGAAAGCTGATTGCCGGAATGAAGATCTCGCTCGATGCGAAGACTGAGGGCGACGAAGGCATCGCGGACTGGGTGGATGCCTGGTCCGAGGAGTACGGGCTGACAGACCGGGTCGACGCATGCGTGCTCGGGGGAGCGATGTATCCCGGCTACGAGGCGTACTGGACGCCGTTCCGGACTGATCCGGACCAGCCGAACCCGGTCAGCGGCAAGCTGGCGACACCAGGTGAGATCGAATGGACCGGCTTCGCCGCCAAGACCCCGCACTACGTGTTGTCAAGGAGCCTGACGTCGGCCGGCTGGCCGAAGACCAGCTTTCTCCGGAGTCTCGACGATCTGGCGGCGCTCAAGGAAGAACCCGGCAAGGACATCTATCTCATGGGCGGCGCACGGGTCACGTCGAGCATCATCGAGGCCGGACTGCTCGACGAGCTCCGACTGATCGTGTATCCCCTGATCGCCGGAGAGGGTAGCCAGCTGTTCTCCGCAGTCAGCCGACGTGGGCTCGAGCTGAGAGATGTCGGGAAGCTCTCGGACGGGCGCGTGAGCCTGGTGTACGGGATCCGATAGCCGGACGGCTGGCGATCGAGCAGGGGGTCGCAATGCGTCAGAAGCATGACAACGACTTCAACCAGGGAGTCATCGAGGAGTTCCGGGCGAACGGCGGTCAGCTCGGCGGGGACCTGGCCGGTGCGACGGTGATCCTCGTCCACCACATCGGTGCCCGCACCGGGGCCGTTCGCGTCGTCCCGTTGATCGGCATCCCGCAAGACGGCGGCCGCGTGGTCGTCACTGCCTCGAACGGAGGGTCGCCGACCCATCCCAGCTGGGTCCACAACCTCAGGGCGCATCCCATGGTCACCGTCGAGCTGGGCAGGCAGACCTTGACGATGCAGGCCGAGGAGTGGGGGCCGGCGGCTCGTGTCGACCTGTGGCCGACGCTGCTCGAAGGGTCGCCGGCGCTTCGCGATTTCGACGCCCGTACCGCGCGGGAGATCCCGGTGTTCGTCCTCACGCCGGTGTGAGCTCGCGGGAGGATGTCTGCCGGATTCAGACGCCGATCGGGTGCCAGACGGTCTTGGTCTCGACGAAGGCCTCGAGGCGGGCGAGCGAGGGCTCGGCGAGCGAGTCCACCGGCGTGGCAGGCGCTCGGAGCACCCGCTTGAGGTTCTCCGCAGCCGCGACCTCGAGCGAGGTGGCGAGCTCGGGGTCGTCGACGCCGGCCAGGTCGAGCGCGTTGACGTCCATGTGCGAGGCCAGCCACGGCGCGATCTCGGCGGCCCGTCCGGTGAGGATGTTGACGACACCGCCGGGCAGGTCGGACGTGGCCATGCACTCCGAGAGGGTCACGGCGGGGACGGGGAACTTCTCGCTGGCGACCACGACGACGGTGTTGCCGGTGACGATCGCCGGCGCGATGACCGAGACCAGCGCGAGCAGCGGGCCACTCGGCGCGATCGTTGCCACGACGCCGGTGGGCTCGGGCGTCGACAGGTTGAAGAACGGCCCGGAGACGGGGTTCGCGTTGCCGAGCACCTGGACGTACTTGTCGGCCCAGCCGGCGTACCAGACGACGCGGTCGATCGCGGCGTCGACGTAGGTCGTGGCCTTCTTGTCGTTGACGCCCTCAGCGGCGCGGAGCTGCTCGATGAACTGGTCGCGCCGGCCCTCCATGACCTCGGCGAGGCGGTAGATGACCTGGCCGCGGTTGTAGGGGGTGCGCGTCGACCAGCCGCCGAACGCCTTGCGGGCGGCGAGCACCGCGTCGCGGGCGTCCTTGCGCGAGGCCAGCGCCATGTTGGCGAGGAACTTGCCCTTGGCGTCGACGGCCTCGAACGTGCGGCCGGACTCCGAGCGCGGGAACGCGCCTCCGATGTAGAGCTTGTGCGTCTTGCGCACGTCCAAGCGGGTCGTCATGAGTCTGCTCCCTGCAGGTAGGCGGCGAGGCCGTGGCGCCCGCCCTCGCGGCCGTAGCCCGACTCCTTGTAGCCGCCGAACGGCGACGCGGGGTCGAACTTGTTGAACGTGTTGGCCCAGACGACACCGGCGCGCAGCTGGTTGGCCATCGACAGGATCCGCGAGCCCTTCTCGGTCCAGACGCCGGCCGACAGGCCGTACGGCGTGTTGTTGGCCTTCTCTACGGCCTCGGCCGGCGTGCGGAACGTCAGGACCGACAGGACCGGCCCGAAGATCTCCTCGCGCGCGATCCGGTGGGCCTGGGTGACGCCGGTGAAGATCGTCGGCGCGAACCAGAACCCGCTGTCGGGTAGGTCGCACGGTGCGGACCAGCGCTCGGCACCTTCCGCGTCGCCGACGTCGGTCAGCTCCTTGATGCGGGCGAGCTGCTCGGAGGAGTTGATCGCGCCGATGTCGGTGTTCTTGTCGAGCGGGTCGCCGAGGCGCAGCGTCGACATGCGCCGCTTGAGCTTGTCGAGGACCTCGTCGTAGATGTTCTCCTGCACCAGCAGGCGCGATCCGGCGCAGCAGACGTGGCCCTGGTTGAAGAAGATGCCGCTGACGATGCCCTCGACCGCCTGGTCGAGCGGCGCGTCGTCGAACACGATGTTGGCGGCCTTGCCGCCGAGCTCGAGGGTGACCTTCTTGGACGTGCCGGCGACGGAGCGCGCGATGGCCTTGCCCACCGCGGTCGAC
>NZ_JAKFCB010000154.1:0-11534 GCF_036676885.1 Aeromicrobium sp.
CGCTGACATGGTCAAGCCTGGTGCGGCGTTGCTGGATGTGGGGGTGAGCCGTGATGAGGACGGCATCGTGGGTGATGTGGACCCCAAGGCGTACGAGGTCGCGGGTTGGATCTCGCCCAATCCTGGTGGTGTGGGGCCGATGACCCGCGCGATGCTGCTGGCCAACGTCGTCGAGACCGCCGAACGACTCAGCTCCTGACTCTCAGCAGCCGTTGAAAGCACAAGGCGCCTCCATGCATCACCTGGAGGCGCCTTGTTGCAGCCCTGCGTCAGTCCCCGAGCTCGGTCCGGCGCCGGTTGACGTAGTCCTCGAGCTCCGCGCGGATGCTCTCGTCGAGTGGCGGCTGCTCGTACTCCTCGAGGCGCTTCTTGTAGATGACCTCGGCCCGCTGGTTGGTGTCGAGCGAGCCGTTGCGGGTCCACTTGTCGAAGTTGTCCGAGCTCGACAGGAACGGCCGGTGGAAGCACGTGCGGAAGCGCTCCATGGTGTGCATCGCGCCGAGGAAGTGACCACCGTGGCCGACCTCGACGTGAGCATCGAACGCCAGGGAGCCCTCATCGATCTCGAGCGGGGTGAACTCGGCACGAAGCATCTGCAGCAGCTCGACGTCCATGATGAACTTCTCGTAGCCGGCCACCAGCCCGCCTTCGAGCCAGCCGGCGGAGTGCATGACCCAGTTGGCCCCGGCGAGGAACGTCGGCATCAGCGTCATGAGTGCCTCGTAGCCGGCCTGCGCGTCGACCTGGTGGGCGGACGTGAGCCCGCCACCGGAACGGAACGGCAGGCCGAAGCGCCGGGCGATCTGTCCGGTGCACAGCAGGCCGATGCCGGACTCGGGCGTGCCGAACGTGGGCGAGCCCGACTGCATGTCGATGTTGGACAGGAACGACCCGAAGATGACCGGCGTTCCGGGGCGCACCAGCTGGGCCAGCGCGATGCCCGACAGGGCCTCGACGATCTGCTGCACGAGCGCCGCCGGGATCGTGACCGGCGACATCGCGCCCATCAGGATGAACGGTGTGAGCACGACGGGCTGGCCGGCCTTGGCGTACTCGAACAAGGACTCCAGCATGCGGTCGTCCCAGCGCAGCGGCGAGTTGCAGTTGATCAGTGAGATCGAGACCGGCGTCTGCTCGATCGCCTCGCGGCCGCCGAACAGGATCTCGCCCATCGCGATGGTGTCGCGGGCGTTCTCACCCGTCACGACGTTGCCCATGTAGATCTTGTCGGTCAGGGTCTGCAGCGCGTAGATCATGTCGAGGTGTCGCGAGTCGAGCGGCGTGTCGTACGGCTCGCAGATGATGCCGCCGGCGGAGTCGAGCTCGGCGTAGCCCTGGGCCAGCTTCGTGAAGTTGCGGAAGTCGTCCATCATCGCGTCGCGGCGCACGGCGCCCTGGCGGACGAACGGGGGACCGTAGACGCCGCTGAACGCCATCATGTTGCCGCCGATGTGCACGTTGTTGGCCGGGTTGCGGGCCTGGACGTCGAACTCCTTGGGGGCCAGGGCGACCTGGGCGAGCACGAACTCCGGATCGAGGAACACGGTCTTGTCGACGACCTTCTGTCCCGCCTTGCGGAACAGCTCGAGCGCGTCGTCGTGCATGAACTCGACGCCGACCTCGGTCATGAGGCGACGCCAGGCAGTTTCCAGGGATGCCATCGCGTCCTGGGACAGGATCTCGTAGCGCGGCATCGTGTTCTCGAACATCGGACCTCCAAAGACCGTGAAAAGGAGCGGGACCGAAAACTGCTGTGCCCGCAGTGCTTGACCCCAACGATCTGGGATCCTACCCTCATGTTATGGGAATCAGGTTCCACACTATGGAACTCTCGCGATCTTGTGAAGAGCGCGCGCGCCCCAATTTCCACCCGAGACGAGAAAGTGTGGATCGATGAGCAACGGCACCCAGTCCCTCGATCGCGCAGCCGAGCTGCTGTCGCTGGTCGTGCGCGCGGAGGAGCCGATCTCCTACACGAAGATCGTCAGCCAGACCGGCCTGGCCCGTTCCACGGCGTCACGTCTGTTGCAGGGACTCGAGCGCAACGGCCTGCTCGAGCGTGACCGCGACGGCGCATTCCGCGGGGGCGCGCTGTTCGCCCACTACGCCAACAAGTACGACCGCACCGAGGCGCTGGTCGCCGCGGCGCAGCCGAGCCTCGATCGCCTCGCCGACGCGACCGGTGAGACCGTCAACCTGGCGGTGGCGCGTGGCGACACCGTGGTGCAGGTGGCGCAGATCGACTCGAGCTTCATGATCGGCGCGTCCAACTGGGTCGGCATCGACGTCCCGCCGCACTGCTCGGCGCTCGGCAAGGCGATGTACGCCTTCGGCGCGCTCCCGCTGCCCAAGCGCGAGCTGGAGCGTCGCACCCCGACGACCATCACCGATCCGGACGAGTTCAAGGCCGAGCTCGAGCTCGTACGCGAACGCGGCTTCGCCATCACCCGCGGCGAGCTCGAAGAGGGGCTGGACGGCATCGCCGCGCCCGTCGTCGGCGTCGACGGCCACCCGCTGGCCGCCCTGGGCGTCTCCGGTCCGGCATTCCGGATCGAGGAGTCCCTTCACAGCATCGGTGACCTCCTGGTCGCCGAGTCAGAACAGCTGACCCGACTGCTCGCGCGTCGCATACGAAAGGAAACCCGCCCATGACTCCTGAAGAAGTCCTGCAGGGGCTCTACGACGAGACCCTCGTCGGCAACGCTCCCCGCGTCCTCGAGCTCACCAAGCTCGGCATCGAGATGGACATGGGTCCGGAGACATTGCTGTTCGATGCGTTGATCCCCTCGCTGGAGGAGGTCGGCGCGCGCTTCGAGCGCGGAGACTTCTTCGTGCCGGAGATGCTGATCGCCGGTCGCGCGATGAGCGGAGCGCTCGACGTGCTGCGGCCTCTCCTCGCGGAGACCGGCGCGGAGACCGTCGGCACGTTCCTCATGGGCACGGTCAAGGGCGACGTGCACGACATCGGCAAGAACCTCGTCAACATCATGCTCGAGGGCGCCGGGTTCCACGTCATCGACCTCGGCGTGCAGGTGCCGCCGGAGAAGTTCGTCGAGGCCATCACCGAGCACAAGCCGGACATCGTCGGCATGTCGGCGTTCCTCACCACGACGATGCCGATGTTCAAGGCCAACATCAACGCGCTCGAGAAGGCCGGCATGCGCGACAAGGTCATCGTCATGGTCGGCGGCGCACCGGTCACGCAGGAGTACGCCGACGCCGTGGGCGCCGACGCCTACGCGCCTGACGCCTCGGCGACGGTCAAGAAGGCCAAAGACCTGATCATGCGCCGCCGCGAAGCCGCCGTCAGCGTCTAGTCCCCAACCCCAGCAACCCAGGAGTCCTCAGTGCACACCATCATCCGCTCGGCCAGCAAGGAAGTCGTGCTCGGGCACGACCAGAAGTTCTGCATCATCGGAGAGCGCATCAACCCGACCGGACGGCGGATCTTCCAGGAGCAGCTGCGCGCCGGGGACATGTCGGCCATCGAGCGAGATGTCGATGCGCAGGTGGCCGGTGGAGCCATGGTCCTCGACGTCAACATGGGCGTTCCGCTCACTGACGAGCCGGAGCTCCTCGGTCGTGCCATCAAGCTCGTCCAGAGCCGCACCGACCTGCCGATCTGCATCGACTCCTCCGTCGTGGAGGCGCTCGAGGCCGGCCTTTCGGCGTACGAAGGTCGCGCCCTGGTCAACTCGATCACGGCCGAGGACGACCGCATGGAGGCGATCCTGCCGCTGGTCAAGAAGTACAACGCCGCCGTCATCGCGCTGCCCAACGATCACGACGAGATCCCGATGGAGCCGGAGAAGCGGCTCGACCTGGTCGAGAAGATCGTCCGCGTGGCGACGACCGAGTACGGCATCGCGCTCGAGGACATCGTGATCGACCCCCTCGCGATGCCGATCGGTGCCGATCCGCTGGTCGGGAAGTCGTTCTTCCAGACCGTGTCCGGCATCCGCGAGCGCTGGGGCATCAACACGACGTGCGGCGCCGGCAACAACTCGTTCGGCATGCCGGGGCGCGACGATCTCGGTGCGTCGTTCCTGCCGATGGCGATCGCCGCGGGCCTGACGTCCGCGATCATGGACGCCCGCAGCCCGCGCATGGTGACTGCGGTCAAGGCCGCCGATGTCGTGATGGGCAACGACGAGTGGGGCATGGCCTGGATCGGCGACTTCCGCGCGAAGCAAGCCGCCGAGAAAGCGGCCCAGGAGGGCGCAACAGCCTGATGACCGATCAGCCGCGCCGCTCACGGGCGATCCACGTCGACGTTGAGGCCGAGTATGCCGCCAATCCCGAGTGGGACGGGACGGGCCGACTCAAGCTGAGCTTCACGCCGGCCGACCGCGACGTGCGGGTGCCGCCGGCGGTGTCGGTCTTCGACGCGGCGAGCTGGAACGGCATCGCGATCGACTCGACGTGCGGTGGCCACGGCACCTGCAAGAAGTGCAAGGTCAGGATCCTGGACGGCACGATCCCGGTGTCGCCGATGGACCAGCGCGCCTTCGGCCCCGAACAGCTCGAGGACGGCTGGCGCCTGGCGTGCCTCGCGGCGGTCCACACCGACCTCAAGATCGAGATCCCGCCGCTGACCACCCGGCCCAAGGCCGCGACGGTCGGAGTCGGTCGCCAGGTGATCCTGCGACCGGCCATCATGAAGCGTTACGTCGAGCTGGATGAGCCGTCGCTGCACGACCAGGTGCCTGACGTCGAGCGGTTGCTGGCCGCGATCGACGACCTCGAGCTCAAGGTCGACCTGCACGCCCTGCGCCGCATACCGTCGGTCATCCGCGCAGCGGGCTGGAAGGTCACCGCCGTCATCGTCGACGAGCTGCTGATCGACATCGAGCCCGGCGACACGACCGAGACCCACCACGCGCTCGCGTTCGACCTCGGCACCACGACTGTCGTGGCGACCCTGCTCGACACGTCCATCGGCACGCCGGTCGCCGTCGCATCGATGCTCAACAAGCAGCAGCCCTTCGGCGGTGACGTCATCACGCGGATCAGCGCGACCATGATGGATCCCGATACGCTGCCGCGGCTCACCGAGCTGGCCAAGGACACCCTGGCCGAGCTGACCGGCAACGTGTGCGCCGAGGCCGGGATCGAGCCGACCCAGATCTACGAGATGGCGCTCGCGGGCAACGCGACGATGGTCGCCCTCCTGCTGGGCATCGACCCCGAGCCGATCGGCGTCGCGCCGTTCATCCTCAGCTCGCGGATCACCCCGGCCGTCAGCGCCGCCGATCTCGGTGTGCCGATCCACCCGGCGGCGCCGGCGTACGTCCTCCCGTCGCTCGGCGCCTACGTCGGCGGCGACATCGTGGCCGGCACGCTGGCCTCGGGCATGGATCGCGACAAGCGGCTCCGGCTGTTCATCGACGTCGGCACCAACTGCGAGATCGTCCTGGGCGACGGCGACCGTCTGCTCTCGACCGCGGCACCTGCCGGTCCGGCGTTCGAAGGTGGCCAGATCCGTTGCGGCATGCGCGCGGCCGATGGCGCGATCGAGGTCGTGTCGCTGACCGAGGACGATGTCGAGCTGCAGGTCATCGGCGATGTCGCGCCGATCGGCCTGTGCGGTTCGGGGCTCGTCGACGCGGTGTCGGAGCTCGTACGGGCGGGGTTGCTCGACCACAGCGGTCGCTTCATCACCGAGGAAGCCGCACAGGAGCTCCTGCCCAAGCTGGCCGGCCGGCTGACCAAGATCGGTGAGGAACGGATCTTCGTCCTGCACTGGGCCGGCACCGAGGGCGATGTCAGCGCGTCGACCTACATCTCCCAGCGCGACGTCCGTGAGCTGCAGTTCGCCAAGGCGGCCATCTCGACGGGCTGGACCTTGCTGCTCGAGGAGATGGGAGTGACCGAGCAGGACGTGCAGCAGGTCCTGCTCGCCGGGTCGTTCGGCTCCTACTTGTCCCCGGCCAGTGCGGTCCGGATCGGCCTCGTGCCCAAGCTCCCGGTGCTTCGCATCGTGAGTGCCGGCAACGTCGCCGGCGAGGGCGCCAAGATGACGCTGCTGAGCCAGCCTGAGCGGGCCGGCGCCGAGGCGCTGCTGAAGGAGGTGTCCTATGTCGAGCTCTCCGACCGCAAGGACTTCAACGACCGGTTCGTCGACCTCCTCGCCTTCCCCGGATAGGTCACGCATCGCGGTCATCGCGTGCGGCGCGATCGCGCAGCCGATCTCCGAGGTCGTGGAGCGGCACGGCTGGTCCGTCGACATCCACCCGCTGCCGCCGCTGCTGCACAACCATCCCGAGCAGATCGCCGGCGAGGTCGAACCCCTCGTCGTGGCGCTGAGCGGGTCGTACGACACGGTCGCCATCGCCTACGCCGACTGCGGGACGTACGGCGCGCTCGACGAGGTGTGCAACCGGCACGGCGTACGCCGGCTTGAGGGGCTGCACTGCTACGACGTCTACGGGGGAGCGGACCGCATGCGCTCGATGCTCGAGCAGCAGCCCGGGACCTACGTGCTCACGGACTTCCTGGTGAAGTCGTTTCGCCGCACGGTCGTCCAGGAGCTCGGGCTGGACCGCTACCCAGAGCTGCGCGACGACTACTTCCGCCACTACACGCGCGTGGTGTGGCTCGCGCAGGACCCCGACGCCGAGCTGCAGGGCCTTGCCGAGGACGCGGCCGCCGTGCTCGGGCTCCCGCTCACCGTGCTCGATGTCGGACTGCAGGGCCTGGACGACTCGATGCGTGACCTGCTGGCGCTCTAGCCTCGTCGCCTGTCGTAGCCGGTTCCTACACTCGGTGTCATGACGATCAGCATCGGAGCGCACGTCGCCCAGGACGACCCGATCGCCGAGGCGAAGGCCCGCGACGCGACGCTGGTGCAGTTCTTCCTCGGCGACCCGCAGGGCTACAAGGGGCCCGAGGTGCGCTATTCCGGAGGAGCGGCAGGCCTGCGCGCCGACGCGGAGGCGGCCGGCGTCGACCTCTATGTGCACGCGCCCTACATCATCAATGTCGCGACGACCAACAATCGCATCCGCATCCCCAGCCGCAAGCTCCTTCAGCAGCACGTCGACGCCGCAGCCGAGATCGGCGCCAAGGGCCTGATCGTGCATGGCGGCCACGTCAACACCGGCGACGACCCGGCGATCGGTTTCGACAACTGGCGCAAGGCGGTGCAGGCGACCGACCTCAAGCTGCCCGTGCTGATCGAGAACACCGCGGGCGGCGACAACGCGATGACCCGCCACCTCGACCGCATCGCCGGGGTGTGGGAGTCGATCTCCACCGCGGACGGTGCCGAGCAGGTCGGTTTCTGCCTGGACACGTGTCATGCCTGGGCCAGCGGCATCCCGCTCGGCGACGCGGTCGAGCAGATCCGCGCGATCACCGGACGGATCGACCTGGTGCACGCCAACGACAGCCGCGACGCGTTCGGATCCGGCGCCGACCGGCACGCCAACTTCGGCAACGGCCAGCTCGACCCCGACGAGCTCGCGGGAGTCGTCCGTTCGGCCGGCGTGCCGGTGATCTGCGAGACCCCGGGCGGCCCGGCCGAGCACCAGGCGGACTTCGCCTGGCTGCGCGAACGCCTCTAGCGCTTCGCAGCGGAGTGCGAGTCGAGCTCGGCCAACAGGTTCTCGCGCCACGTGTGGGTCTCGGCGACCTGGTTGAACGTGAAGAGGTGCAGGCCTTCGACGTGCGAGGAGGGCTCACGGGTCGTCGGCGAGATCCGCTCGATGAAGCGCTCGGGGCTGTAGCCGCCCGGCGTGGCGATGCGCGCGAACACCGACTTGTTCTTGGCCAGGAACCGGGCCGACTCGCTCACCCCGATCTTGGTCGCCATCGACAGCAGCTTGGTGCGCTCGACGGGTCCGGCCAGGCCGATGAGCAGCGGCGTGGCGGCGCCGCGCGACCTGACCCGCTTGATCCACGTGCTGACGACGGCCGGGTCGAAGCACAGGTTGCTCACCAGCTCCGTGGCGTGCTCGCGCTTGTCCCACATCGCCTGCACGGTGATGTCGTCGTTGATCGTGGGATGCGACTCCGGGTAGCCCGTGACCCCCACATGGGCGAACGGCCGGCCCATGTCGCTGAGATCGCGGAGCAGGTCGACTGATCCCGCGTACGCTCCGGCCTGCGGATCGGCATCTCCGGCCGGCACGAAGACGCTGTCGATCCCGCTCGCGAGCAGCCGGGCCACGATCTCCTCGAGCTCGGCGCGACCGCTGATCATCCGGGCCGCGAGGTGGGGGACCGCTCGGTAGCCGTGGCCGACGAGCCGCTCGGCCAGGTCGAGTGTCGCGGGCAGTCCCTTGCCGATCGACGCGGTCACCGTGAACGTGTGCCCCGGCGGGACGGATCCGAGGATCTTGTCCTCGATCGTCGCCGTGGGCAGCACTTCATAACGCGCGTTCGTGAGGAGCCGGCGCATTTCGGTCTTGGTCGCGGCGTTGCGCATTGAACAACTCATTTCGTGATACGCACCAGAGGATCTCAGCGTACCGGCGGGCCCACCCCGCGGCAAGACTCTCTCGCCTCGCATCTAGGGTGACCACTGGGAATGTCGGACGAGACCGGGAGCGCACACATGGACACACGGATGATGGGTCGCACGGGACGCGAGGTCTCGGTCGTCGGGCTCGGCACCTGGCAGCTCGGCGCGGACTGGGGCGATGTCACGCACGACGAGGCGATCGCCGTGCTCGACGCCGCCACGGACGCCGGCGTGACGTTCTTCGACACCGCCGACGTCTACGGCGACGGCCGCAGCGAGCAGCTGATCGGTGAGTACCTTCGCGCCCGGCCCGAGCTCGACGTCTTCGTGGCCACCAAGATGGGCCGCCGTGCCGAGCAGGACCCGGCACACTTCACCCTCGACAACTTCCGGGCCTGGACCGACCGGTCGCGGACCAATCTGGGCGTCGAGACGCTCGACCTGGTCCAGCTGCACTGCCCGCCGACGCCGGTCTTCTCCAGCGACGAGGTCTTCGACGCACTGGACCTGCTGGTGCAGGAGGGCGTCATGTCGGCGTACGGCGTCAGCGTCGAGACCGTTGACGAGGCCCTCACCGCGATCGCCCGCCCCCACGTCGCGAGCGTCCAGATCATCTTCAACGCGTTCCGGCTCAAGCCGCTCGACGAGGTGCTGCCGGCGGCGAAGGAAGCCGGCGTCGGCATCATCGCCCGCGTGCCGCTCGCGTCCGGCCTGCTGTCGGGCCGCTACACGACCAGCACGACGTTCGCGCCGGACGACCACCGCACCTACAACCGGTCGGGCGAGTCCTTCGACGTGGGCGAGACGTTCTCCGGCGTCGACTTCGAGACCGGCGTGTCCGCCGCGCAGGAGTTCGCGGCCGCTGTGCCCGACGGCGTACGTCCCGCGCAGGCGGCGATCGCGTGGATCCTGGCCCAGGACGGCGTCACCACCGCGATCCCCGGTGCCCGCAACGTCAACCAGGCGCGCTCCAACGCCGAGGCTGCCGACGTGGCGCTTCCCGAGGACTTCGACGCAACTGTGCACGACATCTACGACCGTCTCCTGCGCGAGGCGATCCACCCCCGCTGGTAGGGCGTACTAGGCTCACGCCCAGCGAGGTGAGGATGGACGCGGAGGCTCGATTCGACGAGATCGTCGATGACCTGGCGCCTCGTGGTGTCCTGCCCGGAGCGTTGTTCGGGGCCCGCTCGCTGACGGTCGACGGCACGGCGTTCGCGTGTCTCAAGAGCGAACAGCTGGCGGTCAGGCTCGGCGCGGGAAGCGCGGCCCACGCGGCGGCGCTCGGGCTCGACGGTGCTTCGTTGTTCGACCCGTCCGGCAAGGGCCGGCCGTTCCAGGACTGGGTGGCGGTGCCGGTCACGCAGGCCGACGAGTGGGGACGCCTGGCCGAGGCCGGTCTGGATGCGCTCGGCGGATCGGCATGATCTTCTCGTCACCCGATCCGGCCAGCGACCCGTACTTCGCGGTTGCGCTGCTGCGGCTGCAGAAGACCTCGTACGCCCAGGAGGCCGAGCTGGTCGGTGACGATCGCATCCCGCCGTTGCAGGAGGACGAGGTCGAGCTGACCGCCTGGCGGGGTCGCTGGCTGACTGCGTGGGAGGGCGTCGACCTGGTCGGTGCGATCGCATGGTGGGAGGCCGACGACCGCGTCGAGATCGAGAAGGTCATGGTCAGCCCGACCGTGATGCGCCGCGGTATCGCGAGCGCACTGCTCGGCCAGGTGGTCGACCGGGCGTCGGGGCGGGAGATCTTGGTCGCGACCGGCCGCGCGAACACGCCCGCCGTCGCGCTCTACGCCAAGCACGGCTTCCGCGTGGAGGGCGATGAGGAGGTCCCGCCAGGGATCTGGATCACCCGTCTGCGGTACTCGCCGGTCGAGTAGTCGACGGAGCTCTGCGTACCGAGCCGAGCTCAGCTCTGGACGATGCGCATCGCGGCCCAGGTCTCGTCGAGGGCGATGCTCTCGACGGCCATCCAGCCGTAGTCGCCGACCAGGTCCTGCAGGGTGTCCTCGTCGAGGTCGGAGTGACTGTTGATGGGATAGGTGATCCACACGATCGGGATCGAGCCGAGCTGGGGCAGCACCTCGTCGAAGTCGTCCGCCAGCGCCGTGCGGTTGTCGGTGATCATGATCGCCGCGTCGACGTTCTCCGGTACTTCCTCGTCGCGCTCCTCGATCGTCTCGGCGCCCTCGGGCATCGGGTCGAGCAGTGAGGTCTCCTCGACGCTCGCGCCGATGATCCAGACGACGAAACCGTCGCCGATCCGGAGCTTCTCGGCGTTGGTCGTATCCGTCATGCCCTCATCCTATGGGTGACCGGCGGACCGCCGTGACGTCGCGGATCGTGCGCCCCACGCCGAGGCCCTTGCCCTCGAACCGAGTCTGCGGGCGCCCCTCGAAGCGCGTTCCCCATTCGCCGCCGTCGAAGTCGGGCGACTCGGTGATGACCGAGCGGATCTGCTCGGCATAGTCCTCCCAGTCGGTCGCGAGACGCCACACCCCGCCGGGCTCCAGCACGCGGGCGGCGAGCCGGGCGAAGTCCGGCGTGACGAGTCGGCGTTTGTGGTGCCGCTTCTTGTGCCACGGGTCCGGGAACCACACGCGCAGCTCGTGGACGGACCCGGGCGGCAGCATCGTGGTCAGCGCCTCGGCGGCGTTGACGACGAGCAGTCGTACGTTGGTGACCCCGACGTGTCGCATCGTGACGAGGGTCTGGGCGACACCCGGCACATAGACCTCCAGCCCCAGGAAGTCGACCTCGGGGTGGTCTGCCGCGGCCTGTACCAGTGCCTCGCCGCGTCCGCTGCCGATCTCGACGACGAGCGGTGCGGTCCGGCCGAAGACCGCACGGGTGTCGAGCACGTACGACGGGTCGACCGACGTGCTCGGCCCGTGCCGCGGGACGTCCAGAACGTACGTCGGCGACATCGCGTCCCACGCCGCCTGCTGGCGCTCGGTCAGGCGTCCGCCGCGTCGGGTGAACGAGACCGGCTCGGTTCGGTACGGCGTGGGCTCCACTCGCGCTAGCGTAGACGCGTGGACATCGAACCTGACACCAAGGACTGG
>NZ_JAKFCB010000155.1:0-17746 GCF_036676885.1 Aeromicrobium sp.
GTGGGTTCCTCCGGTCGTCGGGACGCCGGAGGTCTCTTCCGCCGCGATGCGGCCCGCAACACCGGGCGACTGCTGGGAGTCTCCGTGATGACGACGTTGCGATCGGGGAATACTCCCCTCCGCACCATATTCTTGCAGGGGCAGCGGTGGACCGGTCCGCCGGGCGGCCGCCGCTACGGCGTACGCGCCGTCAGCTCGAGCCACACTCCGTGCGGCCACGGCCCGTCGGGCTGGAGCCCGGGATGGCCGAATGCGTCCGGCGGTGCGGTCTGCGGCTCGACGCACAACGTGTCATCAGGCTCGTCGTAGATGACCCACCAGTCAGCCGAGGACGAGAGCGACAGCTCGAGCGCGCCCGGCCAGGTCAGCACCGGCGCCGCGGCCAGGCGGAAACAGTCGTCCCACGGTCCGGCGGTCGGCTCGACAAGCTCGCCGGTGGGCAGCCCGTCGGGGCCACGCTCGACCATCACCTCGGGCTCGAGCGATGCCACGAGCTCCTCACCGCTGTCGAGCCGTCGCCTGAACCACGGGTGCAGGCCGACCGAGCACGGCGCCTCGGTGTCGTCGTCCCAGGACAGCTCCATCCGGATGCCGTCGTCGAGGAGCTGATAGGTCATCGTGGCGACGCCCTCGGTCGGCCACGGTGCACCGATCGCCAGCTCGTACGCGCCCTCGGCCACCTGGTCCCACGGCGACACGTGCCCGAGACCGTGCAAGGCGTGGTCGCCGGTCTGCGGCAGCTGGTAGACGCCTCCGCCGACCGCGATCCGGCCGTCCCGGATGCGACCGGCCCACGGCACCATCGGGAAGCAGCCGTCCGCGATCGCCGGATCAATGCCCGGGACGCTCGCGTGGGCGAGCACCTCGTGGCCGTCGACGACCAGGCTGATGAGTCGCGCGCCGCGGACGGGGTCGATGACCGCGCGTATGCGGTCGTTCTCCAGAACATCAGTCACGAGGACATTGTGTGGTCTCGATACGGGGGCTCGTTCCTCGCCCCCACTCGGCCACCTTTCCAGCCGACCCGAAGGCCGCTGGGCAGCGTCAGACGCCGGCCTGGAGCATGCTGCGGAGCTCCTTCTTGAGGTCGCCGATCTCGTCGCGCAGGCGCGCCGCGACCTCGAACTGCAGCTCGGCGGCGGCAGCCCGCATCTGCTCGCTGAGCTGCTCGATCAGGTCGGCGAGCTCACCCGAGGGCAGGTTGGCGAGGTCGGCGGTGTGTTGTCCCAGCGGCACCAGCGCGCCCTTGCGGCGCTTGTCGCCGGTCGCCGCCAGCAGCGTCTGCGTGTCGGCATCCTCGCGCGCGAGCATGTCGGTGATGTCGCCGATCTTCCGGCGCAGCGGCGTCGGGTCGATGCCGTTGGCGGTGTTGTAGGCGACCTGCTTCTCGCGGCGCCGGTTGGTCTCCTCGATCGCCCAGCCCATCGAATCGGTGATGCGATCGGCGTACATGATGACCTGGCCGGACACGTTGCGGGCCGCGCGACCGATCGTCTGGATGAGCGAACGACCCGAGCGCAGGAAGCCCTCCTTGTCGGCGTCGAGGATCGCGACGAGGCTCACCTCGGGCAGGTCGAGACCCTCACGGAGCAGGTTGATGCCGACCAGGACGTCGTACTCCCCCATCCGCAGCTCGCGCAGCAGCTCGACGCGTCGGAGGGTGTCGACCTCACTGTGCAGGTAGCGGGTGCGGACGCCGGCCTCGAGGAGGTAGTCGGTGAGGTCCTCGGACATCTTCTTGGTCAGCGTCGTGACCAGCACACGCTCATTGCGCTCGGTGCGCATGCGGATCTGGGTGATCAGGTCGTCGATCTGACCCTTGGTCGGCTTGACGATGACCTCGGGATCGACCAGTCCGGTCGGGCGGATGATCTGCTCGACGACGTCGCCCTGGACCTTCTCCATCTCGTAGGAGCCGGGGGTCGCCGACAGGTAGACCGTCTGACCGATGCGCTCGAGGAACTCGGCCCACTTGAGCGGCCGGTTGTCCATCGCGCTCGGGAGGCGGAAGCCGTGCTCGACGAGGGAACGCTTGCGTGACATGTCGCCCTCGTACATCGCGCCGATCTGCGGGATCGTCACGTGCGACTCGTCGACGACCAGGACGAAGTCGTCGGGGAAGTAGTCGAGCAGGCAGTGACCCGGTGTGCCGGGGCCGCGGCCGTCCATGTGGCGTGAGTAGTTCTCGATGCCGGCGCAGGTGCCGACCTGCTGCATCATCTCGAGGTCGTACGTCGTGCGCATCCGCAGCCGCTGCGCCTCGAGCAGCTTGCCCTCGCCCTCGAGCTCGGCGAGCCGCTCCTCGAGCTCGACCTCGATCGTGCGCATCGCGCGGTTCATGGTCTCCTGGCCGGCGGCGTAGTGCGTCGCCGCGCCGACGTAGAGCTCCTGGTCGTCGCTCAGCACCTCACCCGTCAGCGGGTGCAGCGTCATGAGCCGCTCGATCTCGTCGCCGAAGAACTCCACCCGCACGGCGTGCTCCTGGTAGACCGGGAAGATCTCGACCGTGTCGCCCTTGACCCGGAACGTGCCACGCGTCGACGCGACGTCGTTGCGGACGTACTGGGCCTGCACGAGGGTGCGCAGCAGCTGGTCGCGCGGCAGCTCCTCGCCGACCTTGAAGCCGATCATGCGCTCGAGGTATTCCTGCGCCGAGCCGAGGCCGTAGATGCACGACACCGTGGCGACCACGATGACGTCGCGCCGGGTCAGCAGCGACCAGGTCGCGGAGTGACGCAGGCGCTCGACCTCTTCGTTGACCGACGAGTCCTTCTCGATGTAGGTGTCGCTCTGCGCGATGTAGGCCTCGGGCTGGTAGTAGTCGTAGTAGGAGACGAAGTATTCGACGGCGTTGTTGGGCAGCAGCTCGCGCAGCTCGTTGGCGAACTGGGCCGCGAGCAGCTTGTTGGGCATCATGACGAGCATCGGGCGCTGCAACCGCTCCGCCAGCCAGGCCGTCGTCGCGGTCTTGCCGGTGCCGGTCGCACCCAGCAGGACGTTGTCCTTGACACCGGCCTTGATGCGCCGCTCGAGCTCCTCGATCGCCGCGGGCTGGTCGCCGGCGGGCTGGTAGTCGGAGACGACCTGGATCGGCGCCACCTGGCGCTGCAGCTCGGACACTGACCTCATGCCTTCGCCTCCACCAAAAACCCACGATACGGAGCCGACGGCATGCACTCTGCCCTGTCGTGCTCGCTGGCGCTCGCTCTCATACGTCGAGCCTACGTCCCGCCTCCGACAAAGGGCCTTAAAGTGGCCTCATGCCCGTCTCGGAACGCCGCGCAGAGCGGAAGAGGGAGATCCTCGTCGCCACCCGCACGCTGTTCGACGAGCGCGGCGTGCGCGATGCGCAGATCGAGGACATCGCCAAGGCCGTCGGGATCAACCGGGCGATCATCTATCGCCACTTCTCCGGCAAGGAGGAGCTGTTCGCCGAGACGCTCGTCGGCTACCTCGACGAGCTCGACAAGGCGTTGACGTCCGTCGACGACGACACACGCGGGCCGGTCGAACGCCTCGAGGAGCTCGCGGCGGTGTTCCTCGACTTCGGATCGGCATATCCCGCGTTCGTCGACTGCGCACAGACCCTGTTGCGGCGCCGTGGCGATGAGCTCATGGCCGAGGTCAGCGAGCGGGTCATGTTCGACCTGGGCCGCGCGATGGCATCGTGCCTCCATCACGTGGTCGACGTCCTCGAGGCCGGCGTCAAGACCGGAGAGTTCCGCGTACGCGACCCCAACCTGCTGGCCAACATCTTCTACACGCAGGCACTCGGCGTCATGAACCTCGCGACGCTGCAGCTCTCGGTCCGCGAGCAGAACCCGGGACTGCCCGCCGTCGACGCCGTGCCGCTCGACGAGGTCAAGGTCTACCTGCAGCAGGCGGCCGTCGCGATGGCCCGCGGCGAGCGCTCCTGAGCTGTCAGCGCTCAACGGCCGCGCGTACGGCGTCGACCGACAGGCGTACGTCCCGCTGGTCCGTCGACCAGTTGCTGACCGAGATCCGCACGACGTCTCGGTCGTGCCAGCGTGAGCCCGACATCCACGTCGTGCCGTCGGCGATCAGGCGCGCGGTCACCTCACGCGTACGCTCGTCGCTGCCGAACGCCACGCACACCTGCGTGTAGACCACGTCGTTGAGCACCTCGACCCCGTCGATCGCCCGGAGGCCGTTCGCGATCTCGCGGGCATTCGCCACGAGGCCGTCGACGAGATCTGTCACTCCCTCCCGCCCGAGAGATCGAAGCACGGCCCACACCGGCACTCCACGAGCTCGGCGCGACAGCTCCGGAGCCTTCTCATGGGGATCGCCCGGACCGGTCTCGTCGGCCACCAGATAGCTGGCATGTACCCCCATCGCGCTTCGCAATGCAGTCGGATCCGCGACGATCGCCAGCCCGCAGTCGTACGGAACGTTGAGCGTCTTGTGCGCATCTGTCGTCCACGAGTCCGCTCCCGCAAGCCCTTCCACGAGGTGGCTCAATGCAGGCGAGGCTGCTGCCCAGAGGCCGAAGGCACCGTCCACGTGCACCCACGCGCCGCGTTCGTGGGCCAGACCGATCGCGTCGGCGAACGGGTCGAACGCGCCGGAGTGGACGTTGCCGGCCTGGAGGCACAGGATGATCGGTTCACCGTCTGGCACCGCGGCCAGTGTGTCGGCGAGTGCGTCGACCCGGATCCGGCCCTCGGTGTCGGCGGCGACCGCGGTCGGCTGCCCGAGCCCGAGGTAGCGCAGCGCGAGGTCGACCGTGTCATGCCGCTCAGCGCCGCCCAGGACGTTGATTCTCGGCGCGCCCGTCAGCCCGCCGCGCTCGACATCCCATCCGGCCTTCGCCAGCACCGCGTGGCGGGCCGCCGCGAGGCAGGTGAAGTTGGACATCGTGGCGCCGGTGACGAAGCCGACGTCGGACTCCGGCGGCAGGTGCAGCAGCTCGAGCAGCCAGCGCCCGGCCGACTCCTCCAGCGCGGCGGTGGCCGGTGTCGAGTAGCGCATGCCGGCGTTCTGGTCCCAGCCGCTGACCATCCAGTCGGCGGCGAGCCCGGCGGGCAACGTACCGCCCATGACCCAGCCGAAGAACCGCCCCGACGCGATCGCCATGAGGCCCGGGTCCGCCTTGGCCGCGAGCTCGTCGACGACGTCCGCCGGATCCATGCCGTGCTCCGGCAGCGGTCCCCCGAATTCCTCCAGCAGGTCGTTGGCCGTGACGCGGGGCCCGATCGGCCGCTCGTCGACGGACGAAAGCCACCGGCGCACGTGCTCGTGCGCCTTGGCGAGTGACTCGTCGTATGCCTCGCTGCGTGCGGTCATGGGCACCGGCCTCCTGATGGGCTCATCGTCCCCACGACCGGCGCACGGGTCAAGGACGGACGCCACCCACCCCGGAGGGTGGGTGGCGTCCGTTCGACGAGATCGAGGAGCGGGGCTCAGGCCTCGAGGATCGCGACGACTCCCTGGCCGCCGGCGGCGCAGATCGAGATCAGGCCGCGGCCCGATCCCTTCTCGTGCAGCAGCTTGGCGAGGTTGGCGACGATGCGCCCGCCGGTCGCGGCGAACGGGTGCGCCGTCGCGAGCGACGAGCCCTTGACGTTGAGCTTGCTGCGGTCGATCGAGCCGAGCGGCGCGTCGAGGCCCAGGCGCTCCTTGCAGAAGATCGGGTCCTCCCACGCCGCCAGCGTCGTGAGCACCTGGCTCGCGAACGCCTCGTGGATCTCGTAGAAGTCGAAGTCCTGCAGCGTGAGCCCCTGACGGGCCAGCATGCGCGGCACGGCGTAGACCGGTGCCATCAGCAGCCCCTCGGCACCCGACACGTAGTCGACCGCGGCGGTCTCGTAGTCGACGAAGTACGCCAGCGGGGTCCAGCCGTGCTTCTCGGCCTCGTCCTCCGACGCCAGCAGCACCGCCGAGGCGCCGTCGGACAGCGGCGTGGAGTTGGCCGCGGTCATCGTGGCTCCCTCACCCTTGCCGAACACCGGCTTGAGCTTGGCGAGCTTCTCCAGCGACGAGTCGGGCCGGAGGTTGTTGTCCTTGGCGACACCCATGAACGGCGTGATCAGATCGTCCTGCCAGCCCTCGTCGTACGACTTCGCGAGGTTCTGGTGCGACGCCACGGCGAGCTCGTCCTGGGCCTCGCGGGTGATGCCCCACTCCTTGGTCGTGATGGCCTGGCTGTCGCCCATCGACAACCCCGTGCGGGGCTCGGAGTTGCGCGGCTGGTCGGGCGCGAGGTCACCGGGCCGAACCTTGAGCAACGCGGAGATGCGGCCCTTGGTGTCCTTGGCCCGGTTGGCCTCGAGCAGGATCTTGCGGAGCTTCTCACCGACGGCGAGCGGAGCGTCCGACGTGGTGTCGGCGCCACCGGCGATGCCTGACTCGATCTTGCCGAGCGCGATCTTGTTGGCGACCAGCACGGCGGCCTGGATGCCGGTGTCGCACGCCTGCTGCACGTCGTACGCGGGCGTGTCGGGCGAGAGCTTGGAGCCGAGGACCGTCTCGCGGGCGAGGTTGAAGTCGCGGCTGTGCTTGAGGACGGCGCCGGCGGCGAACTCACCGACGCGCTCGCCTCCGAGTCCGTAACGGTCGACGAGGCCGTCGAGCGCCGCGGTCAGCATGTCCTGGTTGGAGGCGTTGGTGTAGACGGTGTTGGAGCGCGCGAACGGGATGCGGTTGCCGCCGATGATCGCGACGCGGCGAACCGTCTGGGCTCCTGCCGCGGCAGAAGCGACGCTCGACACGGTCTCGGCGGCCTTCGTGGCCGCTGACTTCGCGGCCGGCGCCTTCTTGGCCGGCGCGGCGCTGGCCTTCTTGGCCGGGGCCTTCTTCGCGGGCGCCTTCTTGGCTGGTGTCGTGTCCGCCATGGCGGTCTCCTCGATCTTCGTGAACGATGGTGGATCTGAACGTGATGAGCACCGCATCCACTGTGGTGGACTGGCACTGAATTCTGAGGTTACAGTTTCAGGAGCATTCCAGATACCAATGGTATCCGAGAGATAGGACACACCCAAGTCATGGCAGACCGCTATCAGTCCCTCGCTCACAACCCGATCGGCAAGTTCATCGTCAAGAACCTGGGTCTGCCCAATCCCCCGGTACTCGAGCGCTGGACCGAAGGCGATCCGCTGGTCAAGGGCACCGTCCTGATCGGCGCCGCCCCCGGCAGCCGGCTCGGCAAGAAGCTCGCCGCGACCCTGAAGTCGAGCGGCATCACGTCGGTGGGCGTGCGCGCCGACAGCATGGCGTACAAGGGGCTCGTGTTCGATGCCACCGGCATCACCGACACCGCAGGCCTGGCCGACATGCAGCAGTTCTTCACGCCCGCGCTCCGCAGCCTCGCCCGCAGCGGCCGCCTCGTCGTGATCGGCACGCTCCCGGACCAGGCCGAGTCCGAGACCGCCGCGATCGCGCAGCGCGCCCTCGAAGGGTTCGTACGCTCCGCCGGCAAGGAGGTCGGTGGCAACGGCAGCACCGCCAACCTGGTGTACGTCGGCGCCGGCGCGGAGGACGCCCTGGGGTCGACGCTGGAGTTCCTGCTCTCCCCCAAGTCGGCGTTCGTCGACGGCCAGGTCATCCGCCTCGGCCTCACCGAGCTCGTCGACGCCGACCCGGTCGCCGATCCGGCAAAGCCTTTGGCCGGCAAGGTCGCGCTGATCACCGGCGCCTCCCGCGGGCTCGGCGCGGCGATGGCTCGTACGCTCCACCGCGACGGCGCTGAGATCGTCGGCCTCGACGTCCCGCAGCTGTCCGGTGAGCTGGAGGCCGTGATGGCCGAGCTCGGCGGCACCGCGATCGCCCAGGACATCACGGCGCCCGACGCCCCCAAGGTCATCGCCTCCACGCTCAAGAAGGCGCATGGCGGCGTCGACATCGTCGTGCACAACGCCGGCATCACCCGCGACAAGCGGCTCAAGAACATGAAGACCGAGAACTGGAACCTGGTCATCGACATCAGCGTCGGCGCCCCGCAGCGCATCACCGCGGAGCTGCTGAAGCAGAAGCTCATCCGGCCCGGCGGACGCGTCATCGGCATCTCCTCGATCGCCGGCATAGCGGGCAACAACGGCCAGACGAGCTACGGTACGGCCAAGGCCGGCGTCATCGGATTCGTCAACGACCTGTCCCAGCGCGTCGCCAAGGACGGCATCACGGTCAACGCGATCGCACCGGGCTTCATCGAGACCGACATGGTCAAGACCATGCCGCTCGGCATCCGTGAAGCCGGCCGCCGGCTCAGCTCGCTGTCGCAAGGCGGCCAGCCGATCGATGTCGCCGAGGCCATCGCCTGGTACGCCAACCCGGGATCGTCGGCGATCTCCGGCAATGTCGTGCGCGTGTGCGGCCAGGCACTGATCGGAGCCTGACATGGCCACTCGTACGTACGACAGGGCGCCGTCCACTGCACCGTTGATGCTCAAGGCGGTCCTGCCGGCGCTCCCCGTGATCGGCGGGCTGCCCGGCATCAAGCACGCCAAGGGCTCGGTGCCCGACATCGTGCTCGAGCGCAAGGGCGTCGTGACCGACCTCAAGCACCTGGAGGCGTACAACGAGGTCTGCGGCTTCCCCCGCGGTGACCACCTGCCGGCCACATATCCGCACATGGCGGCGTTCGGGCTGCACATGGCGCTCATGACCGACACGGCGTTCCCGTTCGCGCCGATGGGGCTGGTGCACCTGCGCAACACCATCACGCAGCACCGCCGGCTCGGGGTCGCCGAGACGTACGACGTGTCGGTGCGCGCCGCCGACCTGCGGCCCCACCCCAAGGGCTCCCTGATCGACCTCATCACCGAGGTGTCGGTTGAGGGCGAGCTGGTCTGGGACGAGGTCACGACGCTGTTCTCCCGTCACAGTGGAGGCTCCGCCGAGACCTCGCCGGCTCCGCTCGCCGGCGTCGAGGCACCCGATGGGGTCGTGCACTGGAAGCTCGGCGGCGACCTGGGTCGTCGCTACGGTGCGGTGTCGGGCGATCGCAACCCGATCCACCTCTACCCGCTGACCGCCAAGGCATTCGGCTTCCCGACCAACATCGCCCACGGCATGTACACGCTCGCCCGGAGCATCTCGGCAGTCCAGAACAAGCTGCCGGCGGCGTTCACCGTTGACGCCGAGTTCCGCAAGCCGATCCTGCTCCCTGGCACCGTCGTGTTCGGGTCCAGGGCCGAAGCCGATGGCCTGGTGTTCGGCGTCAAGGGATCCAAGAAGCCGGTGACGCACCTCGTCGGAAAGGTCACGACAAAAACGTAACTCTGAGTTACGATGTCGAGCACTCCACGACACAGGGGGCACTCGTGCACGCTCGTCTCGCTGCCATCCGTCTGCTGACGGTCCTCGGGCTCACGCTGAGCCTGATCGGCGCTTCGCTCTCGTTCAGCACCGCCACGGCAGCCACGACGTGGACGCCTCGGGGCGAGCAGTACCCCAACACCGTGACGGAGCGGGACGTCGCGATCCCGATGTCCGACGGCACGATCCTGCGCGGTGACGTCATGCGCCCCGCCGGGGCCGACGGCAAGGCGATCGCCAAGCGGTTCCCGGTGATCGTGACCATCACGGCGTACAACAAGACCGCCCTCATGTCGGCCGGCGGGCTCGGCGGCGCGGATCCGGCATACCTCGTCAAGCGCGGCTACGTGCAGCTCACGGTCGACGCGCGCGGCACCGGCAGCTCCGAAGGCATCTGGAGGGCCTTCGACGCGCGGGAGAACCAGGACGGCGGCGAGATCATGACCTGGGCGCACTCGTCGGAGCGCCCGTGGAGCAACGGCATCACCGGCATGACCGGCCCGTCGTACATGGGCATCAGCCAGCTCTGGGCCGCGGCGGCGCAACCGCCCGGGCTCAAGGCGATCTTCCCCCAGGTGCCCGGCGCGGACGTCTACCGTGACGTCGTCGCATCAGGCGGACAGCTCGACGTCGGCTTCATCCCGCTGTGGCTGGGACTCGTGACGTCGACGGGGCTGATCCCGCCGGCGGTCCTGGCGACCAGCCCGGAGTCGGCGATCAAGGTGCTGCTCGACCACCTCACCGGCGCCGGTACGTTCACCGTCCCGCTGCTGCTCAGCGCGTTCCTCGGCGGCGACCCGGCATACGACGGTCCGTTCTACGCAGAGCGCTCGGTCATCAACGTGATCGACAAGGTCAAGGTGCCCGCATTCTTCATCTCCGGCGAGTACGACCTGTTCCAGCGCGGCACTCCCCTGCTGTTCGAGAACCTCAACAAGCGGGGCATCCCGGCGAAGATGATCGTCGGCCCGTGGGACCATCTCGAGGGCTCGAGCGGCGCGGAGGTCGGCGACGCCGGGTACGGCTCGCTGGCCGACCTGCAGCTCCGCTGGTTCGACCACTACCTCAAGGGCCAGAGCGACCCGACGCTCGACACCGACATCGCGAACCTGACCTACTACGAGCAGGGCACCGGCGCGTGGCAGAAGAGCTCCAAGTGGATCGACTCGTCACTGACCGGCGCCAAGCTCAAGCTGTCCGGCACGTCGGCGCCCCTGGGCGCGCCGGGCGGGCTCACGTCGGGCACCCCCACCGCCGGCACGTCGAGCCTCTACCCGGTCCCGGTGGCCGGCCTCTGCACGCGCTCGGCCAGCCAGTGGACCGCCGGAGTGCCGAACATGCTGCTCGCGGACCTGCCGTGCTTCACGGACAACCAGCTCAACGACAAGACCGGCGCGGTCTTCTCGACCAAGCCACTGACCGACGCCGTCACGATCCAGGGCCCGGTCAACGCGCGCCTGTACGCCTCGAGCGTGGGCGGCGACGGCATGCTGTCGGTGGCCCTGGAGGACGAGGCACCCGACGGCACGGTCAAGCGGCTGACCGGCGGCTGGCAGGTCATCTCGCATCGCGCGCTCGACACGAGCAGGTCGCGCTACCTCGACGGGGTCCTGATCCAGCCGTTCCATCCGTTCACGAAGGCGGCGCAGCGGCCGCTCGCGCCCGGTGAGGTCGCGCCGATCGACGTCGAGATCTTCCCGACGCGGGCCAAGATCCTGCCCGGCCACAAGCTGCGCATCGCGGTGCAGACGTTCGACGTCCCGCACCTGCTGCCGACCCTGCCGGATCTCCTGGGCACGTTGACGGTCGTGAAGATCCACAACTCGGCGGCCTACCCGTCGACGCTCAACTTCCCGAGCGTCGGCGCGCTGCCGACGATCGAGTAGTACTCCTCGACAGCGGCGCCACCCTCGGGCAGCATGACGCCATGGCGACCTGGGATGACGTGAGTCGAGTCGCCGAGACGTTGCCTGAGGTCGAGCGCGACGACGGGCGTACGCGTCGCTGGCGGGTGCGCAACAAGCCCGTGGTCTGGGAGCGACCGCTGCGGGCCGCCGACCACGCCGCTCTCGGCGACGCGGCGCCCGAGGGAGACATCCTCGGGGCCAGGGTTCCCGATGAGGGGGTCAAGCACGCGCTGATCGCCGACTCACCCGAGATCTACTTCACGACCCCGCACTTCGACGGCTATCCGGCGGTGCTCGTGCGGCTGGAGGCGATCGGTATCGACGAGCTGCGGGAGCTGGCGACCGAGGCCTGGCTCGTCCAGGCGCCGAAGAAGCTGGTCAAGGACTTCCTGGCCGACTGATCATGCCTACTGGCGCGGCGTGACCTTGCGGATCAGGCCCTCCTGGGCAACGGTCGCGACCAGCGTGCCGTCCTCGGTGAAAACCCGGGCCGTGCTCAGGCCACGCGCGCCGGAGGCCGACGGCGACGTCTGGTCGTACAGCAGCCACTGGTCCGCGGCGATGGGCCGGTGGAACCAGATCACGTGGTCGAGCGAGGCGGCCTGCACCTCCGGGGCGCCGATGAAGGTGCCGTGCGGCACGAGGCTCGCGCCGAGCAGGCTCAGGTCGCTGATGTAGGTGAACGCCGCGTTGTGGACGATCTGCGAGTCCGGGAGCTTGCCGTCGGCTCGGAACCACAGCCGCTGCACGACGGGGACGAGCTTGCGCTGCGGGTCGTCCTCGGCGCGGTTGTCGCCGATGTAGCGCATGTCGAACGACGACCACTCGCGATCCCAGAAGTCGGCCGCCTCGGAGCCGCGCCCGCCGATGATGTCGGTGAGCGGGATGGACTCGTCCGGTGACGGGACGTCGGGCATCGCGTCCTGGTGGTCCCAGCCGTCCTCGGTGACCTGGAACGACGCGGTCATGTAGAAGATGATCTCGCCGTGCTGGCGGGCGGCGACACGGCGAGTCGTGAACGATCCGCCGTCGCGTACGTTCTCGACGTCGTAGACGATCGGGATGCTGGGATCGCCGCCGAGGATGAAGTAGAGGTGCAGCGAGTGCACGTGCCGCTCGTCAGGGACGGTCAGCTGGGCGGCCATGAGGGCCTGCGCCGCGACCTGCCCGCCGAACACCCGCGGGAGCTCTGATCCCTCGGGCTGCGAGCCCCGGTAGAGGCCCACCTCCAGCTGCTCGAGATCGAGAAGGCCGACGACGTCGTCAAGGGATGAAGGCACGTGGTCACCTTATCGGTGGGTGCTTGGCAAGGTGCTCACCAGCGCGCCCTGCCGCGGCGGTCCTACGACTTCGCGGCGACAACTAGCCTTGGTCGTTCTTGCGCTGCCTGGCCAGGAACTGTTCGAACTGGTCGGCCAGCTCTTCGCCGCTGGGGAGGTCCTCGTCGCTGGCGAGCAGCGACTGGGCCGCTCCGCGGGTGAACGCGTCGTACTGCTCCTCGAGGCCGCCGAGGAGGCTCTGGCCACCCTGCTCCTCGATCTGCTGCTCGATCTCGGCGAGGGCGGCTTCCTGGCGCGCCCGCAGCGAGTCGACGTTGATGCTGATGCCCGTGCGGTCGACCAACGCGTCGATCAGCGCGAGCGAGGCCGTCGGGTAGTCGATCTGCGCGAGGTAGTGCGGCACGTGGACGACATAACCAGCAGCGTCGTGGCCCCACTGTCCGAGGCGGAACTCCAGCAGCGACTGCGCCGACGACGGCACCATGACCTGCGCCGACCAGAGGTTCTGGCGATCGACGAGTTCCGGGCGCGTGCCGTGGGCCGTGATCATGGTCGGCCGCGTGTGCGGGACGCCCATCGGCACGGCGCCGAGGCCGAGCGTCAACGGCACGTCATGGTCCTCGATGACGTCGTGGACCTCGGAGATGAACCGCTCCCACTGGAAGTCCGGCTCGGGCCCGACCATCAGGAGGTAGGGCATGCCGTTGTCGTCGTGCTCGAGCACGATCTGCAGCGTGGGGTCGTCGTACTCCGCGTAGTGGTCCTCGCGGAACGCGATCATGGGACGGCGAGCGCGGTAGTCGAACATGTCGTCGAGGTCGAACTCGTGGATGAGCTGGCCGTGTCCCGAACGCAGCTGGTCGGCCGCCAGCCGGGCGGCTGAACCGGCCCCGAGGAAGCCGTCCAGGGCATGGATCAGTATCGGACCGTTGCCCTCGCCGGGGGTCTCGTCAGGGGTGCGTTTCGGTAACCACTTCATCGCCATGGTCAACCACCTATCCCTCGGCGCTATTCCTCGACAGCGCGGCAAGGGTGTCGTCGGCGATCGCCTGCGGAGTGAGGCCGAGCCGCTCCAGGATGACGTCGCGCTTGGCGTGGTCGAGGAATTCCTGCTCGACGCCGTGAACCTGGATCGGCACGTGGGAGCCGGCATCGCGTACGGCCTGGGTGAACGCCGAGCCGATGCCGCCGTGGCGACCGTTGTCCTCGACCGTCACGACCAGGCCGTAGCCGGAGGCCAGCTCGACCAGGGCCGGGTCGATGGGCTTGACCCAGCGGGGATCGACGACGGTCACGCCGTGGCCCGCAGCGCGTACGATCTCGGCCGCGTCGGCGCCGAGATGACCGAACGCGCCGATCGCGACGATGAGCACGTCCTTGGCCTCGTCGCGGGAGAGGACGTCGGTCGTGCCGATCCGCTCGATCGCCGGGAGGTCCTCGCAGACGCCGCCCTTGGGGATGCGGATGACGGTCGGCGCATCGTCGACCTGGACGGCCTCGCGCAGCAGCTCGCGCAGCTGGGAGCCGTCGCGGGGGGCTGCGAGCCGCAGGCCCGGGACGATCTGCAGCAGCGACATGTCCCACATGCCGTTGTGGCTGGCGCCGTCGTCGCCGGTGACGCCGGCCCGGTCGAGGACGAACGTCACGCCGCACTTGTGCAGCGCCACGTCGAGCAGGACCTGGTCGAACGCGCGGTTGATGAAGGTCGCATAGACCGCCACGACGGGGTGCAGGCCGCCCATCGCGAGACCGGCGGCGCTGGTGACGGCGTGCTGCTCGGCGATGCCGACGTCGAACACGCGATCAGGGAACTTGTCGGCGAACGCGTCGAGGCCGACCGGGTAGAGCATCGCCGCGGTGATGGCCACGATGTCGTCGCGCTCGTCGGCGATGCGGACGATCTCGTCGCGGAACACCGAGGTCCAGCCGGCGGGCGCGACGTTGACCGCCTCGCCGGTCTCCCGGTCGAACGGGTTGGCCTGGTGCATCTGGTCGTTCTCGTTGGCGACCGCGATGTCGTAGCCCTGGCCCTTGGTCGTCAGGACATGGACCAGGACGGGGCCGCCGAACTTCTTGGCCTGCGCCAACGCGCGCTCGACCGCGGGGCGGTCGTGGCCGTCGACGGGGCCGATGTACTTGAGCCCGAGGTCCTCGAACATGCCCTGCGGTGCCAGTGCGTCCTTGACGCCCTTCTTGATCGCGTGCAGGGCTTCGTACGCCGCGGGGCCGACGATGCGCGAGCGGTTGAGCCGCTCCTTGATCGCGCCGAGCGCGGGTTCGTACCTGGGGTTGGTGCGAATTTCAGTCAATCTGTTCGCAAGTCCGCCAACGGTCGGGGTGTAGGAGCGACCGTTGTCATTCACCACGACGACGAGGCGCCGGTCGTTGTCGGCGGCGATGTTGTTGAGCGCCTCCCAGGCCATGCCGCCGGTGAGGGCACCGTCGCCGATGACCGCGACGACGTGGTCGTCCTTGCCGAGCAGCAGGTTGGCCTTGGCCATGCCGTCGGCATACGACAGGCTTGTCGACGCATGCGAGTTCTCGACCCAGTCGTGCTCGGACTCGGCGCGGCTGGGATAGCCGGACAGCCCGCCCTCCTTGCGCAACGTGCCGAACTGGCCGGCGCGGCCGGTCAGCATCTTGTGGACGTACGCCTGGTGGCCGGTGTCCCAGACGACCCGGTCGCGGGGCGAGTCGAACACCCGGTGAATCGCCATGCCGAGCTCGACGACACCGAGGTTGGGCCCCAGGTGGCCGCCGTTGGACGCGACCGACGTGATCAGGAGCTCGCGGATCTCGGCGGCGAGACGTGCCAGCTGGTCGTCGTCGAGGGTCTTGAGATCGGCGGGTCCGGTCAGGTTCGCGAGAACGCTCATCGGTGCCTCCTTCCCCTCGTTGGACATGCTGATCAGTCTATCGACGTCATCCGCGTCTGCTGGGTCGCGTCAGGTCGAAGCGGTCCTAGGCCTACTTCAGGCGCGCGGCGATCGACCGTATGGCCCTGCCTGGCGGGGTGTTCCTGGTCTTGCGCCACAGCCGGGTGCGAGCCAGCGCGCGCGCCGCGGGACGGACGATGCTGCGTCGCCGGGGCCGCGATGCCTTGCTGACGGCGACGGGCTTCGGCTCAGGCGGAACCGGCACCGGCACCGACGCCAGCGGACGCTCAACGGGAGGTTCGCCCGCGAGGCCCCTGAGGTGGTCCGTGAAGCCGGCCCGCCACACCGCGGCACGGAGGAAGCGCTCCTGGTATGCGTTGGTCTCCCCACTCAGGGAGAGGTGCCAGAGGCGATGGACCTCGTCGATGTCGAACGCTGCCCCCCAGGCCTCCGTGTCGGCGAGCAGGCTCTCGACCTCGGGACGGTCCTCGGAATCGGCGACCCGGACGACACGCGCCACCCGCGACTTCTGCATCGCGGTATCGGCTTTCATCTCGATCGGGAAGTACGGCACGTCAGCCCAGCTGGGAACGAGTCGTCGGGTCAGCTCGCGATGGAAGGTGTTCGCCCTGCGAGCATCTGGAGACAGGGAGAGGGCGGTGCTGACGAAGCTCTCGGCGAGCAGGGGCGAGACGACGCCCAGACGCTCGCCGGTCGTGCCCCAGCGGCGCATGCGCTGCAGCACGTAGTACTGGCCGAGGATGAGGTCGCCCCGGACACCCCAGGACGCGATGCGCCTCAACTCGCCCAGCACCTGCTGGGTGACGTGGGCGCGCGCCTCCTTGCTCTCGCCGGGCGCATTCGCCCGGTGGGCCAGGATGCGCTGTGTGTAGGCATCCAGCGTGGCCTCCAGCGGCAGCTTGTCGAGCCCGGCGAGGTTGCCTCGGATGTACAGACCGTGGGCAGCCTCTCCACCCACTCCGCTCACGACGAGCTGAGTGTTGGCGTCGAGGTGGGAGGGCACGTGATGTGTCAGGTACGTGCACGGGCGGAGGGCCTCGGCGTAGTCGTGCCACTGTCGCGCCCGCTCGATCACCCTGATCCTGGGTGGCTCGATCTCCCCTCCGGTGGCCATGTGCTCGACCTGGTGCTCAAGGGGCCCAGGCGCGCGCTCCACGAGGCGGCGCGCGACATCGAGGTCCCCCGGGAAGGTGTCGTGCGAGTAGAGGACCATGTCGCTGTCGCTCGCAATGAAGGCGGCCGCCACCAGGCGAGAGTCGCGGCCCCCGGAGAGGTGTACGACCGGAGTGCCCTTGTAGAGGCGGCTGATCGAGGCGGCGACCCCCTTGAGCTCGGCCGCCGTTGCCTCGAGCTGGTCGTCGGTCGGGTCGCCGGATGCCTGTATTGCCGGAGCCCACAGGGCAGAGGTGTCCATCGTGGACACCTGGCGTCGGCGGGCACGACCGTCCCAGTGCACATGCGTCGCGGCGTCGAGGGCCCGTACGCCGCGGTAGGGCGTGGTGTGGCCGAACATCTCGTCCGTGTAGCCCATCTGCAGCCATGCCTCGGGATCGGGCTCGGCAGGCATCCCGGCGAACAGGAGGGCGGCGGCGGGCCGGTTGCTCCACACCCAACCCGTGGGCGTGCGTACCTCGAACAGGCGGCCCACCCCATTGGTGTCGGTGTACACGTCGACGGTGTCACTGGCCTCGACGAACGTCGCGCACACGAAGGGTCCGGGAACCTCGAGCATTCGAGACGGGCGCCGGCGCAGCTCGCGGGCGAGGTCGAACGGTGCCTGGTCCAGCGCAACGGTCCCGACGATGCGCTCGACGCCCAGCGGGGCGTACAGGGAGGCGACGACCTCGTCGGGGTGCTGGGCCCAGGCCGGCCAGAGAGAGGGACTGTCCTCGGTCTCCCACATGACCATCCCGACTGTCGGGGAGACGTGGGCGGCACGCGTCGGACCGTGCTTCCACAGGCGTGCGTAGTGGGCCTCCACGCGGCGGATGCCGTCGTCGACTGCCTGCCTGGTCGCGTCCGCGCCGCTGGCATTGACGCTGAGGACGAACGTCTGCACGAGTTCCTCCGATGAGTTCGGCGTCGCGAGGGCCCGATGCCCGCGCGCGGCCCCACGATAGCGGCTGCGGCGCCCGATCCTAGACGCTGCCGGGGGCGCTGTAGCGGCCTCGCAGATGGATCAGGGCGTCGGCGTCTCCGACCGTCACGGACTCGACGACGCCCTCGACGAGCAGCCCCCAGCCGACCTCCCGCGGCTCGCCCTTGTCGAGGCGTACGCCGATCCAGCCCGCGGTGCCGGCCAGCACGGGTCCCCATTCGCTGTCGCTCCAGTCGCCGAGCGTGAAGGGGCCACCCGGTGCCGGTGCCGTTCCGGCGAACGCATCGG
>NZ_JAKFCB010000156.1:0-7509 GCF_036676885.1 Aeromicrobium sp.
CGACGGCGGCGGAGTCGGCCACCTGGGCGCCTGCCTTGATCGTTGCCGACATCACACCAGCTCCTGAGCTTCAGATCGGTACCGTGTCATCCGGTGCAAGGCTACGCGGGCGGGTGCACGCGCCGCCCGGAGGTCACGGGTACGGTCAGTACGCTAGGGCACTCGATACCGTCGACAAGGAGAACCAGTGGCTTTGGTCGAGGGATTCCACCCGCTCGGGCCCGTACCACGGCTGACGACAGCCCGGCGGGTGCTCATCGGGCCGGCCAACTTCAGCAGCCAGGCGACGCTGTGGGCGCGCGCTCTCGACCAGCGGGTGCCGGACACGTCGGCGCACAGCTACGCGCCCCGGAACGAGGGCTTCGACTTTCCCGCCGACATCCAGGTCGACCTGGAGACGTACCGGAGCGACAAGAAGTTCCATCGCGAGTTCCTGGACTACGTCGCGGCGAACTACACGCACGTCGTGATCGAGGCCGGCCGGTCCCTGTTCGGCCCGGCCAAGGACCGCGACGCCATGCGGGACGTGTCGCGACTGCTCGCCAGGGGGCTGAAGGTCGCTTTCCTGGCGCACGGGTCGGACCTGCGGCTGCCGAGCCGGCACATCGAGATCGAGCCATGGTCGCCGTTCCGGAACGCCGACCCGGAGGAGGTCGACAAGTACGAGAGATTCGCCCGCCGGACGTCGCGCATGTACAACAGCTATCCGGGGTCCGTCTTCGTGTCGACCCCCGACCTCCTGGAATTCGCGCCCGGTGCGACCTGGTGCCCGGTCGTGGTCGACCTCGACGTATGGCGCACCGACGACCCGGTCATGGAGCGTCGGGTTCCCGTCCTGGCTCATGCGCCGAGCCAGGGCTGGATGAAGGGGTCGGAGCTCGTCGACCCGCTGCTTCAGCAGCTGCACGACGCCGGGGAGATCGTCTACCGCCGAGTGGAGGGCATTCCGCACAGCGACATGCCGGCGGTCTTCCGCGGCGCCGACATCGTCATCGACCAGCTGGCGATCGGGTCCTACGGTGTGGCGGCCTGCGAAGGCATGGCGGCAGGGCGGGTCGTGCTGGGCCACGTCTCCGAGGCAACCCGGTCCACGGTGCGGGACCTCACGGGTGTGGACCTGCCGGTGATCGAGGTGGACGCCGAGACGATCGTCGACCGGATCCGCGAGCTGATGGCAGAGCCCGAGGCGGCCCGTCAGGCCGCCGCCCGGGGACGAGCCTTCGTCGAGCAGGTCCACGCCGGCGGGCAGTCCGCAGCGGCCTTGTCGTCGTTCCTCGACAGCCCTGACCGCGTGCCCGCCGACTGGCTCCCGACGCCGATCGGCACCAGGGTCGCGATGGTGTCGGGCAACGATGTCGTGATCGATGCGCGGGTCATGAAGTATGCGCAGACCGTGGCGGGGTGGGGCCTGGACGTCACGGCACTCGGCGTGGCCGGTCGTGCCCATCGGGGCCGCAGTGTCGTCGCCGGAGTCGTCGTGAACACCCCGGTGATCGGCCATCCCCTCTCGGATCCGGGTCGGGGGCTCATCGAGCGCATCACGCCCTGGTTCAGCAACCCGGAGGAGCAGCAACGCGCCAAACGACTGCTGGAACACCGGCAGCGAGAGCTGACCGCCCTTCAAGGAGGGATCCGGCGAGATCGCTACCGCGAGCCCGTGGCAACGGACCCGCCCGATGAGCGTCGGGCGGGGCGCACGCTCGCGAGGGCGAAGGCCGGACTGAAGGTCCGCCGGGCCGTGTTCCGTGCGCGCGGCATCAAGGTGGGGCTGATGCGCCGGTGGAGAGCGCGATTCTCGGCCGGCAGCGACCTCGGCGTGGGCGAGCACCGACGCCGGGTGCTGACCTTCTATCGCAGGTCAGGGCTGGCCAGGTGGCGGCGGGCGCTGCCCCAGACGCTCGATCGCGACTTCGTCCTGGGACCGATGCTGGACAAGCTGAGGCCGGACCTCATCCACGTGCACGACGTCTTCCTCCTCGGCGTCGCGATCCGGGCCGCCCAGCGCGCGGCCGCCGGCGGAAGAGTCGTCAGAGTCATCTACGACGCGCACGAATACCTCCCCGGCCTCGCGGTCGTCGATCCACGTGTGGTGGCGGCGTACTGCGATCTGGAGAGCGAGTTCATCCACGCTGCCGACCGGGTGATCACGGTGTCCGAACCGCTGGCCGACCACCTGCAACGCGACCACGGCCTCCGGCACAGGCCCGACGTCGTGCTCAATGCGCCGATCGATCCGCCCCCGGGGGAGGCGGTCACCGACGTTCGCGAGCTGCTCGCGCTCGGTCCCGAGACCCCGCTCCTGGTGTACGTCGGAGGTCTCAATCGCGCGCGCGGAGTCGCGACGGCCGTCGACGGCCTGGCCGGCCTCCCGGATGCGCACCTGCTCGTCGTCGCGCACGAGGGTCTGATCACCGGTGAGCTCCGGGCGCGCGCCAAGAAGCTGGGTGTCGTCGACCGGTTCCACGTCCTGCCGTACGTCGAACCGGGGCTGGTCCCGGACTACATCCGGACCGCGACGCTCGGCCTCAGCCCGCTGCTCCGCAGTGGCAACCACGACGTGGCACTGACCAACAAGTTCTGCGAGTACGTCGCCGCCGGTCTGCCGATCGTGACCAGTGACACCCCGGTCCAGGCCCAGCTGGTGCGCGAGCTGGGGCTGGGCACCGTGCATCGCGCGAACGATGTTCCGGACTTCGTCCGAGCGGTCGAGCAGGCCCTGGCCGACCACGACCGGCTCGCGGATCGGATTCGCGGAGACGAGAAGCTGCGTCACAGGTTCTCCTGGGCAGGGCAGGCCGAGGTGGTCCGCGACGTCTACACCGAGGTGCTGGGACCGCTGCCGTCGCAGGCGTGGCAGGAGCGTGCGACGCACATCTCCCGGCTCGGGGACATCCCCGAGTAGGTCACCGCGTCAGAGGCGCACGACAGCCGGATCGTCCGTCGCGCCCTTCGTGTCGAACAGCCGGCGGGCTGTGGTGGCCAGGTGCCCGAGGTCGTACTCGCGGTGGTTCTGCAGGAGGACCGACAGATCCGCGGTGCGCAGTGCCTCATCGAGATCCGGCGCGCGCGTGACGGAGGTGCCGTCGGGCCGCCAGTCGTCGACGTGCGGGTCGTGGAACACCAGATTGGCGCCCTTGTCCAGCAGCAGCCGGGCCAGGGGTGTCGCGGGTGACTCGCGCTGGTCGGCGATGTTGGGCTTGTAGGTGACACCGAGCAGCAGGATCGTCGCCCCGCGCAGCGCCTTGCCCTCCTCGTTGAGCAGGTCGGTGACCCGCTCCACGACGTACGACGGCATCTGCAGGTTGATCGACTGGGCGAGCTCGACGAACTGGAACGGGCGGCCCAGGGTCGACCGGACCTTGTACGACAGGTAGTTCGGGTCGATCGGGATGCAGTGCCCGCCGACGCCGGGTCCGGGGAAGAAGGCCTGGAACCCGAAGGGTTTGGTCGCCGCGTTGCGGATGACCTCCCAGAGGTCGATGTCCATCTCGTGGCAGAACTGGGCCATCTCGTTGACCAGGGCGATGTTGATGTGCCGGTAGGTGTTCTCCAACAGCTTGGTCATCTCGGCCTCGCGGGTGCCCTTCGAGGGCACGACCGTTTCGATGAATCGGCCGTAGAACTCGGTGGCGACGTCCGTGCACGCTGCGGTGTGGCCGCCCACCACCTTGGGGGTGTTGGCGATGCCGTAGGTGGGGTTGCCGGGATCGACCCGCTCGGGGCTGAACGCCAGGTGGAAGTCGGTGCCGGCCTTCAGGCCGGCCTTCTCCAGGATGGGCCTGACGACCTCGTCGGTCGTGCCCGGATAGGTCGTCGACTCCAGCACCACCAGGTGCGCCTTGCGCAGCTGGCGCGAGATCGTCGTCGTCGCCGCGATGACGGCTCCGAGGTCCGGCTCACCCTCGATCGACAGCGGTGTCGGGACGCAGATCACGATGGCGTCGGCCTCGGCGAGCGCGCCCTCGTCCGTGGTCGCCTTGAAGCCGAGGGAGATCATCTCGGCGATGTCGGCGTCCGTCAGGTCGTCGATGTGGCTGATGCCGCCGTTGAGCGTGTCCACCATCGCGCCGTTGACGTCGAAACCGACGACGCTGAGGCCGGACCGGGATGCCTGCTGGGCCAACGGGAGTCCGACGTAACCGAGGCCGATGATGGCCATGTCGATGGACAAAACAGGCTCCTTGATGGTGGGTTTGCTGCCTGCGGAAGGTTACCTCAATGGGGCGAATGCCCACCAATGGCCGGTTGCGGTCCCAGCCGGGCGGACCTGTCGGTGTGACGAGGACGATTGGGGTGGTGAGGAGCCTGTCGGGTATTCTGGCACGCGCCACCTGGCACCCCGACCGTGAGCATGACTGCCGGGCGAACCTGGCCGATGCCGGTGCCCGCCCCCTTCCCGCAGCAGATTGGAATCTCGACGATGCTCCGAGCAAGCCGACAGCGTCCGGCTGCGGTCCGTGAGGACCATGGACGGCTGTTGCGGCTGGACATCGAGGGGATGCGGGCGATCGCGGTCGGTGTGGTGCTGGCGTTCCACGCCGGCCTGCCGTGGTTCTCCGGTGGCTTCGTCGGCGTCGACGTCTTCTTCGTCCTGTCCGGCTTCCTCATCACCGGGCTGCTGGCGCGCGAGGTCGCGCGTACGGGCACGGTTCGCATCGGTAACTTCTGGGCCCGGCGCGTCAAGCGACTGCTGCCGGCCAGCGCGACGGTCCTGTTGTTCTCGGCGCTCGTGACGTACGTCTGGCTGCCGATCACCCAGCGGCAGGACTTCGGCGGCGACATCGTGTCGGCGGCTCTCTATGTCGTGAACTGGAGGCTGGCCGACCGGTCCGTCGACTACCTCGCCGAGGACATCGGCGCATCGCCGGTCCAGCACTACTGGTCGCTGTCGGTGGAGGAGCAGTTCTACGTCCTGTGGCCCCTGCTGATGGTGCTCGTCGCACTGGTCGCCGCGCGGCGGTGGAGGCTCGGCGCGTTCGGCGTGCTGGGGCTCGTGACGCTCGCCTCGTTCGCGTACTCGGTCCAGCAGTCCCACGACAACTCGGGCACGGCGTTCTTCGTGTCGACGACCCGCATCTGGGAGCTCGGCATCGGCGCCCTCCTCGCCCTGTCGGCGAGCCGGGTCGGGCAGCTCCCGCCTGTGCTGCGCGCGATCGGAGGCTGGCTCGGCCTCGCCGCGATCGCATACGCGGCGATGGCGTTCGACGGCTCGACCACGTGGCCGGGCGTCAATGCCCTGGTGCCGACGGTCGGCGCGGCCCTGATGATCGCCGGGGGCATCACCGAGGCGCGGTTCTCGCCGCAACGGCTGCTCAGCGTGCGTCCGATGGTGTGGATCGGCGGCCTCTCCTACTCGATCTACCTGTGGCACTGGCCGATGCTGGTCGCCGCCCAGGCGAAGTACCCCGACCTCCGCCTGCGCTGGACCGTGCTGCTGATGATCGCGTCGGTCGTCCCGGCGTGGCTGTGCCACAAGCTCATAGAGAACCCCGTCCGGTTCGGCACGCCGTTCAAACCCACGGGACGCGCGCTCGGCATCGGCGCTGCCCTCACGGCCCTCGGCGTCGGCATCGGCTTCAGCCTCAACGCCTCGGTGGCGCTCGGCGCGGTCGTCAAGGAGGCCTCGCCATCGGACAGCCCCGGCGCGCTCGCCCTCGACGACCCGGCCAATGCCGGCGTGGTCTGGAGCGACATCAAGGCCGTGGACAGGATGCGGCCCCTCCCGATCGACGCGCCCAAGGACCGGCCGCCGCAGTACGACACCCGCAAGGAGTGCCAGGTCCTCCACGGAGCCAAGCCGGTGGCGTGCGAGTTCGGCGACCTCAAGGGCGATCGCACGGTCGTCATCGTGGGCGACTCCAAGATCGTGCAGTGGCAGACCGCGCTCAGCTCGATCGCGAAGGCGCAGGACTGGAAGCTCGTGCAGCTCACCAAGTCGGCCTGCCCGTTCACCGCTGCTCACCGCGGCGGCGCTGACGGGGAGAACTGCCGCGCCTGGGGCAAGGACGTGATGCGCAGGATCCTGGCGATGAAGCCCGACCTCGTGATCACGTCGCACCGGCACTCCACAGCCGTGCCGGCCGGCGATACGGGGGGCAAGCCGGCCGACCGCGCGGCGATGCAGGCCGGACTCGTCGACTACTGGTCGAAGCTCACGAAGGCCGACATCCCGGTCGTCGCCCTGCTGGACAACCCGGCGCCGGACGAGGTGGTCTACGAGTGCGTCGCCCAGCACTCCAGGGACCTGCCCGCCTGCGCGTTCGACAAGACGCAGGCGATCCGCCACTCGGGTGCGGACGTGCAGAGGGCAGCCGCCGAGCAGGTGCCCGGCGTCGCAGTCGTGGACATGGCCGACACCGTGTGCCCCGACACGGATCGCTGCGCCCCGGTGATCGGCAATGTGCTGGTCTACCGGCAGGGCAGCCATCTGACCAGGGCCTTCATCGACAGCGCGAAGGACCGGCTGTCCGCCGCCCTGTGGAGCGAGACCCGCGGCCTCTTCGGTAGCCGCTCAGTCAGCTGATCTCGATGACGACGGGTGCGTGGTCGCTCGCGCCCTTGCCCTTGCGCTCCTCGCGATCGATCCACGCCCGGTCGACGCGCGACGCCAGCGCTTCCGACGCCAGGATGAAGTCGATGCGCAGGCCGCGCTTCTTGGGGAACGCGAGCTGCTGGTAGTCCCAGTAGGTGAACTCACCCGGGGTGTGCGGGCGTACGACATCGGCGTAGCCGGCGTCGAGGATCGCCTGGAATGCCTCGCGCTCGGGCTTCGAGACGTGGGTGTGGCCCTCGAACTTCGACATGTCCCACACGTCCTCGTCCTGCGGCGCGACGTTCCAGTCGCCGGTCAGCGCGATCTGGCCCCCGGGGTTCTCGGCGAGCCACTCGATCGACGCCTGGCGCAGCCGCTCGAGCCACGCGAGCTTGTAGACGTAGTGGGGGTCGTCGAGCGTACGTCCGTTGGGCACGTAGAGGCTCCACACGCGGACGCCGCCGCACGTGGCGCCGATCGACCGCGCCTCGACGATCTCCGGGTCACCGAACATGGGCTGGTCGTCCGCGAACGACGTCGTGATGTCGTCGAGCCCGACGCGTGAGAGCAGAGCGACGCCGTTCCACTGGTTGAGCCCGAAGTGGGCGTAGTCGTAGCCCATCGCCGACAGCTCGAGGCCGGGGAACTGGTCCTCGCGGCACTTGGTCTCCTGGATGGCGAGCACGTCGATGTCGTTGCGCTCGAGCCAACCGGTGACCCGGTCGATGCGGCTGCGGATGGAGTTGACGTTCCAGGTCGCGATGCGCACCCGACGAACCTACTCGGTCGTCCGGACGGGTCGAAAGGATGCCTGCACCCCTTGACAATTCAACATACGATGAATTTTAATTCAACATGCACAGAATTTCAGCCAAGAGGAGAACCATCATGAGCACCACAGAAACCCGGGACGGAGCCCGCATACGCACGGGCCCGGTCCTCGCCGTCGTCTCGCTCGCCCTGATGACGGTCGTGTC
>NZ_JAKFCB010000157.1:0-2930 GCF_036676885.1 Aeromicrobium sp.
AGGTGCCGGACTACTCGCCCAAGACCTACGAGCCCGAGGACGCCGACAGCAATCCCGAGCCGCCGCTGGCGAGGGTGCCGGAGTGGGTCAACGTCGAGCTCGACCTCGGCGACGGCCCCAAGACCTACCGGCGCGAGACCAACACGATGCCCAACTGGGCCGGATCCTCGTGGTACGAGCTCCGATACGCCGACCCGCACAATGCCGAGAAGCTCGTCGACCCCGAGAACGAGCGCTACTGGCTCGGGCCGCGCAAGCCGGGGGAGACCGGCGGGGTCGACCTCTACGTCGGTGGCGTCGAGCACGCCGTGCTGCACCTGCTCTACGCGCGTTTCTGGCACAAGGTGCTGTTCGACCTCGGCCACGTGTCGAGCGAGGAGCCGTTCCACAAGCTGTTCAACCAGGGCTACATCCAGGCCGATGCGTTCAAGGACGCGCGCGGCGTCTACGTCGAGGCCGCCGAGGTCGAGGAGCGCGTCGACGAGGCGGGCAGCAAGACGTACTGGTTCAGGGACGAGCAGGTCACCCGCGAGTTCGGCAAGATGGGCAAGAGCCTCAAGAACGCCGTGACGCCCGACGAGATGTACGAGACGTACGGCGCTGACACGTTGCGGGTCTACGAGATGTCGATGGGCCCCATGGACGTGTCGCGGCCATGGGAGACCCGTGCGGTGGTGGGCGCCCAGCGGTTCCTGCAGCGGGTGTGGCGCCTGCTCGTCGACGAGGACACCGGTGAGCTGCTCGCCGACGACGCGGAGCTCGACGCCGCGACGCTGCACGTCCTCAACGTCACGATCGACGGCGTGCGCAGCGACATGGAGGACATGCGGTTCAACACCGCGGTGGCCAAGCTGATCGAGCTGACCAACCACCTGACCAAGGAGGGCGTGCGCAGCCGGGCGGCCGTCGAGCCGCTCGTCCTGATGCTGGCCCCGTTGGCGCCCCACCTCGGTGAGGAGCTGTGGTCCCGCCTGGGCCATGCCGAGACGTTGACGCATGCTCCGTTCCCGGTCGCCGACCCCGCTCACCTCGCTGCCGCGTCCGTGACGTGCGTCGTCCAGGTGCTCGGCAAGGTGCGGGGCAAGATCGAGGTCAGCCCCGACATCTCCGACGAGGAGCTCACCGCGCTCGCGCTGGCCGAGCCCAACGTCGTACGGTCGATCGACGGTCGCGAGGTCCGCAAGGTCATCGTGCGGGCGCCCAAGCTCGTCAGCATCGTCGTCTAAGACGTGCTTTCCGCCTATAGTCTTCGCTCATGACCATTGGCATTGTCACGGACTCGACGTCCTCGCTGTCGCCCGCCGACGCAGAACGCGAGGGCATCTCGGTCGTGCCGCTGCAGGTCATCATCGGCGCCGAGACCTACACCGAGGGCGTCGACGTCACCGCCGACATGATCGCCGAGGCGCTCGCCTCGTTCATCCCGGTCAGCACGTCGCGGCCGACCCCGGACGACTTCCTCGCGGTCTACGAGCGGCTTGCCGCCGAGGGCGCCGACGCGATCGTCTCGGTGCACCTCAGCGCCAAGATGTCCGGCACGCTCGACTCCGCGGTGCTGGCGTCCAAGCAGGCATCGGTGCCGGTGACCTGCATCGACTCGACGCAGGTCGGCATCGCCACGGGCTTCGCCGCAGGCCGTGCCGCGACCGCTCGCGACAACGGCGAGGACGCGATGGGCGTCGCGGAGGCGGCTCGCCGGGCCGGCGAGTCCTCGACCGTCCTGCTGTACGTCGACACGCTGGAGTACCTCAAGCGGGGCGGCCGGGTCGGCGCCGCAGCGGCCCTGATCGGATCCGCACTCGCGGTCAAGCCGATCCTCACGATCACCGACGGGCTGGTCGTGCCGCTCGAGCGCGTACGCACGCAGGCCAAGGCACTCGGCCGCCTCGAGTCGCTCGCGGTGGAGAAGGCGCAGTCCTGCGACAAGGGCTTCGACATCGGCGTCCAGCACCTGTCGAGCCTGGGCGTGGCAACCGCCGTCGCCGAGCGCCTCGCCGGCGCGCTGGGGCTCGACTCGATCGGTGTCGACGAGGTCGGCGCCTCGATCGGTGCCCACGTCGGCCCCGGCATGATCTCGGTGACCGTCACCCCCCGCTGCTGACCCACCTTGCGTCGAGCGGTGACCTAGGGTCCACGCCCCATGACGCGACGCAAGGTTTTCCACGGGACGCACGGGACTCGGCGCCGTCCACAGCCGCTCTTGGAACCCACGCGCGAGATGACCCGCCCTGCCTAGCGTCGATGTGTGAAGCGGCGCCCTCCCACCCAGCCAGACGAGACGCGTGCAGAGATCGCGCGGCGCAGGCTGGCCCAGCTCGCGGCTTCCTTCGACGCGGAGCTGCCGCCCGTCGAGGAGTCCGACCCGGTCCGCGCCCGCCGCACCGTCGAGCTCCCGCACGTCAAGGTGCTCGCGACGATCGCCGTCGCCGGATCGGTGCTGCTCGTGTGGTGGCTGCTGTCCGGCCGGCCCGAGACGAGTGAGCCCGCCGCGCCTCTGGCCTTCGCCGAGTCCAGCGCGCCTGCCGGAGCGCCCAGGAAGCCGGCGGCCGAGCTGATCGTCGACGTCGTCGGCAAGGTCCGCAAGCCCGGCATCGTCACGGTGCCCAAGGGATCGCGCGTCTACCAGGCGATCGAGGCAGCCGGCGGCCTCAAGGGCCGCGTCGACACCGCGTCGCTCAACATGGCGCGGGTCCTGACCGACGGCGAGCAGATCCTCGTCGGCATGGAGCCGGTCGCCGCGCCGGCACCCGCGGCAGGAGCCGCCGCCGGCGCCCCCGTGGGCGCCAAGGTCAACCTCAACACCGCCTCCGCCGAACAGCTAGACACGTTGCCCGGCGTCGGCCCGGTCACGGCCCAGGCGATCCTCGACTGGAGGGAGGAGAACGGCCGGTTCGGCTCCGTCGAGGACCTGCTCGACGTCAAGGGCATCG
>NZ_JAKFCB010000158.1:0-9915 GCF_036676885.1 Aeromicrobium sp.
GCACCGGTCCGCCTGCCGCAGGAGGCGTTCCGCGCGATCCGGTCCGCCAAGGGCGCCGTCCTGGTGCAGGTCCCGCGGCGCGGCTATCGCGAGTCGCTGTCGTGCCAGACCTGCCGCCAGCCGGCCCGCTGCACGACCTGTCACGGACCGCTGGGCCAGCCCGCCGCCTCAGCGCCGATTGCGTGCCGCTGGTGCGGCCGCGGCGCCTCCCCGTGGACCTGCCCGCACTGCCAGGGCACCGAGCTGCGTTCGCCCGTCGTCGGCGCGCTGCGCACCGCTGAGGAGTTCGCCCGCGCGTTCCCGGACCTCGAGGTCGTGACCTCGGGCGGCCAGACGATCCTCGACGAGGTCGAGCCGGGGCGCCGGCTGGTGCTCGCGACACCCGGGGCCGAGCCACATGTGGCCGGCGGCTATGAGGTCGTGATCCTGCTCGACACCTGGCTCATGCTGGCCCGCGAGGACGTACGCGTCGAGGAGGAGTCCCACCGGCGCTGGTTCAACGCACTCGCGCTCGCGGGTCCGGGCGGCACAGCGGTCGCCGTCGGTGACGCCCACACGCTGCAGGCCCTCGTACGCGCCGATCCCGCAGGCTTCGCTGCGCGGGAGCTCGCGAGCCGAGCCGAGACGCACCTGCCACCCACGGCACGGCTGGCGACCGTGGCGGGCCCGGACGAGGTCCTCGCCGATCTGGCCGATCGCACCTGGACGCCGCACACCGAGATCCTCGGACCGGTCCCGGTCGACCCGCGCTCGACCGAGGCGGGGGAGCGGCTGATTCTGCGAACCCCTCGCCGCGAAGGTGCAGACCTCGCTGCCGCGCTCGCGGCACTGGCCGCTGAGCGCAGCGCCGCCAAGCTGCCGGGCCTGCGCATCCAGGTCGACCCGCTGTCCCTCTGACCACCGCCACGGCACGCGCGCCTAGACTCGACGCCGTGAGAGTCGTCTTCGCTGGTACGCCCGAGACCGCCCTCCCGACTCTCGAGGCGCTCATCGCGAGCCGCCACGATGTCGTCGCCGTGATCACCCGGCCCGACGCTCCGGCCGGCCGCGGTCGTACGCTCACGCCGTCGCCGGTCGCCGAGACCGCCGCAGCGCACGGCATCGAGGTGCTCAAGCCCGCGAAACCCTCGGACCCCGGCTTCATGGACCGGCTGCGGGAGATCGCTCCTGATTGCATCCCGATCGTCGCCTATGGCGCACTGATCCGCCGTGAGGCGCTCGACATCCCGAAGTTCGGTTGGATCAACCTGCACTTCTCCGTGCTCCCGGCGTGGCGCGGCGCCGCACCGGTGCAGCGGGCCATCATGGCCGGCGACGAGGTCACCGGCGCGACGGTGTTCAGCCTGGTCGAGGAGCTCGACGCCGGACCGGTTCTCGGCTCGATCACCGAGCGCATCCGCGAGGACGACACCGCCGCGGAGCTGCTCGCCCGCCTCGCCGACTGGGGCAGCAAGCTGCTCGTCGACGTCATCGACCACATCGAGGACGGTGACATCGCCGCCGTCGCGCAGCCCGAGGACAACATCTCGTACGCCCACAAGCTCACGACCGAGGACGCGCGGATCGACTGGAACCGCCCGGCCTTCGCGATCGACCGGCACATCCGGGGCTGCACGCCCGCGCCGGGTGCCTGGACGTTGCTCGAGGGCGAAAGGGTCAAGATCGGCCCCGCGACGATCGCCGACGAGCGCACGCTGGTGCCCGGACAGCTGTCGATCGGCAAGCAGGAGGTCAGGGTCGGCACCACGACGACCGATCTGGTGCTCGGCGACGTCCAGGCGTTCGGCAAGAAGCGCATGCCCGCCGCCGACTGGGCCCGCGGCACGTCACTCCCCGACGGCGCGGCATTCCTGTGAGCGAGCGCCAGCGAGCTCACCAACAGGATCTGGTGCCGACCCCTCCTTGCCGTTGGCCCTCCTTGGAGGCGGCGGCATGAGCGATCCCACTCGCGCCGTCGCGTTCCACGTCCTGAGGGCGGTCGCGGAGCGCGACGCGTACGTCAACCTGGTCCTGCCGGCGATGCTCGCCGAGCACCACATCGAGGGCCGAGACGCGGCGTTCGCCACGGAGCTCGTGCACGGCACCGTACGCCGGCAGGGCACGTACGACGCGATCATCGGTCACGTCGCCAGCAAGGGGCTCGGCTCGATCGACCCCCCGGTGCTCGACGCGTTGCGGCTCGGCACGCACCAGCTGCTCAGCATGCGGGTGCCCGCGCATGCCGCGGTGTCGGAGACGGTCGACCTCGTCCGCCGCGAGATCGGGCACAAGCCGGTGCACTTCGCCAACGCGCTGCTGCGCAAGATCGGCCAGAAGGACCTCAACGGCTGGCTGGAGGTCGTCACGGCCGGACTGGAGGGCGACGAGGCCCGCTCCGTACGCACGTCGCACCCGGTCTGGATCGTCAAGGCCCTGCGCGAGGCCCTTGGTGGCCACGCGGCGCAGATCGACAAGCTGCTGGCGGCCGACAACGCCCCACCCAGGGTCACCCTCGTGGCTCGTCCGGGCCTCTGCAGTCCCGACGCGCTGCCCGGCACCCCGGGCAAGCTCTCGCCCTATGCCCGCATCCTCGACGAGGGCGGCGACCCCGGAGCGATACCGCAGGTCCGCGACGGCCGGGCCGGCGTGCAGGACGAGGGATCCCAGCTCGTGGCGATCACGCTCGCCGAGGCGGCTGTCGACGGCACCGACACACGCTGGCTCGACCTCTGCGCCGGACCCGGCGGCAAGGCGGCCCTTCTCGGCGCGCTCGCGAAGCAACGTGGTGCCGCGCTCGTCGCCAACGAGGTGCTGGAGCACCGGGCCGAGCTGGTGCGCCAGGGCGTACGCCTGCTCGACAACGTGGAGGTGACGACTGCCGACGGGCGACACGGCCCGTGGGAGTCCGCGTCGTTCGACCGGGTCCTGGTCGACGCCCCGTGCACCGGCCTCGGCGCGCTCCGCCGCCGGCCGGAGTCGCGTTGGCGCCGGTCCGAGGCCGACCTCGAGGAGCTCGTCCCGCTGCAGGAAGCGCTGCTCACCCGCGCGCTTGAGCTCGTACGCCCCGGGGGAGTCGTGGTCTACGCGACCTGCTCGCCGCACGTCCGGGAGACGCGCGGCGTCCTTGACGCAGTCACCGCCGGACGAGATGACGTCGACGTGGAGACCACCCACCAGTGGTGGCCCCACATCGACGGCACCGATGCGATGTTCTGCGCGCTACTCCGCCGCAGCTGACACCAGCTCCGGCGAGCTCGACGCCCGGCGACCGCCGACGGTCGCGACGGCCGCGACCACGAGGGCGACCAGGGCCAGGATCGACCCGGTGTCCATCGCCTCGCGCAGCCCGGGCGTGAACTCACCGGGGACCGCGTTCGATGCGTACACCGTGACGATCACCGCAAGGCCCAGCGCACCGCCGATCTGCTGCGTCGTCTGCAGCAGGCCCGACGCGGTGCCGGCGTGCCTGGGCTCGACGCCCGACAGCACGACGACCGTGAGCGGCATGAACAACAGGCCGACGCCGATGCCGTTGATCAGCAGCGGTCCGGCCAGATCAGCCCAGTACGTGCTGGCGTCGGTCAGCTCACGCAGCCACACCAGGCTGACCAGCGCCAGAGCCGCACCGGCCGTGATGAGCGGCCAGGTGCCGAACTGTGCGACCAGGCGTGGCGTCACGCGGGAGACCGCGAAGATCGCCAGGCTGAGCGGCAGGAAGGCAACCCCGGACTCGAACGCCCCGAAGCCGAGCGTGCGCTGCATGAACTGCACCAGCAGGAAGAACAGCGCGAACTGCGCGCCGATCACGAGGGTCATCGTGGCCAGGGCCGCGACGCGCGGCCGCGAGCGCAGCATGGTCGGCTCGAGCAACGGCTGCCGGGCCCGGCGCTCGATCCCGGCGAACGATCCGAGGAGTGCCGCTGCGGCCACGAACGCCGTGATCGTGCCGGGCGAGGTCCAGCTGTGGTCCGCGGCGTTGATGAAGCCGTACACCAGGGCCACGGAACCGGCGGTCGCGGTGATCGCTCCGAGGACGTCGAAGTGACCGCGCTCGCGGGTCGTCTCCGGGACGAACCGCCGGACGAGCACGACGGCCATGATGCCGATCGGCACGTTGATGATCAGGGCCCAGCGCCACGAGGCGAAGCCGGTCAGGGCGCCACCCAGGATCAGGCCGATCGAGGCGCCCGCTGACGAGACCGCGCTGAACAGGGCCAGTCCGCGGTTGCGGGCGGACTCATCCGGTGCGCTCGCGGTGATCAGCGCCAGCACGCTGGGTGCGGCGATCGCGGCGCCGACACCCTGCAGGGCACGAGACGCGATGAGCATCGCGGGGTCCTGGGCGAGTCCGCCGAGCAGCGACGCGACGGTGAAGAGACCGACGCCGATCTCGAACGCCCGCAGGCGCCCGATCACGTCGCCGAGTCGGCCGCCGAAGAGCAGGAGGCCGCCGAAGGCCAGCGAATAGGCGTTGAGGACCCACGACAGGTTGGCCGGGCTGAACCCGAGGTCGACCCGCATGAGGGGGAGAGCGACATTCACGACGGTCGCGTCGAGGATGAGCATGAGTTGTGCCGTGAGCACGATAGCGAGCCCGTACGCAGCGCGGCGCTGCGCCGGTGGTGCGTCGGTGATGGAGGTCATGGTGGGGATTCCTGTCCCGAGAAGTGGAGTGTCGTACACTCGAACGGAGAAGGGCTCCGGTTCTTCGGATGACTATACGGAGACTGTCTCCGGTTAATCAAGGGAGGTAGCGCTGTGGCGTCCATCACGCCTGCGGAGGCCGAGGTCTCCGAGGAGGTCGTCAAGCCGCTCCGTGCCGACGCACAGCGCAACTACGACAAGCTCGTCGCCGCTGCGCGGGAGGTCTTCGCCGAGCGAGGCGCCGAGGGCTCGCTCGACGAGATCGCCAAGCGCGCGGGTGTCGGACCGGGCACGCTCTACCGCCATTTCCCCACTCGGGACGACCTGATCGATGCCCTGATGCGTGACTGGACCGACCGGGTCGTGGCCGACAGCATGGCCGCGGTCGAGGCGGACGTCCCGGCTCGCGAGAAGCTCGAGCGCTGGTTCGTCGACCTGGTCAAGCACATGACGCTGCATCGTGGTGCGGCCGCCAAGCTCAGCGCCGCGATGGACGACCCGGCCTCGCCGATCTACCGCAAGTGCCAGATGCTCAACGACGCCAACGACCGCGTCATCACTCACCTGATCGAGACCGACGCACTGCGCGACAGCGTCGAGCCGCATCAGGTCGTTCGGCTGGTGAGCGGCGTGGCGACGGTCGTCGACCAGGCCGGCCTCGACGTCGAGCAGGCCCGGCCGATGCTGCGCATCGTGATCGACGGCATCGTGCGCGACTCCGCCACCTCCTGATCGGCGCTCGGGCACCACTACGCTGGCCGCATGGGCATCCAGATCACCCCGAGCATGCTGGCGTCGGACTTCGCGAACCTCGAGGCCGAGGCGGCTCGCATCTCGAGCGCCGACTGGTTGCACATGGACGTCATGGACAACCACTTCGTCCCCAACCTGACGTTGGGCGCCCCGGTCATCGAGGCGCTGGCCAAGGTCGCGGTGCAGCCGATCGACGCGCACCTGATGATCGAGGATCCCGACCGCTGGGCCCCGGCGTACGTCGAGGCGGGTGCCGAGAGCGTCACGTTCCACGTCGAGGCGGCCAAGGCGCCCGTACGCCTGGCGCGTGAGATCCGCGCCAAGGGCGCCCGAGCGTCGATGGCGCTCAAGCCCGCGACGCCGATCGAGCCGTACGAGGACCTGCTCCCCGAGCTCGACATGGTGCTGATCATGACGGTCGAGCCGGGCTTCGGCGGCCAGAAGTTCCTCGACATCTGCCTGCCCAAGATCCAGCGGACCCGCGCACTGATCGACAAGCACGGCGGCGACATCTGGCTCCAGGTCGACGGGGGAGTGTCGCTCGAGACGATCGAGCGGTGCGCCGACGCGGGCGCCGACGTGTTCGTGGCCGGCTCTGCGGTGTTCAGCGCCGACGACCCCGATGCCATGGTCGCCGAGCTGCGGTCACATGCCGGACATCACACCCACTGAACGGGACACCCGGCTAGACTTGTGCGCAACGAGCAGCAACATCGCTCGCGTGCTCCGGGGTCGGTGTAATTCCGAGCCGGCGGTGACAGTCCGCGACCCGCGGTCCCATCCTCGTGGTGGGGCAACGGTTGAGCCGGTGAAATTCCGGCACCGACGGTGAAAGTCCGGATGGGAGGAGCATTGTGTCCCGAGAGGTCGGGACCGTGGTGGGCACTCCCCACGTCACGGTTTCGCCATGGAGGACGCCGATGACCCCGGGTTGCGTGAGCGGATCACGACCCGGAGGAACGCATGGCAACCGACACCGAGATCAGCGCAATGCAGCGCGCGCTCGACGTGGCCCGCACCGTCAGACGTACGCTGCCCAATCCGCGCGTCGGCTGTGTCCTGCTCGCTCCCGACGGCCGTGAGATCGCGATCGGCGTGCACCGTGGCGCCGGGACCCCGCACGCGGAGATCGACGCGCTCACGCAGGCCGGAGAGGCCGCCCGCGGCGCGACCGCCGTCGTGACGCTCGAGCCGTGCAACCACACCGGCCGCACCGGACCGTGCGCCCAGGCGCTGGTCGAAGCTGGAGTGGCGCGCGTCGTGTTCGGCCAGATCGACCCGGACCGCTCAGCGGCCGGAGGCGCCACGACGCTCCGCGCGGCCGGCATCGAGGTTGAACCGGGTGTCATGGCCGAGGAGGCCACGGACCTCAACGTCGAGTGGACGTTCGCGGTGACCTCGGGTCGCCCATTCGTGACGTGGAAGTACGCCGCGACGCTCGACGGCCTCAGCGCCGCCCCTGACGGCACCAGCAAGTGGATCACGAGCGACGAGGCACGCCGCGACGTACAGAAGTTCCGAGCGGAGTCCGACGCGATCGTCGCGGGCACCGGAGCGGTCCTCGCCGACGACCCGCGGCTCTCGGTCCGCGACGAGAAGGACATCCCGCTCCCGTACGACCAGCAGCCGCTGCGGGTCGTGGTGGGCGAGACCAAGATCCCCAACTACTACCGCGTGTTCGACCGGGTGGCTCCCACGCTGCTGGTCCAGTCCCGCGATCCCGAGGTCGTGCTGCAAAAGCTCATCGACAACGAGATCCGGCACGTCTGGCTCGAGGGCGGCCCCCGCCTCGCCGGTGCATTCTGGAACGCCGGCGTGATCGACCGGGTGATCGGCTACATCGCCCCCGCCATGCTCGGCTCGGGCCGCGCCGCGCTCGAGGGCGAGGCCACGACCCTGGCCGACCTGCGGCCGATCGACCTGCACGACCTGACGATGGTCGGTCCGGACATCCGCATCATCGGGACACCCGGCCGCATGCAACGAGAGGACTTCGACTGATGTTCACCGGACTCATCGAGGAGAAGGGCACGATCACCGCGGTCGAGGAGCTCGGCGACTCCGTGCGCCTGACGATCCGCGGCCCGTTGGTCGTCTCCGACGCGCAGCACGGCGACTCGATCGCGGTCAGCGGCGTCTGCCTGACCGTCATGGACCGCGGCACCGACACGTTCGCGGCCGACGTCATGAAGGAGTCGCTCGACAAGACCTCGCTCGGCGATCTCGCCGTCGGCGACGAGGTCAACCTCGAGCGCGCGACCAAGGCGGGCGCGCGGCTGGGTGGTCACATCGTGCAGGGCCACGTCGACGGCACCGGGCGGATCCTCGACCGTACGCCGAGCGAGCACTGGGAGGTCGTCCGGATCGGGCTGCCGCAGGAGCTCGCCAAGTATCTCGTCGCCAAGGGGTCCGTCACGGTCGACGGCACCTCGCTCACCGTGGTCGACGTCGTCGACGGCTCTGCGTCGTCGCAAGAGGGGCCGTGGTTCTCGGTGTCGCTGATCCCCACGACGCTCGCCGAGACCACGCTCGGCACCAAGGGCCCGGGCGACCGGGTCAACCTCGAGGTGGACATCCTCGCCAAGTACGTCGAGCGCCTGCTGGGTGCTCAGGAGAAAGCAGGACACGCATGACCGAGCACGAGAACGTGCGGCTGGACAGCATCGAGCGGGCGATCGCGGACTTCCGCGACGGCAAGGCCATCGTCGTCGTCGACGACGAGAGCCGCGAGAACGAGGGCGACATCATCTTCGCCGCCAGCAAGGCCACGCCCGAGCTGATGGCCTTCCTGGTCCGCTACTCCAGCGGCCTCATCTGTGCGCCGATCACCGGCGACATCCTCGATCGCCTGGCGATCCCGCTGATGACGCCGCACAACCGCGAGAAGATGCGCACCGCCTACACGATCTCGATCGACGCCCGTGACGGCATCACGACCGGCATCTCGGCCGCCGATCGGGCGCGTACGTGCCGGGTCCTGGCCGACTCGGCGACCGAACCGTTCGAGCTCGTGCAACCGGGCCACATCATCCCGCTCCGCGCCAAGAACGGCGGCGTGCTCGAGCGCGCGGGCCACACCGAGGCGGCTGTCGACATCGCCCGCCTGGCCGGGCTCACACCGGCCGGCGTCATCGGTGAGGTGCTCAACGACGACGGCACGCTGATGCGGGCGCCGCAGCTGCGCGAGTTCGCCGATGAGCACGGCATCGCGCTGGTGTCGATCGAGGACCTGCAGGTCTACCGCCGACTTCACGAGTCGCAGGTCGATCGGCTGGCGACGACCCGGCTGCCGACCGAGTTCGGCGAGTTCACGGCGCACGGATTCCGTGACCGGATCGAGGGCTCGGAGCACATCGCGCTGGTCTACGGCGATCCCGGCACCGAGGACGTCCTGACCCGCATCCACTCCGAGTGCCTGACCGGCGACGTGTTCGGCTCGCGGCGCTGCGACTGCGGACCTCAGCTCGAGCTGTCGATGACCGAGATCACGACCGCCGGCGCCGGCATCGTCGTCTACCTCCGCGGTCACGAGGGACGTGGCATCGGCCTGCTGCACAAGCTGCAGGCGTACGCCCTGCAGGACTCCGGCCACGACACGGTCGATGCCAACCTCGAGCTGGGATTCGGCGAGGACGAGCGCGACTACGCCGCCGGTGCCCAGATCCTGCGCGCCCTCGGGGTCACGTCGGCCCGGCTGCTGACCAACAACCCGGACAAGACCATCGCCCTCGAGGCGTACGGCGTCAAGATCAGCGAACGGCTGCCGCTGCGGATCGCGCCCAACGAGGACAGCCTGCGCTACCTGCAGACCAAGGCCGAGCGGATGGGCCACGACCTTCCCGGACTGGAGAACCTGGCATGAGTGAGCGCCGGCGAACGAACAACGAGACAGGGCTCATGCCGCTGCCTCCGTATCGTGGGTTCTTCAGGGAGGTGGCGGCATGAGCGGCGGCGGAGCACCCGACCTGCGGGTCGACGCGAGTGGCGCGCGGGTCGCGATCATCGCGTCGAGCTGGCACACCGAGGTCATGGACGGCCTGATCGCCGGCGCCGAGCGGGCGCTGGCCGATGCCAAGGTCGAGGACATCACGCTCGTACGCGCGCCGGGTTCGTTCGAGCTGCCGATCCTCTGTCAGGCGTACGCCCGCGACGGCTACGACGCCGTGATCGCGCTCGGCGTGATCATCCGGGGCGGCACCCCGCACTTCGAGTACGTCTCGGCTGCCGCGACCGACGGGCTCAACCGGGTCGCCCTCGACACCGGCGTGCCGATCGGGTTCGGGCTGCTGACGTGTGACGACGAGGCGCAAGCGCTTGACCGTGCGGGTCTGCCCGACAGTCGCGAGGACAAGGGTCGCGAGGCAGTCGAGGCCGCGCTGTCCACCCGGAACCTCCTGCGCACGCTGGCCTGACGGACGCCGATAGACTGCTCCGCGATGAAGACCTTCGATGAACTCTTCGCCGAGCTGTCCGACAAGGCAGCCAGCCGCCCTGAGGGCTCGCGCACCGTCGCCGAGCTCGATGCCGGCGTGCACGCGA
>NZ_JAKFCB010000159.1:0-4438 GCF_036676885.1 Aeromicrobium sp.
CCGGGCGTCTACAACTCGGCCTACTTCGAGCACACCCTGCTGGCCCGCACGATGGGCGTCGAGCTCGTCGAGGGCCGCGACCTGGTGTGCCGCTCCGGCCGGGTCATGATGCGTACGACCAACGGCCTCGAGCCGGTCGACGTGATCTACCGCCGCATCGACGACGACTTCCTCGATCCCGTGCAGTTCCGCGCCGACTCGGCGCTCGGCGTCCCCGGCATCATCAACGCCGCCCGGGCCGGGCACGTGACGATCGCCAACGCGGTCGGCAACGGTGTCGCCGACGACAAGCTGCTCTACACGTACGTCCCCGACCTCATCCGCTACTACCTGTCGGAGGAGCCGATCCTGCGCAACGTCGACACCTGGCGCATGGGCGAGCCGGAGCAGCGCGAAGAGGTGCTGGACCGCCTCGACGAGCTCGTGCTCAAGCCGGTCGACGGCTCGGGCGGCAAGGGCATCGTGATCGGGCCGGCCGCCTCTCGCGACGAGCTCGACGAGCTGCGCGACAAGATCCTGCTCGATCCCCGGGCCTGGATCGCCCAGCCGGTCATCTCGCTGTCGACCGTGCCGACACTGGTCGAGGACGGCGTACGTCCGCGCCACGTCGACCTGCGGCCGTTCGCCGTGCACGACGGCGACGACGTGTTCGTCCTCCCGGGCGGGCTGACCCGCGTCGCACTGCCGGAGGGCGAGCTGATCGTCAACTCGAGCCGCGGCGGCGGGTCGAAGGACACCTGGGTGCTGGCAAGCCCGACGGATCCCGAGGACGTGGGCGAGGGCGCACCCGCGGCGAGCCGGGTCGCCGGCACGCCGCAGTCCGCCGGCCCTGCGATCGACGGCGAGGCGCGCGACGTCCAGGTGCAGGAGCAGGAACAGCAACAGCAACAGGGCAAGGACCTTTCGACAAGCTCAAGGGACGCTGCCCAGGTCGTGACCACACGGTCCTTGAGCCTGTCGAAAGGACGCGAAGCGGAGGCACCCCCATGCTGAGCCGGATCGCGCAGTCACTGTTCTGGATCGGCCGCTATCTCGAGCGCGCCGACGACACCGCCCGCATCCTCGACGTCCAGATGCAGGTCCTGATCGAGGACCCCGGCATGGACGAACGCACGTCGTGCGAACAGCTGCTGTCGGTCATGGGCGTCGAGGAGTACGTCGGCAACCCCAACCGCTGGATGATCCTCGACCTGCTGGCGCACAACGCCGACTCTCCCGTGTCGATCGCCGCGGCGATCGGCGCCGCCCGCGAGAGCGCCCGCCGCGCCCGCGAGACCCTCTCGACCGACATCTGGGCCGCGATCAACACGACGTGGCGCGGCCTGCCGACAGCCCGGGCGATGCGGTCGCCCGACATGTTCGCGTGGGTGCGCAACCGCACCGCCATGATCTCCGGCATCGCCGACTCGACCATGACCCGCGACGAGGGCTGGCAGTTCTACATGCTCGGCCGCAGCATCGAGCGGGTCGACATGACCGCCCGGCTGCTGTCGACCGCCGCGTTGGCGTCCGGGCCGCAGGTCGCCTGGCCCACGACGCTGCGGGCCTGCGGAGCGTACGAGTCGTTCATCCGCGCCTACCGCGGCATCGAGGCCGACCGGCAGGCCGCCGAGTTCCTCCTGCTCGACCGCTGGTTCCCGCGCTCGATCGTGTCGTCGCTGGCGCAGGCCGAGAAGGCGTTGACCAAGCTCGAGCGCAGCGGCCAACGTACGGGCTTCAGCGACGAGGCCCAGCGGCTGCTCGGCCGCGCTCGCACCGAGCTGGAGTACCGCCCGCTCGCCGACATCGTGTTCGACCTGCCCGTCGAGATGGAGCGCCTGCAGCGCAGCTGCGCCGCGGCGAGCGATGCCGTGACGGCGCGCTACTTCGCCGAGTACGAGGAGCACACCTGGAGCGGCGGAGTCCTCTTATGAGCATGCAGATGCGGATCCGGCACACGACCGGCTACCACTACGAGCGGGGCGCGGCCGCGTCGTTCAACGAGGCGCGCATGACGCCGATGACGACCTCGGAGCAGTACGTCCTGCGCTCGCGGCTCGAGATCACGCCGCCGCCGTGGAGCTATGAGTACCGCGACTACTGGGGCACCACCGTCACGTCGTTCGAGGTGCAGGACCCGCACACCGACCTGACCGTCGTGGCGACCGCGGTCGTCGAGACGCAGGACGTCCCCGTTCGACCGCACTCCGCCACGTGGGCCGACCTGTCGACCGTGGAGGACGAGTACTGCGAGTTCCTCGAGCTGTCCTCGTGGGTCGCGCCGTCACCGTCGCTGCTGACCGAGCTAGCGCCGATCCGGGCCGCCGCCATGACACCTGGCGAGTACGCCCTGGCCGCGGCCGGCTTCCTGCACGACAGCGTGGCCTACCTGCCGGGCAGCACCGAGGTCACGACGACCGCGGCCGACGCGTGGGACAGCAAGAACGGCGTCTGCCAGGACTTCGCCCACCTGACGCTGGGCATCCTGCGTGAGGCGCGCATCCCGGCGCGCTACGTCTCGGGCTACCTCCACCCGTCGCCGGAGCCGGTGATCGGCGAGGCGATCGCAGGCGAGTCGCACGCGTGGATCGAGTGGTGGGACGGCGAGTGGGTGGGCTGGGACCCGACCAACGCGATCGCCCCCGGACCGCGTCACGTCGTGGTCGCCAAGGGTCGCGACTACGGTGACAGCCCGCCGCTGCGCGGGATCTTCTCGACGTCGGGCGGCTCGGAGCTGTTCGTCGAGGTCGAGATCACCCGCCTGCGTTAGTCGAGCACGCGTATCGGCGCTCCGGCCCGCCATGCGGCGATGTCCTCGACGGCCTCGCGGAAGAACACGTCGTAGCCGTCGTTAGTGACGTAGCCCAGGTGGGGCGTCAGCACGGTGCGCGGGGCGGTGCGCAGCGGGTCGTCGACCGGCAGCGGCTCGGTGTCGTAGACGTCGATCGCCGCTCCGGCGATCGAGCCTGCGTGCAGGGCCTCGAGCAGTGCCGCGGTGTCGACGATCGGCCCTCGTGAGGTGTTGACCAGGTATGCGGTGGGGCGCATCGCGGCGATCTCGTCAGCGCCGACGAGGTGGTGCGTACGGGCGCTCGACACGAGGTGGATCGTCACGATGTCGGACCCGGCCATCAGCTCGGCCTTCGACACCGGGCGTACGCCGAGGGACCGGGCATGCTCGGGGTCGAGATTCTGCGACCAGGCGATGACGTCCATCCCGAACGCCTGACCGATCGTCGCGACCTGCGAGCCGAGGCGGCCGAGCCCCATGACGCCGAGGGTGCTGCCGGCGAGTCCCGTGCCGACGGTGGTCTGCCAGCCGCCGTCGCGCATCGACCGGTCCTCCGCGGGGATGTGGCGCACTGCTGAGAGGATCAGCGCCCAGGTGTGCTCGACCGTCGACGACGCGAGTCCGGCCGTGCCGCACACCGGGATGCCGCGCCCGCGGGCTGCGGCGACGTCGATCGACGCGTTGCGCCGCCCGGTCGTCACGATCAGTCGCAGCTCGGGCAGCCGGGCCAGCAGGTCGGCATCGATCGGCGTACGCTCGCGCATCGCGACGATCACGTGCGCCCGCTCGAGCGCCGCCAGCAGCTCCTCCCCCTCGAGGTGCCGGTCGAGGAACGTCACGTCCTCCTCGAGGGAGTCCCAGTCGGCATGGGCCGACGCGACCTGCTGGTAGTCGTCGAGCACCACGATGTTCATGCGGCCATGGTGTCAGGGATGGTTCGTCCTCAGTGCGGGATGGCTTCGAAGGCCCGGTAGACCATGTAGGCCGGCCAGAACACCGCCTCGAACAGCGACCAGACGTGGTCCCAGAAGCCGTCCGCCTGCTGCCAGAAGTAGAAGAGCGCACCGAAGATGCCCAACCCGTAGATGGCGCCGCCGCCCGCGTTCGCGCCTGCGTTGTTGCCCATGGCACCAACCATCCTCGGATCGGTACCGCTCTGCGAGCATTTCACCGGCGCGTCAAACGTGGAAATCGCGCTCGGATAGATTCTCTGCATGGCGATTCTGCACGGCGATGCCGAGATCACCCCGACCAAGCCCGAGCTGATGGCGACGTGGCTGCCGACGCAGCCCTGGTTCGTCGGTGACGCCTCGTCCCTTGAGCACGTCGGCGCCTATCGCTTCGACGACCCGGACGGCGAGGTCGGCATGGAGACCCACCTCGTACGTGGTGGGGACGGGCCGCTCCTGCAGGTGCCGTGGACCTACCGCGGTGCGCCGCTCGACGGGGCCGAGTCGTTCCTGGTCGGCACGATGGACCACACGCTGCTGGGTCCCCGGTGGATCTATGACGCGATCGGCGACCCGGTCTACCAGTCGGTTCTGGCCGCCACGATCCTGACCGGCGGCACGCAGGCCGAGCTCGTGCGCGAGTTCGCCGACGGCCGGACCCAGATCGCGGAGCCGACCGTTCGGGTCAAGGGCAGCGGCACCCGCTCCGATGTCCCGC
>NZ_JAKFCB010000160.1:0-17235 GCF_036676885.1 Aeromicrobium sp.
CCTCCCGCAACATCACCTCGTAGATGTGCTGGCGATCGGCCGGCTCGAGTTGGCTCTCTCGGCGCTGGAGCGTGTGGAGGAAGCCCTTGATGGGCGTGAGGGGCGTCCGCAGCTCGTGGCTCACCTGCGCGATCCAGCCGTCCTTGTCGTCCTGCAGCTTCTTGCGTTCGGTCTCGTCACGGGCCACCGCCACGTAGCCGCCCTCGGAGAGGGTCGACCAGCTGCAGGTGAGCCAGCGCTCCTCGCCGCCCGCGCCCTCGACTTCCACCAGCGCGAGTTCGCCGGGGTGCTCCGCCATGAACGCGTGGGCGTGCACGGGCCGGCCGTCGACGTCTCGGGGACGGAACACCTCGGCCATCGTCGTCGGAGGCGGCATCGCCGGTGCGACCACGGCGCTCGCGCTGCGACGGCAGGGCCTGTCGGTTCGACTCATCGACGCCTGGGAACCCGGTCACGCCGGCGCCGCATCCGGCGGCGAGCACCGGATCCTGCGATCGAGTCACGGTGCCGACGAGTTCTACACCCAGATGAGCCGCCAGGCGCGGATCGAGTGGCTGGAGCTCGGCGAGCAGACCGGTCAGGAGATCTTCGTGCAGGCAGGATCGGTCATGCTGGCCCGCGAAGGCCACACGGCCTGGGAGGACGCCAGCCGAGACAGTCTGAGCAAGCTCGGGATACCCCACTTCACCGTCTCCCCCGAGGAGCTGGCAATTCGTCTCCCCGTCCTCGACCCGACCGGCATCGCTTACGGACTGTGGGAGCCCGAGGCGGGATTCCTCTATGCCGCGCGCGGGACCATTGCGGCGATCAGCCAGTTCAAGCGAGAAGGCGGCACGGTCGAACGCGGGCTGGTGACCACCGATGGCGCCGAACGCCCGCTGCTGAACGGCACGCCACTGTCGGCTGACGTCATCGTCATGGCCTGCGGCGCCTGGATGGGCGACCTGTTCCCCCGCTCGCTACGCAGGCTGCTCGATGTCGTACGCCAGAACGTGGTCATGGTCGCCCCACCCGCCGGCGATGTCCGGTACGACCACACACACTTCCCGACCTGGATCGACCATGGCAACGGCGCGTACGGGATCCCGGCCGCCGGTGGACACGGATTCAAGGCTGTCCTGGTCTGGCACGAGCTGTCGATCGACCTCGAGCGCGAGGACCGGACCGTCGATGCGACCTCGGTCGCCAGGACGCGGCGGTACCTCAGCCGGCGTTTCCCGGGCCTCGACGATCGTCCGATCACCGCGACGGCAGTCGGCCAGATCGCCAACACCGCTGACACGCACTTCATCATCGACCACCACCCGCAGCATGCCGACCTCATGCTTGTCGCCGGCGACTCCGGACATCTGTACAAGCACGGACCGACGATCGGCCGCTACATCGCCGACGTGGCCACGCACCGCCAGCAGACCGACAACCGGTTCGTGCTCAAGGAGCGTCACCGTCCGGAGCTGGCGAAGCGCCCGCAATGATCAGCTGATCATCGCGGGCGCCGCGGCGCCGTTGGGCGTACCGGTCACCAGGTGAACGGGCGGTCCGCTCCCACCAGTGGGACGCCGGTGAACGCGCTCGCCTCGAGGGTCAGAGCACGCAGATCCTCGGGCTCGAGGTTGTGCACGCTCGACTTGCCGCACGCCTTGGCCAGCAGGGTGGCCTCCATCGTCATCGCGGTGAGGAATCGATAGACCCGCTCCGATGCCGCCTCCACGTCGACCCGCTTGGACAGCTCGGGGTCCTGCGTCGCCACGCCGACCGGGCAACGACCGGTGTGGCAGTGGTGGCAGGCTCCCGGGGCGGTGCCGAGTGCGGCGTAGTCCTCCTCATATCGGGGGGAGTTGCAACCGACCGCCATCATCGCGGCGGAGCCGATCATGACGCAGTCCGCACCGAGCGCGAGCGCCTTGGCGACGTCGACTCCCGATCGGATGCCTCCAGAGACCACGAGCTTGACCTTGCCGGACATGCCGGTGTCATCCAGCGCTCGGCGGGCCGACGGGATCGCCGTGAGCGTCGGTACGCCAGTGTGGTCGAGCAGCATCTCCGGAGAAGCTCCGGTGCCACCCTCCATGCCGTCCAGCACGATCACGTCGGCGCCGGTCTTGGCAGCAACTGCGACGTCGTAGTAGGGACGGGTTGCGCCCATCTTGACGAAGATCGGCACTCGGTAGTCGGTGGCCTCGCGGAGCTCCTCGATCTTGATCGTCATGTCGTCGGCGCCCAGGAAGTCCGGGTGCCGGGATGTCGATCGCTGGTCGACGCCGATCGGCAAATCCCTCATTCGGGCCACCCGCTCCGACACCTTCATGCCCAGGAGCAGGCCTCCGGTGCCCGGCTTGGCACCCTGTCCGACCACGAGCTCGACGGCATCAGCGCGACGGATGTGATCCAGATCGACCATGTAGCGGGCCGGAGACAGCTGATAGACCAGCGTCTTGTTCTCAGCGCGCTCCTCTTCGAGCATGCCGCCCTCGCCCGTGCACGTCATGGTGCCGGCCTTGCGCGCTCCTCGGCCGAGCGACGCCTTGGCCGTTGCCGAGAGCGCCCCGAAGCTCATCGCGGCGATGTAGATCGGGATGTCCAGCTCGATGGGCTCGCTCACGTTGCCGAAAGCTCCGCCCAGGACGGTCTTGGTGTCGCACTTCTCGCGATATCCCTCGAGCGGCAGGCGGGTCATCGTCGCCGGCTGGAACACGAGGTCGTCGAACGAGGGCAGGTTCTTCTGGAATGTCGAGAACCCGCGCATCTGGTAGCGACCGAGCTGCGACTTGGCATGGATGTCGGCGATGACTTCCTTGGTCCACCGGGGCGACTTGCCCTCTTCGTACGACGACGGGACGCCAGCAGGCCGCCCGTCGATCGCCCCATCACCGAATGAGACGAGCTCTTCGAGCGCGTCGGCGCTCCTCTGGGTCAGATCATCAGCCATTTCTTCGCATCCCTTGCCTCGAAGTACCAGAGCTTCTCTCCGGAGATCACTTTCTTCCAGTCGCGATCGGCCGGCTCGACGCCGAGATCGGAGATCTGTTTCTCCACCTCGAGGCGTTCGGCTTCCTCGGGTTCGACCACGACCGCGTCGATGCCCAACGCCTCGATGCTTCCGGCAACCCACACCGATCCGGACCACAGCGAGTCGCCGACCGATCCGCGTGAGTCCCCCAGGCAGACGATGCGTCCGCCGTGGCTCATGAATCCGGTGGAGTACCCGATGTCGCCCTCGACGAGAATCAGTCCGGCCTTCTGCGCGACTCCGACCCGCGGCCCCGCGTCACCCTTGACGTGGATCGTGCCGCCACGCATCGCGGCACCCACGCTCATGCCGGCGTATCCGTTGACCGTGATGGTCCCGTCCGCCAGTCCCTCACCCGTACCCCAGCCCGAGCTGCCCTCGACGACGATGCTTCCGCCGTTGCCCAGGCCGCCGCAGTAGTAGCCGACACTGCCGCGGAAGGTCACCGTGCCGGCCCCCGTGAGGCCAACAGCCAGGTTGTGACGCGACAGCGGTTGCAGCACCTCGACATCGATTCCGGCGTCGACTGCTTCGCGGATCTCGCGATTCACCTCACGGATGGGCCGATCGCCGGCCTCCACCACCAAGGCGGGCGTCGTCTGCGCAGGCGCGGTCATGCCGCACGCCCCGTGTCCGCACCGGTCCCGGCCATGGTGCCCCACTCTGCTGTCATCAGCGGACCGTCGTAGTTGATGACGTCGACCTCGTCGACGTACAGGGCTCGCAATGCCTGCTCCTCGGTCGCGATGGCGACACCGTCGTCCTCCACGACCGCCGCCAGCGGCTTGATCGCCCAGCGGTCCTTGGCCATCCCGATACCTGCTGGCGTCCCCAGGAGGTAGGTGAACACGCCGTCCAGGTCGATTTGGCTCTTGGACAACGACTCGGCCAGGCTGAGACCCGACGCCATCTGCACCGAATTCCACACCGCGATCAGCTCGGAGTCGTTCTCGCTCCCGAAGCGATATCCGCTGCGCTCCAGCGTCCGGCGCCAGGTGAAGTAGTTGGTCAGCTGCCCGTTGTGGACGATGCACACGTCGGGGAAGGGCCGGGCCCAGAAGGGGTGACTGGCGATCGGCGAGACGAGCGACTCGGTCGCCAGCCTCATGTTGGAGAGGGCATGCGTGCCACGCATGGCCGACACCTGGTGCTTCTGGTCGACGGCGCGGGCGTCGCCGACATCCTTGACGATCTCCAGGGAACGTCCCACCGAGAGCACCTGAACGCCCGGAAGCTCCTCGACTCCGTCTGCAAACCGAGCGAGGTCGGCGACCTCGTCGATCACGAGGCGGACCAGGACGTGGTGCTGATCCGTGTCATCCCAGGTCGGTTCGCTCAGCAGGTCGCTGTGGCAGGCATGCAGGACTCCGCGGATGTCGTCGAGGACGTTCCCCAGCTCCGCACGTTCTGGCGCGAAGACACGTACGACATAGCCGCGATCGCGAGGGGGCCCATAGACCGCAAACCCGGTGGAGTCAGGTCCGCGGTGCCTCATGCACGCCGCGAGGTCGACGATGTCCGCACCAACAGTCCCGCCGTCGTACCTCACCCGCCCGGAAATTCCGCACATGTTGATCACTCGCCTTCTCGAAGCTCTGCGTTTCGTATACGGTATTTGAAGACGACAGCATTGGCAAGCGCGAAAGGCGGCCGCAGGCATGACGACAAAGCCCCGACCGCATGTGCAACGGTCGGGGCGTGGTGGGCGCGAGGCCTCAGTCGTGACTGAGGTGGACGGCGAGACCCTCCTGGATGTGCGAGCGCATCGCGTCGAACGCCTCGTCGGGACCCTTGCGCATCGCCGTCAGCAGCGGCTTGTGCTCCCGATAGACCGTTTCTGCCGCCTGCCGGTGCGCCAGGAAGTCAGCGAAGAAGTACAGCCCGCGAGCGCGTTGCCACAGGTCGTCGAACAGCGCGACCAAGGCGTCGTTGCCGGTGGCCTCCACCACGGCGCGGTGCACCCGAAGGTGCGACAGGTAGACAGCCGCGGAGCTCGACTGGTCCTCGACCTTCGCCTCCTCGAGGGCTGCGGCCACGATGTCCAGAGCGGGCTTGCCGAGCTCGGCCACACGCCGAGCCGCGAAGCCTTCGACCGCCTCACGCGCTTCGTACAGCTGGAGCGCCTCGTCGCGCGACGGCTCGCGCACGACATAGCCGCGACGGCCGCTCGGCTCGATGAGCCCCTCGCGCTCGAGCCGCAACAACGCGTCGCGCACAGGCGTACGGCTGATGTCCAGCTCCGTCGCGAGCTGGTCCATCACCAGCCGAGAGCCCGGCTTGATGTCGCCCGACAGCATGGCTCGCGAGATCTGCTCGTATGCGATGTCGGCGAGCGACCCACCCTCGCGCCCGATCGGCTGCAGTGCCATCTGTTCCCCGCTCTCACTGATGTATACCGAGGATCGTATGCGAAACTCCCTCGGCCCCGCAGGACCTGGACCCCGAGCCATACGGAGGCAACATGATCGAGATCAATGCGTCAGGCGGCGGGCGCTTCGAAGCCCGCGGCAGCTATGTCCGCGCCAAGCGGGTCGGCGACCACGTGTTCGTGGCCGGCACGACCGCAATAGAGCCGTCCGGACGGTTGCACGCGCCCGACGACATGACCAAGCAGACCGAGTACGTCTTCGGTCGCATCGAAGCGGCCCTGGGCGATGTCGGAGCCTCGCTCGCCGATGTCGTCCGCACCCGCGCATACGTGACGGATCTGTCGCTCGCCGGGCAGTACATCGACGTGCACGGCGCTGTGTTCGCCGGCATCTTGCCGGTCGCGACGGCCGTCCAGGCCGGACTCACCGTGCCCGGAATGGTCGTGGAGGTCGAGGTCGACGCCATCGTCCGGACCCAGCCGGACTGACACGAGCACGAGGCGGGACCGAGCGGTCCCGCCTCGTGCCGGCGTGCGGGTCAGGTGATGGCGTCGATGATCTGGTCGTACGACCTGGAGCCGCGGGCCCGCAGGACGCGCCCCTGGACGTACCCGATCACCACGACGACCACGATCGCCGCGAGCAGCGACAGCGCGATCGAGCCGAACACCGGGTTGCCCTTGCTGTCGACGTCGCCGACCAGCAACGGGAAGTTCTTGATCGTCACGACTGCCGCCGTACCCAGGCCTGCGAGGCCGACGAGCGGTGCCACCACACCGCTCCAGGCGGGCTCTCCACCCTTCCGGCGGAAGTACACGATGACGGCCAGGCACGTGGCAGCCATCAAGATGATGACGGCCAGAGCAGCGAGACCGACGAACCAGCCGAATATCTCGAGGTAGGGATCGAGACCGAACGCGAGACACCCGAGCAACAGCGCGGTCGCGACGGCGGTCGTGGCGAGCGACGCCGCACTGGGAGCGCGGTGCCGTCCGTGCACAACACCGAGCGGCTCCGGAAGGATCTCTGCGGCAGCGAGCGTCTGGACGTACCGCGCGATGATGTTGTGGAACGACAGCGCTGCCGCGAACACGCTGGTGATCAGCAGGACGTTGACCGCAACTTCGCCTGCCACACCAAGCTGCTCCTGGGCCGTGGTCAGGACGAAGCCGGCCGGGTTCTTCGCGACTTCTTCGAGGACGTCGTCGGGTCCCCAGGCCATGACGAGCGCCCATGAGGCGAACAGGTAGAAGGCGCCGATGAGGATCACCGCGATGTAGGTTGCGCGGGCGATCGTGCGACCGGGGTCGCGGGCCTCGTCGCGGAAGATCGCCGTGGCCTCGAAGCCGATGAAACCGGCAACCGCGAACATCAGGCCCAGCGCCGGGGAGCCCGATGTGACGACGTCAGGCTCGAACGGCTTGAGGCTGAGCCCCGAGGCACCGCCCTTGACGACCACCACGAGGCTCATCAGCAGGACGACGGAGATCTCGAGCACGAGCAGCACGGCGAGCACCCGCAGACTCAGATCGATGTGCCGGAAGCCCACGACACCGACTGCAGCGATCATGACGAACGAGAGCAGCCACCAGGGGATCTCCGGGCCGTCGATGCGAACGATGCCGTCTCGCGTCGAGGCACCGATGTAACCGAAGACGCCGACCTCGACCGACATGTAGCACAGGAGCGCGAGGTAGGCAGCGGCCAGACCGGCCGGGCGGCCGAGGCCGTACGCGATGTAGGTGAAGAACGCTCCAGCCTTCGGGACACTGCGGGTCATGGCCGTGAAACCGACGGCGAAGAACAGCAGAATGACCGCGGCGACTCCGAACATTGCGGCGAATCCCGCGCCGTTGCCCACCAACATGCCGATCGGCACCACACCCGCAATGACGGTCAGCGGGGCCGCGGCGGCCACCACCATGAAGACGATCGCGGGGACGCCGAGCGATCCGCTCAGGCGCTTGTGGAGACCTGGATCGATGACCTTGTTCGACATGCCAAACCTCACATCATCAGCGTCCGCATATTCCGTATACGGTACTTGGTACAGCCGAAAGTACGGCGATGACGGCGATGACGTCAAGAGGGCCGACGGTTAAATCTGCGTTTGCTGCGCTCAGTAGCCGGTGAAGTAGTCCGTCTTGACGCCCTTGCACCGCTTCGCGAGGCCGGCGCGCACCGCGTTGACCATCGCCGGCGGGCCCGAGACGTACGCCCGACGGTCCGCCAGGTCCGGCACCGCGTCGGCGATCAGCTGGGGCGACAGGAACGGCGCCTCGACGTACGTCCAGCCGTCCGGCAGGTCGCTCGGACGGGCTGGGCCGACGAGCACGACACGGACCCCAGCGAGCTCCTCGACGAACGGCACCTCGGCGGGCGACGAGACGCCGTAGACCAGCACCGCATCGCGCGACGACTCGTGCCGCAGCTGGCTCAGGAAGGGCGTGATGCCGATGCCGCCGGCGACGAGCAGCAGCGGCTCCGCGGGATCGGACGGCAACAGGAAGTCACCGCCGATGCCGGTCGCGTGCACCGTGTCACCGGGCTCGAGCGCCAGCAGCGCCTTCTTGAAGCTCGACGAGTTCTCCGGCACCCGCAGCGCGAACGAGACGCGCCCCTCGGAGTTCGGCGGCGAGGCGATGCTGAACGATCGCCGGCTGCCGCGGCCGTCGACGCCCGAGTGGGGCACGGTCAGCTCGGCGAACTGACCCGGCTCGAACGACACCGGCCGCTTGGCGCGAAAGGTCAGCTCGCGGGTCTCCGGCGTCAGCACGCGGGTCTCCTCGAGCACGAACGTGACGCCGCGCCGCCGCGCGAACGCGAAGGCCAGCAGGTTGCCGATCAGCAGCGAGAGCTCCGGAGTGATGGCGAAGACACCGAGGTCAGGCGGGCTGTCGGTGAGCAGGTAGATCCAGCTCGGATAGGCGAACACCACGGCGGTCAGCGCCGCCACGGCCAGTTGCTGGTAGCGGCGCGGGGGGAGCGTCAGGGGCTCGCTCAGCATGAATCCGGCCAGGAACAGGATGGGATAGGAGTAGAAGGTCAGCTTGAGGACGTCGACGAACGACTGGTCCGCACTCACGTCCAGCAGCCTCACGATGATGAGCACGCCCGCGATGACGACGAAGAGCGCACCGATGTCGAGGCGACGGGTGCGCCACAGCACCAGGAACGCGCCGACGGCGACGAACGGGAAGAGCCTCTCGGTGGCAGCGGTCTGCCAGATCGCGTTGATCGGGCTCTCGCGTCCGACGATGTCCTGCACGAGGAGGACGAGGAACGCACCCGCGGCTGCCGGGTTGAAGATGTGCCGTCCGCGCCAGGCCAGGACGTACTTCGAGGCGTTGCCGAGAACCGCCGCGCCGGCGAGCCAGGCGAGGTTCTCGACGTCGGTCTCCAGCAGCGGGACGTACAGGAAGAACAACAGGAGCGCCGTGATGATCGACGACTCCCCGTGCGGGCGTACCCGCCAGATCGCGCCGAACACCCGGCTGCTCGCGTAGGACGCGACGAGCAGGACCGCCAGCGTGAGGAGGTGGTCCTTCGTCGACAGGCCGTCGATGACGCCGGTCGCCGAGAAGATCACGTAGACCACAGTCAGCACGAGCAGGACGATCGTGATGAGCCGGTACATCGTGACCCGGCCGAGCTGGCGGTCGAGCAGGTCTCGTGGGTCGAGCTTCGCGTTCATGAGAACACCTCTCCAGGAAAGTCCGGGGACCACTCGACCCGGCCGTCAGCGTGCATACGTACGAACTCGTGGTCGAAGCGTGACATGAGTCGGGCCGGGTCGGTGAGGAAATGGGCGGTCGCCAGCCCGTCGGCGAGCAGGCCGGAGCCGGCCACGACCCAGGTCGCGACGATGTCGCGGGTGGGCCGCCCGGTACGCCCGTCGAGCACGTGGTGCAGTCCGTTGCCCCACGCACGGCGGTTGGTCGCCGAGGCGCAGAGGGCGCGGCCGGCGGGCAGCTCCGCGACGCCGATGGCCCGGGTCGCATCGCCCGGGTGCTCCAGCGCGACGCGCAACGGCTCGGCCCGGCGGTGGAGGAGGTCGCCGCTCGCGTCGATCGTGAACTGCTGTACGCCGTGCTCGCTCAGGACCTCGGCGACCAGGTCGACGAGGTGCCCCTTGCCGGCCGCGCCGACATCGATCAGCAGCGGCTCGCGCGCGAACAGCGTGGGATAGGCCCAGTCGAACGACTCCCACGCGGGCACCGCCGCCGGCTCGGCGACGGCGCGCAGGGAATAGGTGTCGTCGTAGCCGAGATCGGAGAGCGTACGCCCGACAAGCGGCGTGACGGCGCCGTCCGAGACCTCGTGGAGCTCGACGTACAGATCGAGCAGCGCGCGAGAGTCCTCGTCAAAGACCCAGGCGCCCCCATCGACGGCGATCCTCGAGACCACCGAGTCCGGCCGGAACCGCGACCACACCGCGTCGAACTCGTCGATGCGGGTGGTCACGGCGGCGGCGGTGTCCTGGGCGAGCGGCTCCGCGGTGTCGATCTGCCACGCGGTGCCGATCGCCTCGAACCGCCAGGCGGCCGGTTCAGGCCTGGGCATCAGCCTTGATGTCGTCGATCGCGGCGTTGAAGCCCGATGAGGTCAGCGACGACCCGGCGACCTTGGAGACGTCGAGCTCGTCGAGGCTCTTGCCGACGACCTCCCCTGAGATGCCTCCGGCGAACTTCTCCTGGAACTGCTTGGAGGTGGCGTTCTGCGCCATCGGCGTGACGGTGATCTCGGAGATCTTGTTGTCGGCGAGCGTGACCTCGACCTCGACCTTGGACTCACCACTCGGGTTGGAGTAGGTGCCCTCGGCCTCGTAGTCACCGTCCTTGTAGGTCGCCGCGCTGGCGTCGGAGGTGTCGTCGCTGCTGGCCGAGGACGACGAGCTGGACTTGTCGGACGATGCGTCATCGCTGCCGCCGCCGCATGCGGCCGTCAGCAACATCACGGAGGCGGCCGCCGCCGCGGTGAGCATCTTCTTGTGCGCTGGAAGTTTCATCGGTCGGGCTCCTGGGCTCGAAGGTGTGGATTCAGCGTGCAATGTGTAGAACGGGACAGGTTGGCTGAACGTTCAACCGTATGAACGGGGACCTCGCGAGGGGAGTTCCTCCGTGCGACGGCATGTTCAGACTCACAGGTTCGTCACAGGGACGGTCAGGACAGGTCGGCCAGCGCCGCGGTCGCCGCATGGAATCCCCCCATCCCGTGGACACCGCCACCCGGTGGCGTCGAGGCCGAGCAGATGTAGAGGCCCTTGACGCCGAGCGAGTAGGGGTTGGCCGAGAACCGTGGGCGCATGACGAGCTGCCAGGCATCGTTGGCGCCACCACCGATGTCGCCGCCGGCGTAGTTGGCGTTGTGCGCCTCGAGCTGAGCTGGGGTCGTCGTGGTCTTCGCGATGATGCGATCGCGGAAGCCCGGGGCGAATCGTTCGATCTGGTTCGTGATCGCCTCGGTCGCGTCGCCCGTATAGCCGTTGGGCACATGGGCGTACGACCACACGGGGTGCACGTTGCCGGCCGAGCGGCCCGGGTCCGCGAGGTACTGCTGGCACAGCAGGACGAAGGGCCGGTCCGGCATCTGGCCGGCATGCACCTGCCGCTCGGCGGCGTTGAGCTCCTCGAACGTCCCGGCCAGGTGCAGCGTGCCGGCCCGGTGCGCCCATTCGTTGGTCCACGGGACGCCGCCCTCGACCGCATAGTCGACCTTGAACACGCCGGGTCCGGAACGCCAGCGCTTGAGCGGCCGGCGTACGCGCCCGGGCAGGCGGTCGCCGGCGATGCGGAGGACGCCCTGCGGCGAGGTGTCGAAGATGACGATGTCGGCGTCCGGCAGCTCGGTGACCTCGTGGCCGGTCTCGATCCGGCCGCCGTGCTCGACGATGTCGGCGGCAAGGGCGCCGGCGATCGCGGCCGAGCCCCCCTTGGCGACGGGCCAGCCGTACGCATGACTGGTCAGTCCGAACATCAGGCCGAGGCCGCCGGTGGTCGGTCGGCTGAGCGGGTGGATCGCGTGGGCCGCGAGGCCGGCGAACAGCCCCCGCGCCTCGTCGGTCTCCCAACGGCGGGCGATCCACGACGCGGGCTGGAGGGCCCGCAGGCCGAACTTGGCCATCAGGATCGGGTGCTTCGGGACGTGGACGATCGGCCCGAACAGCTCGCCGATCAGCTCGTCGCTCGCCTCGGCGAGTGGGGCGTACAGCTTGCGCCACGCCTTGCCGTCGACGCCGAGCCCGTCGACCGTGCGGTCGAGGTCGCGGAACAGCACGCCGGCTCGGCCGCCGTCGAGCGGATGCACCGCGTCGACCTCCGGCCACAGCCACTCGAGCCCGTGCCGCCCGAGGTCGAGTGCCCGGAAGAACGGCGACGCCACCCCGGTCGGATGCGTCGCGGAGCAGATGTCGTGGAGGACGCCGGGGACGTTGAGCTCGGCCGACCGGGTGCCGCCGCCGATCTCGTCCTCGGCCTCCAGCACCGTCACGTCGATCCCGGCCCGGGCCAGCACCAGGGCCGCGGCCAGCCCGTTGGGGCCGGAGCCCACGACAACGGCAGTGGTCATGCCCTCAACCTAGTGTGCGCGCATCCGCTCGCGCCGCTCGCGCATGGTCACCCACGCGGAACGGCGTCACACTGGGCACGTGCTGGTCGACCACGAGGTGCCCACCGTCCTCGGACGGATCCGCGTACGCACCGACGGAGACGGCCCGGCGATGCTGATGTGGCCCAGCCTGCTGATGGACGGCGACCTCTGGGCTGCACAGGCCGCCCACTTCGCAGACCGCTTCACGGTGCTGGTCGTCGATCCGCCGGGCCACGGCGGCAGCGAGCCGCTGACCGGAGGATTCACGTTCGAGGAGTGCGCGACGGTCATCGAGCAGGTCCTCGACCAGTTCGGGGTGCCGCGCGCCCACGTCCTCGGGAACTCGTGGGGCGGCATGGTCGGCGGCACGTTCGCCGCCCTGCACCCCGACCGCGTGGGCGTCTCGGTGCTGCTGAACGCCACGGCGTCGGCGGCCGGTCGCCGCCAGCAGATCGAGTACGCGGCGATGCTGCGGGCCGCACGACTCCTCGGCGGCATCAAGCCACCCCTGACGCGATCCGTCCTGAGGGCATTCCTCGGCCCGACGACTCTCCGTGCGCGGCCCGACGTCGTGCGCGCGGTCCGCACGGCGCTCCTGCGCGTCGACGTCGACTCGGCCTCCTGGGCGGTGCGGAGTGTCGTCCCCGAGCGACCGGACCAGCGCGAGCTCTTCGCCGACATCCGCACGCCGGTGCTGGTCGTCGCCGGTGACGAGGATGCGACGTTCCCGGTCTCCGAGACCCGCAGCATGGCCGAGGCGATCCCCGGTGCCGGCTTCGTCGTGATCGACGGCGCAGCCCACCTCGCCGCGCTCGAGGCCCCGTACCAGGTCAACGCGCTGGTCGACGACTTCCTGGCGCAGCAGCGACCGCCCGGAATGTGAGCCGCACCACAACCTCGACACGTCGAGCACTGGCGCGCATACACTCTCGGAACACCTGAACCCAGTTCAGGTGTGACCCACCCCACACGATTGCCGTTCGCATGGCAAGACACGTCGAAGGCGCTTGATCCACGTCCTTAGCGTTGCCTCATACAGCGGCGAATCTTCCCAGGAGTTGTGTATGAGCAGGCAATTGCGTGTCGCCGTGATCGGCGCCGGACCAGCGGGCATCTACGCGGCGGACATCCTCACCAAGTCCGAGGTCGACGTCACGATCGACATCCTCGACCGCGATCCCACGCCGTTCGGCCTGATCCGCTACGGCGTCGCGCCGGACCACCCGCGCATCAAGGAGATCGTCAAGGCGCTCAAGCGCGTCCTGTCCAACGACGACATCCGCTTCTTCGGCAACGTCAACTACGGCGCCGACCTCAAGCTCGACCACCTGCAGCAGTTCTACGACGCCGTCATCTTCGCCACGGGCGCGCGCGCCGACCGCGACCTCGACATCCCGGGCATCGAGCTCAAGGGCTCGTTCGGCGCCGCCGACTTCGTGTCCTGGTACGACGGACACCCCGACGCGCCCCGCGACTGGCCGTTCGACCCCCGCGCTGAGACCGTCGCGGTCCTCGGCGTCGGCAACGTCGGCCTCGACGTCGCCCGCATGCTCGCCAAGACCGCCGACGAGCAGCTCGTCACCGAGATCCCGGAGAACGTCTACGCCGGGCTCAAGGCGAACGCGGCCAAGGACATCCACGTGTTCGCCCGTCGGGGCCCGGCGCAGGTCAAGTTCACCCCGATGGAGCTGCGCGAGCTGTCGCACTCGCCGAGCATCGACGTCATCATCCACCCGGAGGGCTTCGAGCTCGACGAGGGATCCATGGACGCGATCCGGGCCTCCAAGTCGGTCAAGCTCGTCGTCGACGTGCTGCAGAACTACCTCGCCAAGGAGCCGACCGGCGCACCGCACCGCATCCACATCCACTTCTGCCAGAACCCCGTCGAGGTCCTGGGCGAGGACGGCCAGGTCGTGGGTCTGCGCACCGAGGTCACCGAGCTCGACGGCACCGGCAACGTCCGCGGCACCGGCGAGTTCGTCGACTGGCCGGTCCAGGCGGTCTACCGGGCGGTCGGCTACCGCTCGGAGAACCTCGCCGGCATCCCGTTCGACGATCACCTCGCGGTCGTTCCCAACGACGGCGGCCGGGTCATCGACATCGAGGGCGACCCCCTGCCCGGTGCGTACGTCACGGGGTGGATCAAGCGCGGACCCGTCGGCCTGATCGGCCACACGAAGTCCGACGCCGCCCAGACCATCGAGCTCCTGCTCGCGGACGTCGACCAGCTCGTCGCCCCGCCGGAGCCCGAGCGCGCGGCCGTCGACCGCTACCTCGAGGGCCGTGGCATCGAGTTCACGACGTGGGAGGGCTGGGAGCAGCTCGACGAGCACGAGCTCGCCCTCGGCGAGGTCGCCGGGCGTACGCGCATCAAGGTCGTCCCCCGCGACGAGATGGTGCGCATCTCGCGGAGCTGACCGGCCTGCGGGGCGTTCAGGCGCGGCGGCCGTGCAGGTTGCACATCAGCGCGTGCATCGCCTCGTCGGCGGGCGCGGCGAGCGGCAGGGGCTTCTGGCCCGGTGCGGCGCGCAGCCCGTCGAGCAGCAGCGCGAGATAGCGCCGCCAGAGCTCGGGTTGCTCGGGCATCGTCATCGAGCTCATGAGCATGAGGTTCATCCCGATGTCGGTGGCCTCGACGTCGGGACGCAGCGTGCCGGCGGCCTGGGCCCGCTCGATGAGCCCGTCGATGATCGGACCTAGGCGCTCGCGCCCGACCGTGAGGTGGTCACCCTCCGCGATCGTCTGGACCATGACCTCCTTGAGACCACGGTCGGCGACCTGCCGCTCGATCGCGCGCTCGAGGAACATCGTCAGCCCCTCCCACGGATCCGGCTGGTCCGCTGCCTCCTCGGCGATCGCGACCATCTCCTCGATCCGCGACTCGAACAGCGCCTGGACGAGCTCGGAGCGCTCGGGGAACCGGCGGTAGACCGTACCCACGCCGATGCCGGCGCGCTTGGCGATCTCGTCGTAGCCTGCCTCGAGGCCCTGCTCCGCGAAGAGCTCCGCGGCGGTGCGGAGGATCAGCTCGCGGTTGCGCGCAGCGTCACGGCGCAGCGGCCGTTCCTCCGTCACAGGTCCCGTGGTCATACGACCCATGATAGCGAATCGGAAGTCCTGCTCCGTTTTATCGCCGACGGACACCCGCCGATTCGATCAAGCTCGGCACAGGGGTGCGACAGGTCACACAATCAACTGGAGAACCCTTTCCGGTTATGGCCTACACTGAAGCGGAAGCGTCTTTCCACTTTCTGATCCTGGAGATCCCCATGACCGACACCCTGGTCGTCGACCGTCCTCGACTGACACCACCCGACCACGCGGACAACCCGCACCACGCGACCCGCTGGCTGATCCTCGGCGTGATCGCCCTGGCGCAGCTGATGGTCGTCCTCGACGCGACGATCGTGAACATCGCACTGCCGACCGCGCAGGAGTCGCTCGGGTTCTCCAACGACAACCGGCAGTGGATCGTGACCGGGTACGCCCTGGCGTTCGGCTCGCTCCTCCTGCTCGGCGGTCGCCTGAGCGACCTGATCGGTCGCAAGCCGATGTTCATCGTCGGCCTCGTGGGATTCGCGGCCGCCTCGGCCATCGGTGGCGCCGCGCAGAACTTCGAGATGCTGGTCGCCGCGCGCGTCGCGCAGGGCATCTTCGGCGCGCTCCTGGCTCCGGCCGCGCTGTCATTGCTGACCGTGACGTTCACCGATGCCGCCGAGCGCGCCAAGGCGTTCGCGATCTTCGGCGCGATCTCCGGTGGCGGTGGCGCCATCGGCCTGATGCTCGGTGGAGCCCTCACGGAGTACCTGTCCTGGCGCTGGTGCCTGTACGTCAACGTCCCCATCGCCGTCATTGCCGTGATCGGCGGAATGGTGCTGCTCAAGAAGCAGGCCCGCGTGGAGAACCCGCCCCAGCTCGACATCCCCGGCACCGTCGTGGTCGTCGCCGGCCTGGTGTCCTTCGTCTACGGCCTCGCCAACGCGGAGTCTGACGGCTGGTCGAGCGCCATCACGCTGGTGTGCATCGGTGTCGGCCTGGCGCTCCTCGCCGCGTTCGCCGTGATCGAGAACCGCGTCCACAACCCGCTGCTACCACTGCACATCATCTGGGACCGCACACGTGGCGGATCGTTCCTCACCGTCGCCATCATCGGTCTCGGCCTGTTCGCGGTGTTCCTGTTCCTGACCTACTACGTCTCGTTGACGCTCGGCTACTCACCGCTGAAGACCGGCTTCGCGTTCATCCCGATGATCCTGGGCATCATCGCCACGGCGACCGGTTCCGCCGGGCTGGTCGCTCGCATCGGGCCGAAGCTCCCGGTCTTCGCCGGCATGATGCTCGCCGCGGCCGGTCTCGTGCTGTTCGCGCAGCTCGGGCTCGACAGCACGTACGCCGCCAACATCCTGCCCGGTCTCGTCATCACCGGGCTGGGCGTGGGGCTGGCCATGGCGCCGGCGTTCAGCGCTGCGACGTCAGGCGTCGACTCCGAGCACGCGGGGGTCGCGTCCGCCGCGGTCAACACGTTCCAGCAGATCGGCGGCTCGATCGGCACTGCGGTGTTGAGCGCGTTCGCCGCGACTGCCGCGACGAACTTCCTCGACGGCAGGACACCCACCCCGCAGAACCAGGCACTCGCCGCGATGGAGAGCTACACCACGGTGTTCTGGTGGGGCGCCGGGATCTTCGCGGTCGGCGCCGTCATCTGTGGGCTCCTGCTCCGCCCCGGACCGATCGCGGTCGATCCTGACGCGGCACCCGTTCTGGCGCACTGACGCTGCGCCACGCATTGCCCGCGACCCGTCACGGCCCTCGGCCGGGCGGGTCGTGGGCTGTCCGGACGCGATCAGTCCTGGGCGAGCACCTGGACGTGGCAGGTGCCACCGTCGTCGAGCGCCGGGAGGTTGTTGATGACGAACTGCGAGGAGCCGCCCGCTGCAACATGGGGGACCTGCCGCGTCTTGGCCTTCTCCTCGCCGCCGGCGGCCGCGCCGACGTAGACCGTGACCTGGAACGTGACCTTCGCCTTCGTCCGGTTGGCGAGGTAGCCCGAGGTGTTCCACAGGCCCTTGGCGTTCTTGGCGCAGCGGAACTTCGTGAGTGCCTCGGGGGCCGGCGTCCCCTCCGGCGGAGCGACCGTCGGCTTGGTCGTGGCCTTGGTCGGCGCCACGGTCGTCTTGGTCGCGGCCGGCGGGTCCTCGGATCCGCCGCAACCGGCGAGCACCAGGATCAGGGCCACCGCGAGCGTACGCATGGGGTCATCCCATCACG
>NZ_JAKFCB010000161.1:0-2692 GCF_036676885.1 Aeromicrobium sp.
TTCCAACCCTCGACCTCGTCGGCGCGGCGCGAAGGCGGGCCGACGTAGATCGCCGACGGGCGGATCAGGCGGCCCGTGCGCTTCTGCTCGAGGATGTGCGCGCTCCAGCCGGCCGTGCGGGCCGACGTGAACATCGCGGTGAACATGTGCGGGGGAACCTGGGCGTAGTCGAGGACGATCGCCGCCCAGAACTCGACGTTGGTCTCGAGGACCCGGTCGGGACGACGCTCGCGGAGCTCCTTGAGTGCGGCCTCCTCGAGCGCGATCGCGACCTCGGCGCGGGGAGCGTTGAGCTCCTTGGCCGTACGTCGCAGGGTGCGCGCGCGGGGGTCTTCGGCGCGGTAGACGCGGTGGCCGAAGCCCATCAGCCGCTCGCCGCTGTCGAGGAGCTGCTTGACGTACGCCGTCGCGTCGCCGGACTTCTCGACCTCTTCGATCATCGTCAGCACGCGGGCCGGGGCACCACCGTGCAACGGGCCGGACATCGCGCCGACGGCTCCGGAGAGGGCGGCTGCGGCATCCGCGCCGGTGGAGGCGATGACCCGGGCGGTGAACGTCGAGGCGTTCATGCCGTGCTCGGCGGCCGACACCCAGTAGGCGTCGATGGCCTTGGCGTGATCGGGGTTGACCTCGCCGCGCCAGCGAGTCAGGAAGCGCTCGGTGATCGTGGAGCACTTGTCGATCTCGGACTGCGACACCATGGGCTGGCCCACGCCGCGGGCGGCCTGGGCGACATAGGAAAGGACCATGACCGCGGCGCGGGCAAGGTCCTCACGAGCCTGGACATCGTCGATGTCATAGAGCTGCTTCATGCCCCAGGCGGGAGCGGTCAGCGCGATCGCGCTCTGTACGTCGGCGCGGATGTCGCCGGAGTGGACCGGGATCGGGAACGGCTCGGCCGGCGGCAGGCCGGGCTCGTAGGCACCGTCGACGAGCAGGCCCCAGATCTTCTCGAAGGGGACGCGGCCGACGAGGTCGTCGATGTCGACACCGCGATAGCGCAGTGCGGACCCTTCCTTGTCGGGTTCGGCGATCTCGCTCTCGAACGCAATGACGCCTTCTAGTCCGTGGTGCACTTCAGTCATACGCTGCATTCTGCCCTGCGTGGTTACCGTGGAGTCATGGAGACCCCTGATTTGGCGCGGATGCGTGCGGAATACGCGCGAGAGGGCCTCGACGAGGCGACCGCGGGCGACGATCCGCTCACGCTTCTGGGGCGCTGGCTCAACGAGGCGATCGATGCTGGCGTGTACGAGCCCAATGCCATGGCGCTCGCGACCGCGACGCCGGACGGACGACCGTCGGTGCGCATCGTGCTGCTCAAAGGGCTCGACGAGCGCGGCCTGACGTTCTTCACGGGCTACGAGTCGCGCAAGGGCGCCGAGATCGATGCCAACCCGCGGGCCGCGGCGGTGATGCTGTGGCATCCGCTGCAGCGTCAGGTCCGCGTCGAAGGTGCCGTGACCCGCATCGACGAGGCGGAGTCGGACGCCTACTTCGGCTCGCGCCCGCGCGGCGCGCAGATCGGTGCCGTCGCCTCTCCGCAGTCCCGCGTCATCGCGGGCAGGGAGGTGCTCGACGAGCGGGTCGCCGAGGTGGAGCAGGTCTTCGACGGCCACGACGTGCTACGCCCGCCGATCTGGGGTGGCTATCGCGTCGCACTGGAGTCGGTCGAGTTCTGGCAGGGCCGCCCCGACCGCCTGCACGACCGCCTGCAGTACGTACGCGAGGGCGACGGCTGGCGCCGCGACCGGCTGGCGCCCTAGGGCGTACGCGGAACCAGGGTGCTGTGCTGGGGGCGCGGTGCCAGCTGCTTGTCGGCACCGTAGGACTCCGTCGAGACCGCGATGACGTCCGCTGGGTCACGGCCTTCGGCGGCGAACACCTCGCGCGCGATGTCGGCCCATGACCGCGGCTCACCGCCACCGGTGATGTGGTGGACGCCGTACGGCGCCCGGGACGACAGCAGCCCGACGATTCCCTCGGCCAGCTCGCGGGCGGTCGTGAGCCGGCCGAACTGGTCGTCGACGACCTGCGGGCGTACGCCGTCGCGCGCCAGGCGCTGCATCGTCGCGACGAAGTTGGTGCCCTCGCCGACGAGCCAGCTCGTGCGGACGACGTAGTGCTGGGGCACCGTCGACGTGACCGCCTCAGCGGCGGCCTTGGTCTGTCCGTAGACGCCGAGCGGTGAGACCGGCTCGTCGACCGTGTGCTCGACCCGCGTGCCGTCGAAGACGTAGTCGGACGAGATCGTGACGAGCGTCAGCCGGTGCTGGAGCGCGATGCGGGCGAGCGCGGCGACGCCGGTCACGTTGACCGCCCAGGCCTGGCGCCGGCCGTCCGGCGTCTCCGCGGCGTCGACCGCGGTGAACGCGGCGGCGTTGATGATCGTGTCGACGTCGTCCCAGGCCACCCGGTCGTACGTCGCAGGGTCCGTGAGGTCGAGATCCTCGCGGGTCAACGCCAGGGCGTCCGGCAGCACCTCCTGCAGGGCCCGGCCCAGCTGGCCGTCCGCGCCGACGATCACGGTGCGCCTGGGTGGCACCGGGACGACATCGGCGAGGCGCGGGTGGTCGCGGTCCTTGTCGGAGATCTCGACCAGCGGCAGGGGCCAGTCGATGTTGACGGTCTCGTCGGCCAGGTTGAGGTTGGCGTACTCCGCGTCGGGGCTCCAGTGTGCATTCACCAGATA
>NZ_JAKFCB010000162.1:0-17241 GCF_036676885.1 Aeromicrobium sp.
GCGGTCTCGAGGATCGCGTGCACCAGGATCGGCCTCGTGAGACCGGCGCGGGCCTCGAGCTGCGCGAGCAGACGGTCGACGTAGTGGATGTCCTGGGCGCCCTCGACCTTCGGCACCATGATCACGTCGAGCTTGTCGCCGATCTCGGTCACCAGGGTGATGAGGTCGTCGAGCGCCCAGGGGGAGTCGAGGCTGTTGATGCGGGTCCACAGCTGGGTCTGGCCGAAGTCGGTCTTCTTCGCGATGTCGACGAGGCCCTGGCGCGCGGCTTCCTTGTTCTCGGTCTTGATGGCGTCCTCGAGGTTGCCCAGGATGATGTCGACCTTGGCCGCGATCTCCGGGACCTTCGCCTGCATCTTCTCGTTGCTCGGGTCGAAGAAGTGGATCATCCGGCTCGGCCGGAACGGGATCTCCGCCGCGGGGGCGGGCGCGCCGACGGCCAGAGGACGAAGGAATGCTCGGGGATTGCGCACGCGGTGACTTCTCTCTGCCGAGGACAAAACTCCTCTCAGTATGTCCATCGGTCCAGGTGAGCGGCTAGGGCGGGGGTCACATGCGGCTCGCGGCCGACGATGGGAGCCGAGGAGGTCGGTGAGATGGGGGTGCGAGCTGCTTCGACTCGTGAAGAAGTGCTCGGTCTGACGGACCCGACGCGTGGCGTCGCCAGGCCCTCGCAACAGGGAGTCACCAATCATTAAGGTCTAGTCCTTAACGTATGGTTCATCGGAACTATCTCCACTGGTCCTTGGTGACCATTTCGAGCGTAAACTGCGCAATTTCAGGCAAATTGTCCGTTTTGGCGTGACCAACCCCGCGCTGATGCAGTTGTCTGGTCCAGGGCCGTCGGCGCACTCCCACCTTGCCGCCGCCCACTCAGGGGGCGATGCCCCATGCCACGACTCGAACCGCTCCGTGCAGGGGCGATCCGGATGGAGCCAACAGTCATGAAGAAGATTCTGCTCGCGCTCGTGATGATTGCGGCCAGCGTGTTCCTCGCGCAGACCGCGGTCGCGGGGGATGAGAATGGCGGCACCGACGCCGCAACCGGATCGACGTCGTCGGAGACGACGGAGCAGATCGAGGTGGAACAGCCGCCCCCGGCTCCCGGATCGGATCCAGCGGAGCCCGCGCCGGTCGCCCCGGCTCCGGCCGCTGCGGCACCCGCGGACAACCAGCCGGCTGACGACTCTGCCGGCAAGGCACCGTCGAAAGACTCCGCCGGCAAGGCCAAGCAGGGTGAGCAGACCGACGAAGAGGCCGCTGCAGCCGGGCCCGACGACAAGGTCGTCCCTGCTGCGGTCAAGGTCTGGGTCTGCAAGTACGTCGGCACACCCGGCGAGGGCGAGCGCCTCAAGGAGGGCAAGCAGCCGATCGAGGTCAGCTCGAACGCGCTTCCCGGACAGCCTGACAACCTCGTGGCTGGTCAGTCGTTCACCGACCAGCATGGCCGCTCGTACGTCGTCCAGGTCGGGGGAGACGATCCCGGCGCCGGCGCATGCCCGGCTGGTGACGAGGACACCGAGGTCGACACGGAGGATCCGATCGTCAGCCCCGGCACGTGTCAGTCGGACGGAGCGCTCACCCTGCCGGAGACGGCTGGTGTCCTCTACACGGTCACTCCCAACTACACGGGCGACCCCGGAACGTACGACGTCGTCGCGACAGCTCTCGACGGCTACGTGCTGAGCGACAAGAACGCCACCGAGTGGGACGACCTCGTGGTCGAGCCACAGGACGATCCGGCGGAGTGCATCACCGACAACCCGGGCGGCAAGAAGGTCTGGGTCTGCAAGTACGTCGGGAAGCCCGGTGTTGACGAGGTCCTCAAGGGCGGCAAGAACCCGATCGAGGTCAACGAGAACGCCCTCCCCGGCGCACCGGTCGACGTCTCGGTCGGCGACGAGTTCAGCGACGCGCAGGAGCGGTCGGTCGTGGTGGCACTCAGCCCGGCTGACCCCGAGCCCACCGAGAACGACTGCCCAGGAGCGATCCAGCCTGAAGAGGTCACGCCCGAGGCGCCGACCGTTGATCCCGCCACGTGTGAAGTGGACGGTTCGCTCACCCTGCCGGAGACCGAAGGCGTCGTGTACGCCGTGGCACCCGATGCCGAGGGCGCGGGAACCTACGTGGTCACGGCGACCCCGCTCAACGACGACTTCACGCTGATCGGTCAGACGGTCTTCGAGGTCACGGTCGACGAGCAGCTGCAGCTGGAAGATTGCGTCGCGTCTGCGCACCTGGACGAGGACGACCCCAAGGCAGAGGGCGACGAGCTGTTGCCCGACACGGGTGGCCTGCCGCTCTGGATCCTGCTCGTCGCGGGTCCGATGACGGCAGCAGGAGTCATGATCCTGATGCGCCGTCAGCATCGCTGATCAAGCACTGAGCACGAGAAGGGGAGTCGCTTCGGCGGCTCCCCTTCTCGCATTCAGGGGATAGTTCGTGGGAACCATAGCCCCTGGTCAATTGGGACCAAATTTGCCGGAAGGGCTGCCGTTCCAGGCATTTTCAGGCTTTCGGGCGTGCCAACGCGGATAACCCGGCGTTGTGTAGATCCATAGGTGGTGGCCACTCCCACTTGTGCCGCTGCCGACACGCAGCCGAGGACTCCCCCTTGACTACGACTCAAACCGTTCCGTGCAGGGGCGAAAAACGGATGGAGTTATCTGTCATGAAAAAGTTACTGCTCGTATTCGCGATGATTGCGGCCAGCGTGTTTCTCGCGCAGCCGGCGATCGCCGCAGAAGACCAGGTCTGCCCGGACCTCTCGACCGGGAAGCTGAGCGGAGGAAACCAAACGTCGTTGACGTTCGACGACGTTCCTGACGGCTACCTGATCGACTACTACTGCGTCAAGGCTGGGTCGGCCAACCAGGACGAGGGACCCAAGATCGTCCAGGTGAATCCGCCCGCTGAGTCGGTGACGATCTCGCACCCCTCTGGCAAGGAGGTCAGCCACTACTCGGTGCACTTCGTCCGCGACACGCCGGACACGCCGGACACGCCGGACACGCCGGACAAGGACGACAACGGAGTGAAAACGGCAGATCAGCCCGCCCAGCAGGACAGGGTGTTGCCTGCCACAGGTGGCGCGCCGCTCTGGGTCCTGCTCCTCGCAGGTCCGATGGCGGCAGCAGGACTCGTCATCCTGAGGCGACACCAGGTCGTGGGTCGCGCTTCCACCAAGGGTCGGATGCGACGCTGATCAGGAACTGATCACCAGAAGGGGAGTCGCCTCGGCGGCTCCCCTTCTAGGTGTCCATGGCGTCGGCGACGGCGAGGTTGCCGCCTTCGGCGCGCAGCCCGGCCACGACGCCGGCCCGGTCGGCGTCCGACCGGTTCTGGCTGAGCTTGGCCTTGGCCTCGACGTGCTCGACCGACATCTCGAGGCCGACGATCGCCTTGAGGTTCTTGTCGATGTACGTCTCGGGCGCGTCCGTCACCGCCCATGGCTGCTCGCGCGGCTGCTCGTGGTGGTCGGTCAGGCGAGTGACCGCCTCGCGGACCCATGCAGGGTCGTCACGCACCCGCACGGTGCCGCTCAGGTGGACGGCCGAGTAGTTCCAGGTCGGAACGACGCGACCGTGCTCGGCCTTGGCGGCATACCAGGACGGCGAGATGTACGCCTGTGGGCCGGCGACGATGGCCAGGAAGCGGGAGCCGTCGCCGATCTGGCGCCAGTGGGTGTTGGCGCGGGCCATGTGCGCGATGACCGTGCCGCCGTCGGCGCTCCACAGGACAGGCAGCAGCGTGGCGAGCGGTGTGCCGTCGGCTCCCACCGTCACGATCTCGGCGCTGCCGACCGACTCGACGAACGTACGGATCTCGTCCGGGTCGTCCATGGCGTTGAAGCGAGGGATGTACATGTGTCAGTCCTAGACGTCGTCGCTGTTGCTGATGCCGCGCCGCGCGGACAGGAGGTCGAACTCGGGGCGCCCGGCGACGAAGTTCTCGACAGCGTCGAGCACGTCGATGACATGCCTGCTGTCGGCCGCGACGACGCTGGCGCCGACGCCCGCGCGGCGGTGGAGGTCGAGGCTCCCGGTCTCGGCCGCCGAGATGCTGAACGTACGCCTGAGGTCGGCGACGAGTGGCCGGACGATCGACCGCTTGGCCTTGAGCGAGTGGACGTCGCCCAGCAGGATGTCGAGCTCGATCCATCCGATCCACATGCCTCGATCATGACAGGGCCTGCGAGGATCAGATCGTGGTGTCACAGCTGGTACGACTCGTGGTGTCGTGCGTGATCCTCGGCATCGGCGTGGCGATGCTCCTGATCGCGTCGCTCGGCTCGGACGGCTACTCGACCATGATCAACGGGCTCTCGATCGCACTCGACCTGAAGTTCTGGCTCGTCAACCTCGTCGTGGGCATCCTGCTCGTCGCGATGGCCTGGGCCCGCGGCCTCACGCCCGGCCTCGGCACCATCACCCAGCCGCTCGTGGTCGGCGTCGTCGTCTCGGGGCTGCTGGACGCCTTCGCGGAGCCCGACGCGATGTGGGCGCGGGTCACCTTGCTGGTGTTGTCGTTCCCGGTCCTGGCGGTCGGCGTCGCGGGCTACCTGGCCGTCGACGCAGGCGCTGGGCCGACCGAGGCGGCGGCGTTGGCGTTCGACCCGCCGGTGCCGTTCAAGTGGAGCTACAGCGTCGTGCAGGGCGGCGGTGCGCTGCTGGGCTGGCTCTGCGGTGCCGCCGTGGGCCCGGGGACGCTGCTGGTCATCTTCCTGCTCGGCCCACTGGTCGACGCGCTCTCAGCGCGGTTCCGCGTGCTCTCGATCGACGGCTCCTCACGCTGACGCCGACGAGTCACTGCGAAGGGCTCGAGCGGTCGCTCGCGATTCGCCGAAACCGCTGTCGTACAGGAGTTTCAGGCGCATCCTGAGGTGAGAACCCCACCTCCAAGGAGACTGGCATGAGCGAAACCACGGACGAGGCTGACCGCGCTCTCAAGACCAAGCACAAGGCGTTGTGGTCGCTCGGCGACTACCCGGCCGTGGCCAGTGAGGTCATCCCGGCAACGGGGCCCAGACTGGCGCAGGCCTGCGGCATCCATGCCGGCCAGCGCGTCCTGGATGTCGGTGCCGGCTCCGGCAACGCCGCGATCCCGGCGGCGCAGACCGGGGCGGACGTGGTCGCCTCCGACCTCGCGCCCGCGCTGCTCGAGACCGGGCGGCAGCACGCGGAGGCGCAGGGCGTCACGCTCGAGTGGCAGGAGGCCGACGCCGAGGCCCTTCCGTATGCGGACGCTGAGTTCGACGTCGTGATGTCGTGCGTCGGCGTGATGTTCGCGCCGCACCACCAGGACGCCGCCGACGAGCTCGTACGTGTGTGCCGCCCCGGCGGCACGATCGGACTGCTGAGCTGGACACCTGAGGGTTTCATCGGCCAGATGTTCGCCACCATGAAGCCGTATGCGCCCCCGCCGCCTCCCGGAGCTCAGCCGCCACCGCTGTGGGGCGACGAGTCGCACGTACGTTCACTGCTGGGGGATTGGGTGACCGATGTCGACGCGCGCAAGGAGAACCTGACGGTCGAACGATTCGGTGCACCCGAGGACTTCCGTGAGTTCTTCAAACGGACGTACGGGCCGACGATCGCGGTCTACAGCAACATCTCCGAGGAGCCGGACAAGGTCGAGGCGCTCGATCGTGAGCTGGCCGATCTTGCGGCACGACACTTCGACACGGCCGCGGGAACGATGGAGTGGGAGTACCTGCTGTTCACTGCGACGCGCCAGCCCTAGGCGGCTTGCTGGTCGAGCAGCAGGGCCCGAACGAGCGAGCGAAGGGCGCTTGCCTCAGTCGAATATCTCGCTGAGCCAGCTTTCCTTCTTCTTCTTGCGGTACGGCTGCTGCTGGTGGCGGTTGTCGTAGCGGGGCTCGGCGTACTGGGGCTGAGCCGGAGGCGGTGCAGCCGCGGGAGCGGGTGCGACGGCGGTGGCGCGGTCGAGGATCTTGTCGAGCTCCCCACGGTCGAGCCACACCCCACGGCACTCCGGGCAGTAGTCGATCTCGATGCCGGAACGTTCACTCATGACGAGGGTGGCATTGTCGGTCGGACACTTCATAGATGATTCCTCCTTGCCCCGCCCAACTAGCGGGGCCGGGCCAGAGTTCCCGATCCGGCCCCTCAGCGCAGATCGGTCGTGGCCGTCCCTGCGGTTGCAGGAGCCTGGTGAGGAATCAGCCCTTCGACCAGGTCCGCTCCCGTGTGCGCTCCGCGTTCGGCGCGGATCGCCGCGCCCAGCCGTGCGGCCACGGCATGGTGTGGACCGGGCTCGAGCATCTCGGCGAGGATCGGCCGCAGCTCGTCGGGCCCGGCCTCCTTGCTCAGCAGGCGCCCTGCCCCCGCGGACTCGAGAGCCTGCCCCACCATCGGCTGGTCGAGCAGCGGATGCATCGGCATGACGGCGACCGGGAGGTCATGCGCCAGCGCCGCCATCGTCGTCGCGTGGCCACCGTGGCCGATCACGAGCGACACCTGGGGCATGAGCTCGGCGTGCGGGACGTACCGGTGCATGTCGACGTTCGCCGGGACCCTCAGCTCCGAAGGATCGATGGCCGGCCCTGTCGTGACGATGACCTGGGTGTCGATCGTCGCGAGCGCGTCAAGGATGTTCTGCATCGCCGGCGTCTGGCCCGGGAAGTTGTACGTGCTCAGGCTGACCAGCACGCCGGACCCGTCGCCGGTGCGCGGCGCTCCGATCACAGCGGGACCGCCGTAGCGCACGTTGCCGGCTCCCGACGGCGTGTCGAGCTCGGCCAAGCTCGCCACCAGGCTCATCTCGGCGGCGTCCCAGCAGCGTTCCGGCTCCAGGATCTGGATCGGCGGCGCCATGGCCATCGTCGCAAGCCAGGTCGTGCGCAGGAAACCGTCGAAGAGGTGCTCGAGGTTGACGTACCGCAGGCCGGCCTCCATCGCGGCGTGCTGGGCGCCGATCAGCAGGCAGTCGATCACAACCAGGTCCGTGGGGTGCCTCTCGACGTACGCGACGAGGTCGGCGCCCATCGCCTGGTCGCCGAACGTCGCGGCGACGACCTCTGGAGGGCTTCCGGCGGCGGACGAGAACGGTGCCGCGGTCTCGAATGCGTCGAAGGTGAACCCGGCGGCGGTGATGGCGTCGCGCTGGACGGCGTGGCCGAGGAAGCGGACGGCGTGGCCGCGGTCGCGGAGCTCGGCGGCGATGGCGAGGGCCGGCGGGACGTTGCCGCCGCCGTCCCAGGTGGTGAAGAGGATCGATGACATGGTCAGGACTCCTTGGCGGCGCTGCCGAGGATGGCCTCCAGCAGCTGTCTGATGCGTTGTTCGGTGGTCCCCCGACTGTGGCCCCGGTCGCGGCGAAGCAGCTTCCAGGTGTAGACGTCGGTTGCCACGACGAGGAGGTCGATGAGGGCCTCTCGCTCGGTGGCCGGCGACATGTCGAGCTGGGGCGCGAAGACCTCGCGCACCCAATCCCGGTGGAGTCCGCGCCCGTGCTCGGTGACCTTGGTGATCGCCTCATGGTCGCGTTCCTGGGCGAGCATGAGGATGACCCCGTCGCCCCTCAGCTCGTAGTGGTCGACGATGACGCGCACGGCGTCGGCGACGTCACCGGGTGTGGTGCGCCGTTCCTCCGTGACGACCGCCGCCCCGTACTCCATGGCGGCCTCGAAGACCTGCGTGCGGTTGCCGAACTGGCGCAGCACGGTCTGCACGCTCACCCCCGCCAGCTCGGCGATGTCGTCGAGCGAGATCGACGCCCAGAGCTTCTGGCTCTGCAGGTCCCACGCCGCCTGCAGGATGCTGCGGCGCGTGGCTTCGACGGCCTCGGCGCGGGTCGTCATGGTGTAGGTGCGTGGCGTTTTCATGTCAATTCGAGTGAACATCAAATTGTTATTGACGTCAATAGCGACTAACGCGAAATCATGCGGTGGGTGCGCACCCCACACACGTACGCGCCACGGGTCGTGCCTCGAGCCGCCGATCTGGGATCGGCTCGCCGCAGACCTCGCACCGTCCGTACGTTCCCTCGTCGATGCGGGCGCGGGCGGCGTCGATCTCTGCGAGCCGTCGCTCCGCCTGCTCGATGAGCGCACCGAGCTGCGAGCGCTCGAATGCGATCGTCGATCCTTCCGGGTCGTGCTCGTCATCGGCGTTGGAGTCGGCCGAGGCATCGACGATGCCTGTGAAGTCGCGGGTGAGGGTGCCCAGCATCGTCAGCGCGGCCTGCCGCTCGGCGTCGAGCAGGGCCAGGGCTCGTGCGTTGTCCACGGTCGGCCTCCTGAGAAAAAGTGAAGGCCCCGTTCGGCGAGGAACGGGGCCTTCACAGTGCGGCATCAGGGACTCGAACCCCGAACCCGCTGATTAAGAGTCAGCTGCTCTGCCAATTGAGCTAATGCCGCGAAGCGGGTGCAACATTATCAGCCGCCTCCGGCCGCACATAATCGAGGATCGCATGGGCCGCATTGTGCCCGGCGATGCCGCTGACGGCGCCTCCGCGGCGGGCGCCGCTGCCGCACAGCATGACCCGGGGATGGCTGGTCGCGACGCCCCAACGCTCGCCGGGATGGCGGTGTTTTTCGTCCTCCTCGAGCCACGGCCACTGGAGGTCGCCGTGGAAGATGTGGCCGCCGGGCATCGCCAGCGCCTCCTCGATCTGCGCCGGCGTCTTGTGCTCGACTCCGAGGATGAGCGGCTCGATCGGCTCGTCGAGGTAGGTGTTGATCGCCGTGAGGAACTGCTCGTACGCCTTGGTGGCCGCGGCTTCGTCGGGGAGCGCCTCGTACGGCGTGTGGAGCCCGAAGTACGTCAAGGTCTGGGCGTCCGAGCCGGCGAGGTCGGCGCCGAGGATCGTGCGATCGGTCAAGGTGTGGCAGTAGAGCTCGCCCGACGCGCGGTCCGGCAGTACTCCCGACGCGGCCTGCTCGTACGCCCGCTCGAGCTGGCTCATCGACTCGCCGAGGTGGAACGTGCCGGCGAACGCGATCGCCGGATCGAGGCCGGACTTGAGCCGCGGCAGGCGTGAGACCAGCAGATTGATCTTGAACTGCGAGCCCGACGGCTTCGGCGGTGCGGGCTTGCCGAGCAGGCGCGCCAGGACGTACGGGGCCACGCCGCTGAGCACCCAGCTCGCCTCGATCACGAACCCGTCGCCGCACACGGTCGCTCCCACGTCGTACGCATCGATGCCGTCGACCTCGCAGTTGGTGCGGATGTCGACGCCGGCTGCACGGGCGACGCGCTCCAGCTCGGCGGTCACGGCGCCCATACCGCCGACCGGCACGCGCCACTCGCCGGTGCCGTTGCCGATGAGGTGGTAGAGGAAGCAACGGTTCTGGATGAGGCTGCGGTCGTGAAGCGAAGCGAATGTGCCGATCAGGGCATCCGTGCCGACCACCCCGCGCACGAGGTCGTTGGTGAACCGCCGTTCGAGGGCCTTGCCGATCGGTTCGTCGACCAGGTCGGTCCAGATCGCCATCTCGACCTGGTCGCGCAGCTCACCGATGTGGGGGAGCGGCTCGAGGAGTGTGGGGGCGATCGCGCCGGCGACCGTGGCCACCTCGGCATAGAACTGTCGCCATGCCTGCAGCTCGTCGTCCGAGCCGGTCAGCGCACGGAACGACTCCTCGGTGGCCTCGCCAGGCACCGTCTCGACGAGCAGGCCGCCGCCGTCGTACGGCGTGTAGGACGCGGTGTCCCTCGATCTGAGCTCGAGGTCGAGGCCGAGCTCGCTGATCAGCGCCTCCGGCATGAGGCTGACGAGGTAGGAGTAGCGGGACAGCCGGGCGTCCAACCCGTCGAACACCGGGGCGCTGATCGCCGCCCCGCCGACGTGCGCCAGCCGCTCGAGGATCGTGACGCTGAGCCCGGCGCGGGCGAGGTAGGTCGCAGCGACGAGAGCATTGTGGCCGCCCCCGACGATCACGACGTCGTGCTTCTCGGTTGCTCGTTCCATGTCCTCAGAGTAGGACCGATCAGGACGTCAGAGGTGCTTGAGCGCCTCGCGCTTCGACAGGGCGCTGAGGGCATCGTGCTCCGCCACGAACCCACGGACCCACTCGGGCTCGACGCGTGCATACTCCCGCAGCGCCCACCCGATGGCCTTGCGGACGAAGAACTCCCGGTCGGCGATGTTCGGCTCGATGACCTCGGCCAGCAGTGCGGGGTCGACGCGGTCCCTGCGACCGAGCTGGCTGATGATCGCGAGCCGCCGCAGCCAGACGTCGTCGGCGGTGCTCCAACGACGTGCGATCGCCGCGGTCTCGATCGGATGCGCGTCGTGGAGCTCCGCGACGCGATGCGCCAGGTCGTCCACGTGGTCCCACCACGCACCGGTCGTGGCGAGGTGCTCGTACAGGGGGACGAGCTCGAGCCTGCCGGCGCCGATCTTCGTGGCGAGCAGCGCGCTCGCGGCGTAGCGCTCCTCGCGGAACTCCGCCTCATCCCACAACGTACGCACGGCAGTCTCCAGCTCATCGACCGTGAGCAGCGGATGCGCGCGTGCGGCGGCCTTCGTGATCGCGCGGACCGATGGCATCGGCACGCCGCGAAACGGCATCGGCGACTTCATGTACGCCTGCATTCCCGGTGCGCGTCCGGCGTCCGCGGCGTCGCGAAGGGCATCCCGAATCGCGCTGAGGAGTGGCGCAATGCTCATGGCAGCAGATTACGGGAATGCTTGACGATGGTTGAAGGTTAAACTAGATTGAAGACCTACCGAGGAGCATGAGATGCCTGCTGTGAATGTCGCCGACTGGACCGTCCTGCCCCGCGTGATCGCGGCGCCGACGCAGACCGAGGACCGGGCGCCGGTCACCGTGACCACCGCGCCGAGGGGATTCGAGGGCGAGGGCTTCCCGGTGCGCCGGGCCTTCGCTGGCGTCGACCCCAGCAAGCTCGACCCGTTCATCCACATGGACCAGATGGGCGAGGTCGACTACGCGCCGGGCGAGCCCAAGGGCACGCCGTGGCACCCGCACCGCGGCTTCGAGACCGTCACCTACATCGTCGACGGGGTCTTCGACCACCAGGACAGCCACGGTGGTGGCGGCTCGATCACCGACGGGGACACGCAGTGGATGACCGCCGGCAGCGGTCTTCTCCACATCGAGGCGCCGCCGGAGTGGCTCGTGGTCAAGGGCGGGCTGTTCCACGGCCTGCAGCTGTGGGTCAACCTGCCCAAGGCCGACAAGTGGCTGCCGCCTCACTATCAGGACATCCGTGGCGGTGACGTGGGCCTGGGGTCGACGCCCGACGCCGGCGCGCTGCTGCGTGTCATTGCCGGAGAGGTCGACGGCGTCAAGGGCCCCGGCTCGACCCACACCCCGATGGCGATGGTTCACGCGACGGTCCTGCCGGGTGCCGAGATGACGGTGCCGTGGCGCACCGACTTCAACGCGCTCGTCTACGTCATGAGCGGCACCGGCTACGTCGGCCGTGAGCGGCGGCCCATCGAGTCGGGCCAGCTCGCGGTCCTGGGCCACGGCGAGACCATCACCGTCGGTGCCGACCTGCACCAGGACAGCCGGCACCCGGCCCTCGAGGTCGTGCTGCTCGGCGGGCTGCCGATCCGGGAGCCCATCGCGTGGGCGGGGCCGTTCGTCATGAACACCAAGGCCGAGGTCATGCAGGCGTTCGAGGACTTCCAGAAGGGCCGCCTCGGCACGATCCCGACCGTCCCGCACGCCGAGGTCCACGGCGAGATGCTGCAGGACTGAGCCCGGGTTATCGCGAGGGCTCGGCGGGGTACCGACATGGTGGCGCCTGCGCAGGGATGCTCAGGTGCCATCGTGAAAGGACTGCGCCATGACCATCCCCACGAGCTCCGACAACGCGAAACGTCCACGCACACCTCTCGCAGGCCCGTACGGCCATCCGTTCCATCCGATCCTCGTGTCGGTTCCGATCGGGGCCTGGGTGGCGAGCCTGGTCTTCGACATCGCCTCGCGCGTCAGTGATGACGACGCGGAGATGTTCGCCGAGGGCGCCTTCTGGCTCATCGGCATCGGTATTGCCGGCGCCCTGGTCGCGGCGATCTTCGGGCTGATGGACCTGCTGACGATCCCGCGGGGAACGGCCGCATTCAGGACCGGTCTCCTGCACATGGGTCTCAACCTGGCCGTCGTGGTGATCTTCATCGTGAACTGCCTGGTCAGGGAGGCTGACGGCTACGAGTCGGTCAAACCGTTGCACCTGACCCTCACGATCGTCGCCCTCGCCCTGCTGGGCGCGTCAGGATGGTTGGGTGGCAAGCTCGCGTATCGCTACGGCGTACGCGTCGCGGACGAGAACACCCAGGCCGAAGGCTTTCGCTGACGCTCAGTCCTCGAGCGGCTCCGAGGCGGGGCTGTGGTCGGACGCGACGCCCATCGCCGCCGCCTCGCTGACGCTCTCGCCGAGCCAGGACGCGACCTCCCAGCCGGTCTCGCTGGATCCCTCGACGACGACGATGCCGGTGTTGACGACGTAGTGGTTGCTGACGAAGTCGAGGTCGACATTGCCCGTGCGGGTCGCGCACCACGCACGGATCATCGCTCCATGGCTCACGAGCACGACGTTGTCGACGCCCAGTGACTCGGCCTCGTCGACGACCTGGTCGAACCGGGCGATGACCTCGTGGCCGCTCTCGGCGCCGGGCATTCGCACGTGAAGGTCTCCGGCGCACCACGCGAGCAGCGTGTGGACGTACTGGTGGACCGAGGCGTCATCGGTGTTGCCCTCGACGTCGCCGGCCGCGATCTCGCGGAGGCCGTCGCGCACGACCGGCTCGATGCCACGCGCGGCGACCAGGGGAGCGGCGGTGAGGTGGGTGCGGATCATCGAGGAGACGAAGATCGCGTCGATCTTGTCGTCGGCAAGCGCATCGACGAGCTCTTCGGCCTGTTCATGGCCCAGCGCCGTGAGCCCGGGACCCGGCACGGTCGACTCGAGGATGCCGTCGACGTTCGCGGGTGTCTGGCCGTGGCGGACAAGGATCAAGCGCATGCCCCGAGCCTAAGACGTGGGTCGGCACTAGGCTCTCGCGCATGGCAACGGAAGCTCAGCCGAAGTATGTCGGCGCGATCGACCAGGGGACGACCAGCACCCGCTTCATGATCTTCGACCACGACGGTCACGAGGTCGCCCGCCACCAGCTCGAGCACGAGCAGATCCTGCCTCGGGCCGGCTGGGTCGAGCACGACCCCCACGAGATCTGGGAAGCGACGCAGGACGTCATCGAGGCCGGACTCGGGCGGGCCGGCATCACAGCCGACGGTCTCGCGGCGATCGGCATCACCAACCAGCGTGAGACGACGGTCGTGTGGGACCGGCGCACCGGCGAGCCCTACTACAACGCGATCGTCTGGCAGGACACCCGCACGGACAAGATCGCGAGTGCGCTGGACAAGAGTGGCGGCGGCGACCTGATCCGCGAACGTGCCGGGCTGCCCCCGGCGACGTACTTCTCCGGCGGCAAGATCCAGTGGATCCTCGAGAACGTCGACGGCGTGCGCGCGGACGCCGAGGCGGGTCATGCGATCTTCGGCACCACCGACAGCTGGCTGATGTGGTGGCTCACCGGCGGCCCCGACGGCGGCCTGCACCTCACCGACGTGACGAATGCCAGCCGCACGATGCTGATGAACCTCGCGACGCTGGACTGGGACGACGAGCTCCTCGCGCTGTTCGGCGTACCGCGCGCGATGCTGCCCGAGATCCGGTCGTCCTCGGAGGTCTACGGCTACACCCGGGCGGACGGCCCGTTCGGCGGCGAGGTCGCGATCGCGGGTGACCTGGGCGATCAGCACGCCGCACTCGTCGGGCAGGTGTGCTTCCAGCCCGGCGAGCTCAAGAACACGTACGGCACCGGCAACTTCCTGGTGCTCAACACCGGCACCGAGATCGTGAAGTCCAGCAACGGGCTGATCACGACGGTGGGCTACAAGTTCGGGGAAGCCCCGGCGGTGTACGCCCTGGAGGGCTCGATCGCGGTGACCGGCTCGGCGATCCAGTGGCTGCGGGACCAGCTCGGCATCATCAAGGCCGCGGCGGACTCCGAGGGCCTGGCCGCGACCGTGGATGACAACGGCGGCGTCCACTTCGTCCCGGCGTTCTCCGGGCTGTTCGCGCCGTACTGGCGCAGCGACGCGCGGGGCGTGATCGTCGGGCTCTCGCGCTACAACACCGTGGCGCACATCGCGCGTGCCGCTCTCGAGGCGATCTGCTATCAGAGCCGCGACGTCGTCGACGCCATGGTCGCCGACGCGGGGCTCGACCTGAGGATCCTCCGGGTCGACGGGGGCGTGACGACCAACGAGCTGTGCATGCAGATCCAGGCCGACGTCCTCGGCGTGCCGGTCAGCCGCCCGGTCGTCGCCGAGACGACCGCGCTCGGTGCGGCGTACGCGGCGGGGCTCGCGGTGGGCTTCTGGCGCAGCACGGACGAGCTCGTCGCCAACTGGCACGAGTCGAAGCGCTGGGAGTCCACCTCGACGCATGAGCAGCGGGAGGCCGGCCACGCGCAGTGGAAGAAGGCCGTGGAACGCACCTACGGCTGGATAGAAGTCGACTGACCCACCGGGAAACCGCTGGTTTGCGAACCTGATTGACTGGGGCCATGCGATCGGTAGCCCTGTCACCTGAGAACCGTCAAGCCGCTCTCGACGCCATGGCGACGACGCCCTTGGACATCCTGGTCATCGGCGGCGGCGTGGTCGGGGGTGGTGCCGCGCTCGACGCTGCGACGCGTGGCCTGTCGGTCGGCCTGGTCGAGGCGCGCGACTTCGCCTCCGGCACCTCGAGCCGCTCGAGCAAGCTCATGCACGGCGGCTTGCGCTACCTCGAGATGCTCGACTTCCGGCTCGTCGCGGAGGCGCTCAAGGAGCGCGGCCTGAGCCTGCAGAAGCTCGCCCCCCACCTCGTACGCGAGGTCGGCTTCCTCTACCCGCTGACGCATCGCGTCTGGGAGCGCGTCTACGCCGGCTCCGGTGTGGCGCTCTACGACGCGTTGAGCAAGGCGTCCGGCTATGGGCAGAGCGTGCCGCTGCACCGCCACCTGACCCGGCGCGGAGCCCGCCGCATGATGCCCGCGCTCCGCAAGGACGCCCTGATCGGTGCTCTCCACTACTACGACGGCCAGGTCGACGACGCCCGGCACACGATGTTCCTGTCGCGGACCGCGGCGGCATACGGAGCCCACGTGGCGAGTCGTACGCGTGTCGTCGGGTTGCTCCGCGAGGGCGACCGGGTCACCGGCGCCACGGTCAAGGACCTGGAGTCCGGCCGTGAGTTCGACATCCGCGCCAGGCAGGTCATCAACTCCACCGGCGTGTGGACCGACGAGACCCAGGCGCTGACCTCGGAGCGGGGTCAGTTCCACGTCCGCGCCAGCAAGGGTGTGCACCTCGTCGTGCCGCGCGACCGCATCCGGGGCGACTCCGGCCTGATCCTGCGCACCGAGAAGTCGGTGCTGTTCGTCATACCGTGGGGCCGGCACTGGATCATCGGCACGACCGACACGGACTGGTCGCTGTCCAAGGACCACCCGGCGGCCAGCCGCAGCGACATCGACTACCTCCTGAACCACGTCAACGCGGTGCTGATCGAGCCGCTGACCCATGACGACGTCGAGGGCGTCTACGCGGGTCTGCGCCCGTTGCTGGCCGGCGAGGACGAGGCGACCAGCAAGCTGTCCCGTGAGCACGCTGTCGGCACGAGCGTCAAGGGACTCGTCGTCATCGCCGGCGGCAAGTACACGACCTACCGGGTCATGGCCAAGGATGCGGTCGACGCCGCGGTCAGCGGCATGTCCACGCACCTCGACCGCAAGGTCCCGGACTCGTGCACCGAGGACGTCCCGCTGCTCGGTGCAGACGGCTACGAAGCCCTGTGGAACCAGCGGCAGATGCTCGCGGCGTCGAGCGGCATCGGCGTCGGACGCATCGAGCACCTGCTGCACCGTTACGGATCGCTCACCCTGGAGCTCCTCGACCTGATCGCCGAGCGCCCTGACCTGGGCAAGTCGCTGACCGGTGCGGATGACTATCTCCGTGCCGAGATCGTCTACGCCGCGTCCCATGAGGGTGCCCGACACCTCGACGACGCGATCGCCAGGCGTACACGAATCTCGATCGAGACGTTCGACCGCGGCACCGACGTCGCCGTCGAGGTTGCCGAGCTGATGGCAGGGGTGCTCGGCTGGACCAACGCGCAACGAGACAATGAGGTCGACCACTACCTCAAGCGGGTTGAAGCTGAACGGGAGAGCCAGACGATGCCGGACGACGAGACCGCCGACGCAGCACGCATGGGAGCAGAGGACGTCGTCCCCATCGCCACGAAGTCGTCGAAGGCGAAGACCGCCTGATGGCGCAGGAGACCGTCGCGGACTACGACGTCCGCTCACCGGCGTCGCGCACCCTGCTCACGGTGATCGGCACGATCGTCACCGTGATGATCCTCGGCGGACTCGTGCTGGGCGCCTCGCTGATCCAGCGCGACACCCGGGTGTCCACCGCCGACGTCGAGCTCGGCGACGTCGCGGAGCTCGTGATCAATGCGGGGGCGGCTGACGTACGCCTGGTCGAGGGCGAGGAGGGCATGGTCCGGATCCGCTCCCGCATCACGTCGGGTCTGCGCCAGACCGACTACCAGCTGGGCCGACGAGGCAACGAGATCAAGATCGTCGCGGACTGTCAGACCTGGCTGTCGCCCGGCTGCGGTGTCTCCGCGACGCTCGAGGTGCCCAAGGGCCTGCCCGTCGTCGTCAAGACGACATCGGGCGACGTCACGGCCGACTCGCTCGCCGAGGGCGTGCTCACGGTGGCATCGGGCAGCGGCGACATCACGGTGGCAGACCTCAAGGTCGACGAGTTCTCCGCCAACACCGGCTCGGGTGACATCCGCGCCAGCTTCGCGACGCAGCCGTTCGGGATCAAGGCGTCCACCAGCAGCGGCGACATCCGCGCGACCGTGCCGGCCGGCAAGCGCAAGTACGCGGTGGTGGTCTCCTCCAAGTCCGGAAACATCGCCAACTCGCTGGACGGTGATGTCACCAGCTCCCTGGACGCGGACCAGGAGGGCGGCGGTTTCGTCCGCGCGACCACCGACAGCGGCGACATCACGCTGGCCAACCAATGACAAGACCCCCGCTCCTTGCGGAACGGGGGTCTTCGTGGGGTGGACGACGGGACTTGAACCCGCGGCCACCGGCACCACAAGCCGGTGCTCTACCAACTGAGCTACGCCCACCACGCGTGCCGGGCATGCGCCCGACACGGCGTCA
>NZ_JAKFCB010000163.1:0-7209 GCF_036676885.1 Aeromicrobium sp.
TCGGTGATCTGGTCGGCGAGCTCGCCGCTCAGCCCACCCCAGCCCTCCTTGTAGCCGTAGACCGCGCGCAGCGATCGAGCGTCGTAGTCACCGCACATGATGTCGACGTCATCGGCGGTGATGAGGCCGGGATGGGCGACGCCAACCGACTCCGAGACCTTGACGATCTCCTTGCGGAACGTACGGATGTACTGCGCGCACCGCTCCGACTTCAGCGTCGGGTCCAGGCCGCGCGTCAGCCAGGCGTCCTGGGTTGCGACGCCGACCGGGCACCGGTCGGTGTGGCACTTCTGCGACTGGATGCAGCCGATCGACATCATCGCCTCGCGAGCGACGTTGATCATGTCGGCGCCCAGCGCGAAGGCGACGACGGCGTTGTCGACCAGCCCGAGCTTGCCGGAGCCGATGAACGTGACGTCGTCGGTCAGCCCGGCTTCGGCGAACGTGCCATAGACGCGCGAGAACCCCATCCGGAACGGCAGCGCGATCGAGTCGGCGAAGATCGGCGGGGAGGCGCCGGTGCCGCCCTCGCCACCGTCGATCGTCACGAAGTCGACGCCACGGTCGCGCTTCGACATCAGGCCGACCAGCTCGTACCAGAACTCCATCTCGCCGACCGCACTCTTGATGCCGACCGGCACTCCGGTCTCGGTCGCCACGAGCTCCGTGAAGTCGAGGAGGCTGTCGACGTCGGTGAACGCGGTGTGCCGGGCCGGGCTGGCGCAGTCCTTGCCCATCGGGATGCCGCGAATCTGGCTGATCTCCTTGGTCACCTTGGCCGCCGGCAGGAGGCCACCGAGGCCGGGCTTGGCGCCCTGCGAGAGCTTGATCTCGATCGCCTTGACCGGTGCCGAGTCGACGACCGCCTTGAGCTTCTCGAGGGAGAACTCGCCGGCGTCCGTTCGGCACCCGAAGTACGCCGTGCCGATCTGCAGCATGATGTCGCCGCCCTGCCGATGATGCTCCGAGAGACCGCCCTCGCCGGTGTTGTGCATGCACCCGGCGATCTTCGCGCCCTTGTTGAGCGCCTCGATGGCGTTGCCCGACATCGAGCCGAAGCTCATCGCCGAGATGTTGATGACCGAGTCCGGGCGGAACGCCTTGGCGCGCTGGCGTGGCCCCCCGAGCACCTTGGCGCTGGGCAGGCCGACCTTCTCGGCGTGGTCATGCGGGAGTGACTCGGCGAACGTACGGTGCTTGATGATCGCGTAGCCGGACAGGTGCTCGATGTCGTTGTCGGTGCCGAACCCCGAGTAGTTGTTCTCCTGCTTCGACGACGCGTAGATCCACGAGCGCTGGTCGCGGCTGAACGGCCGCTCCTCGTCGTTGCTCGTGACGATGTACTGGCGCAGCTCGGGGCCGACGGTCTCCAACCAGTAGCGGGCGTGCGCGATCACCGGGAAGTTGCGCAGCAGGGCGTGCTTCTTCTGCGTCAGGTCGCGGACCGCGACGGCACCGAGAGCGACCCCGACCCCTCCGAGCACCCGGCTGAGCTTCATGTCCAAGTCCTACCCCGGGTCGGAGGGCTTGTCCATCCGAAGGGACCGCCGCCGGAGGGTCTCGGGGCACTAGTTCTTTCGGGCCATTTTTTCTTGCCTCGCAACAAATCCCCGAAATCGCAGGCCCAGAGCCGTACGGTCGAAGTAGAAGCGCTGGAAGGACTATCTCGGATGAGCGTCTATCTGTTCGACATGGAAGGCGAGGCCATCGCGTTCAGGCGAACCTGGACAGACCGCTACGTCTTCGACCTGCGTGGCCGCTGGATCGGCTGGTTCCCGTGGGACGACCACGACGCGGTCGATCGTGACGGCCACTACCTCGGCACGGTCGTCGACGACCGCCTCGTACGCCGCAACGACTGGTACGAACGACCGTGCCCGGCCGCGCCCGACGATCCCGGCGACGCGACGCCGACCGGACGGCCACTGCCCCCGCACTCGTTCCCCAACCGGTTCGCGTACGAGGATGCCGGCATCCGCCTGCTGACATAACGCTCGACGGGCGGAACCCCGCGACCTCTGAGACGATCGCCTTCGGGGGAGAGGGAGCGCCCACATGGGAGACGTGACGGCAGCCGGCGAACAGGCGCGGCACAGCGACACGATGCGCGCCGCCGCGCGGGTCGGCCTGGTCGCGTACGGACTGGTGCACCTGGTGGTCGCCTGGATAGCGCTGCAGGTCGCGTGGGGCGATGGCGGCGAGGCCAGCCACGAGGGTGCCCTGCACGAGCTCGTCAAGCAACCTCTGGGTGAGCCGCTGATGTGGGTCGCCGCCTGCGGGCTCTGGGCGCTGGCGCTCTGGCAGGTCATGACCGCGATCTGGGGTCATCGTGCCGTGTTCGACGACAAGCACCGCGCCGTCAAGCGGCTCGCCGCGCTCGGCCGCGCGATCGTGTATGCCGCGATCGGCGCCTCTGCGGCCCGCACCGCGTCGGGATCGGGCGGGAAGAGCGAGGACGCCAAGGGCGAAGCCCTCACGGCCGACCTGCTGTCGGCCCCGGCCGGCCGCACACTCGTCGCGGCGATCGGCGTCGCCATCCTGGTGCTGGCGGGCTTCCACGTGCACCGCGCCCTCAGCGACCACTTCACGCACGACCTCGACGCCCGCGCCACCAGCGGTGCCTCGAGATCGCCGGTCCTGCTCTTCGGCCGGGCCGGCTATCTCGGCAAGGGCGCGGCGATCGGCGTCGTCGGCGTGTTGTTCGGCTGGGCCGCGCTCGCGTACGACCCCGGCAAGGCAGGCGGGCTCGACGACGCGCTCAAGACCGTGCGGGACCAGCCGTTCGGGCCCTACCTGCTGACGCTCGTGGCGATCGGCCTCGCCGCGTTCGGCCTGTTCTGCTTCGCCTGGGCACGCTACGTCCGTACGCGCTGACCGCGCCCAGCAAGAGTCTCCCTAGCGGCCGTCGAGTGCCTCGCCGGCATCGCTGACCACGACGAACATCGCGTCGAGCAGCTCCCGCACGGTGGTGCACTCGAGCAGCCGCAGCTGGTCGAGCGGCCCGATCGGGGCGATCGCGGCGAGCTGCCACAACCGGGCCACCGGATCATCGGCGAGCTCGATCGTGGACGGCCACAGGTGCTCCTCGAACTCGCTGGCCCTCGCCAGCGTCCGGCGTACCAGGAGCTCGGTCTGCTCGCGGCGCTCGCCGCACCCCTCGTCCCACTCGAGCTCGGGCATGCGGCGTACCCGGGCAAGCGGGTAGGGCGAGTCAGAGAGCCACTCGACGACTTCGAGGCGGTCCTGACCGGCCGCCATGACCCCGATGAAGCCGTCCGCGGGGCTGATCTCGGCGATGCGCGCGACGGTGCCGACCGAGAAGCTGTGCTCCCCTCCGCCGACCTCCTGGCCGCGTTCGATCAGCACGACGCCGAACTCCGCCGGGTCGGTGGCCAACAGGTCCTGCAGCATCGTCAGGTAGCGCTGCTCGAACACCCGCAGCTGGAGCGGCATCGCCGGGAACAGGACGGAGGCGAGCGGGAACATCGGCAACTCGACGAGGTCCTGCCCACGCGCATCGGCCATGCGCTCAGCCAACCACGGCCGGGTCGCTCAGGAAACCGCGGCGACCTGCTCGCGTGCGGCGTGATGACGACCGCGCGGCACGATCATCGGCGTCCCGCTGATCGGGTCGGGCACGACCTCGCACGCCAGCCCGAACACCTCGGTCACGACCGCCGAGTCGATGACCTCGACCGGCGGACCCTCCGCGAGGATCGTGCCCTGCTTCATCGCGATGATGTGGTCGGCGTAGCGGCAGGCCAGGTTGAGGTCGTGCAGCACGATGATGATCGTCTTGCCCGACTCGCGGTTGAGGTCGGTCAGCAGGTCCAGCAGCTCGACCTGGTGGTTGATGTCGAGGAACGTCGTCGGCTCGTCCAGGAGCAGGAGGTCGGTGTCCTGTGCGAGTGCCATCGCGACCCACACCCGCTGGCGCTGACCGCCCGAGAGCTCCGCGATGTTGCGGTCGACGAGGTCTGCCGTGCCCGTGGCCTCCAGCGCACCGGCAACCGCCCGGTCGTCCTCGGCGCTCCACTGGCGGAACCAGCCCTGGTGCGGATAGCGGCCCCGGCCGACCAGGTCGCCGACCGTGATGCCGTCGGGTGCGACCGGCGACTGCGGCAGGAGGCCGAGCACCTTGGCGACGTCGATGCTCCGGAGGTCGTGCACCGACTTGCCGTCGAGGATGACCTGGCCGGTGCGCGGACGCAGCAGCCGGGCGAGGCCGCGCAGCAGCGTCGACTTGCCGCAGGCGTTCGCCCCGACGATCACCGTGATCCGGCCGTCGGGGATCGCGACGTCGAGGTCACGAACGATGTCGATCTCGGAGTATCCGAGTGTCAGATTCTTGGCGCGCAGGTCGTGCTTCATCCGCCGCGTCCTTCCCGGTTGACGGTGGCGAGGAGCCAGATCAGGTAGGGGGCACCGATGATGCCCGTGATGACACCGGTCGGCAGGGCGACCGGTACGACGTGATGGGCCACCAGGTCGGCGCCGAGCACGATGATCGAGCCGACGAGGCCTGCTGCCACGATGCCACCGCCGCTGTGACCGACGATGCGCTGGGCGATCGGCCCGGCGATGAGGGCGACGAACATGATCGGGCCGGCGACCGCGGTGGCGAAGCCGATCAGCACGATCGAGACCGCGATGAGCGCAAGCCGGCTGATCTCGACGCGTGCGCCGAGAGCCTTGGCGGTGTCGTCGCCGAGCTCGAGCACGCGCAGGGGCCGCTGCAGCACGAGGGCGGCCGGCACCAACACCAGCAACGCGCCGAGCAACGTACGCAGCTCGGTGGATCCGGCTTGGCCGACGGTGCCGACGAGCCAGGTCATCGCCTGCCGGGCCTCGTAGAGCTCAGCCCGCGCGACGATGTAGCCGATTATCGACATCATGAACTGCGACACGGCGATGCCGATGAGGATGAACCGGTAGCCCGAGATGCCGTCGCGCCACGCCAGCACGTAGATGATGAAGGCACTCGTCAGGGCACCGGCGAGGGCCGAGGCGGAGATCATCGTGCTGCCCGCGCCGAACAGGACGATCGCCGTGACCGCGAACATGCTGGCGCCCGCCGAGATGCCGACGAAGTCGGGAGACGCGAGCGGGTTGCCGAGCAGCTTCTGGAACAGGAGTCCCGACACCCCGAGTGCGACGCCGACTGCGACGGCGGCCGTTGCGGTGGGCAGCCGCAGGTCGCGCACGACGAAGTCGACGGACGGCTCGTCGCGCAGGTGGAACGCCGAGGTGATGACGTCCCACGCCGGCACGTAGAAGCTGCCGACCATCATCGTGAGGATGAACAGCGCGAAGGCCGCCACCGCGAGCGCGACGGTCACGGCCCTGGTGCGGGCCAGACGCGACCGTGGTCCGTACGTCCTGGAGGCGGGTGGCGCGCTCGGCACGTGATCGATCACAGCTCGGCCAGGCTTCGGTAGCGGACGAGGGCGATGAACGCCGGTGCGCCGAGGACGCCCAGCACGACGCCGACCTGCAGCTCGCCGGGGGCCACGACGAGTCGTCCGATGATGTCGGCGCCGATCAGCACGATCGGGGTCAGCACCAGGGAGTACGGCAGGATCCAGCGGTAGTCGGGGCCGCAGATGAAGCGGGCCAGGTGCGGGACGACCAGCCCGACGAAGACGATCGGCCCGCAGGCGGCGGTGGCTGCACCGCACAGGACCGCGATCGTCACGAACAGCACCAGCCGGGTCAGCCGGAGCCGCTGGCCGAGCGCCAGGGCGAGGTCTTCACCCAATGCGAGCCCGTTGAGCGCCCGGCCGGAGAGCAGCGCGACGACCAGGCCCGCGACGATGAACGGCGCGGTCTGCCAGAACACCGGCATGTAGCGGCCGGCCAGCGAACCGACCTGCCAGAAGCGCAGCTCGTTGAGGGCGTCGACATTCGTCATGACGATCGCCGTGGTGAGCGACGACAGGACCGCCGTGACCGCCGCCCCCGCGAGGGCGAGCTTGACGGGTGTCGCCCCCTCCCGCCCGAACGACGCGATGCCGTAGACCGTGACGGTCGCGACGCCGGCACCGAGGAAGGCCAGCCAGACGTAACCGATGACACCCCCGACGCCGAGGATCATGATGCCGAAGACGATGAACGCCGCGGCGCCGGCGTTGATGCCCATGATCCCGGGGTCGGCCAGCGGGTTGCGGGTCACACCTTGCAGGATCGCGCCGCTCAGGCCCAGCGCCGCGCCGGCGAACACGCCGATCAGCGTGCGCGGCACCCGCATCTCGCGGATCACGGTCTCGGACGCCGAGCCGGGGTCGAAGTCGGTGAACGCCTTCCAGATCGTCGCGACGCCAACGCCGCGCGAGCCCAGCGTGATGCTGACGAAGCAGACCACCAGGAGCACGCCCGTGAGCACGACCAGTCCGGCCACGAGACCGGCACCGGGACGGTGTCGGGGTGCGGTCTCGGGCCGGGGCGCGGACGTCTCGAGGAGCGTCATGCGAGGCCGGCGTCAGCCTTCTGGATCGCCGCCGTCAGCTGGGCCAGCTGCTCGGCGTAGTCACCGTAGGTGTGCATCCAGTAGGCCGGCCACGGCACGTACGCCTTGGCCTCGGCCGCCTTGATGTTGGACCACGTGGGCTGCTTCTCGCCCTGCTTGACGGTCGAGTCGTATGCGCGGTCGTCGATCAGCAGCAGGTCGGGCTGGTACTTGTCGGCGTTCTCCCAGCTCAAGTTCTCCCAGTAGGGGAAGCCCTTGTCCGGCTTGTCGGGGTTGATGACGTCGAGGCCCCAGTCCTGGAAGTCGAGCAGCTCGGGGGCGTACTTCGGGTTGGCGACGTAGAGCAGGTCGTCCGCCGGTGACACCGCGAGCACCGACAGGCCGGGCTTGTCCGCGACGGCCTTCTTGAAGTCCGCGAGTGCTGCCTGGAACGCCTTCTTGTCCTTGGCGATCTCGGGGTCGTCGACGTCCGCGCCGAGCGAGCCGGCGAGCTCCTCGTAGCCCTCGGCCAGCTGCTCGATCGAGTCGCCCTGCGACACGCCGACGATCGGGGCGAGGTCGAGGATCTTCTTGCTCGCCGCCTTGGCCCCTTCCTCGAGCCCGCTGTACGCCTTCTCGGCCGGCCACCAGTCGGCGACGATCAGGTCGGGCTTGAGCGAGGCGGCCTTCTCGACGTCGATCTCGCCCCAGGTCTCGCCCAGGATCTCGATCCCCGAGAGATCGAGGTCCTTGAGGTTGGGGTC
>NZ_JAKFCB010000164.1:0-8472 GCF_036676885.1 Aeromicrobium sp.
GGCACGCGAGCAGCAGTACGTCTTCCGGTCGCTGCTCGATGCCGGCGGCCGGCTCGCGTTCGGCAGCGACTGGCCGGTCTCGTCGCCGAACCCGCTGCACGGCATCCACGTCGCGGTCAACCGAGTGCCACCGGGCAGCGACGTCGACGCGCTGCTGCCCGGGCAACGGCTCACGGTCGTCGAGGCGCTCGATGCCTACACCCGGGGGAGCGCATTCGTGAGCCGCCGCGAGGCGTCCACGGGGACGCTCGAGGTCGGCATGGCGGCCGATCTGGCGGTCGTCGACACCGACCTCCTCGCGATCGATCCGCACGACATCGGCTCGGTCCGCGTCACGCGAACGTACGCTCGGGGCCGGCTGGTCTTCGCGGTGTGAGCGTCACGATTCGGCTGAAGTTCCAGGGATTCCAGCAATTCTGCTAGGTGAGGCAACAAATTGTTAACGCTCACATTCGATCCTGGCTGTCACGAACCGTCATGAAAATTTGTTGAGAGATTTACTTGACGGGCAGAGTTGTTAGCGTTAACAATTCATCGCAGGGTTCACGTGGTCCACATCACACGGTGGTTCAAGTGAACGCTCACAACGGGGCGGAACCTCAATCCGAGGCCAAGCCCCAAGGATGCAAGCGGATGTCCGCCCGCACGCGTCCTGGCTCTCCCGAAGTCGAGTGACTTGGGGTGTCGCATCCCAGATGGAGGAAACAGTGTTCAAGAAACTCATCACCGTCGGCGCGGGCGTAGTGCTCGCCAGCGGACTTGCTGCCTGTGGCAGCGACAGTGACAGCGGATCCGGCGGCTCGGGGAGCTCCGACGAGATCACCATGGGCTTCGCCCAGGTTGGTGCCGAGAGTGGTTGGCGGACAGCAAACACCAAGTCGATCCAGGCGTCCGCGAAGGAGGCCGGAATCGACCTCAAGTTCTCCGATGCGCAGCAGAAGCAGGAGAACCAGATCAAGGCGATCCGCTCGTACATCCAGCAGAAGGTCGACGTCATCGCGTTCAGCCCCGTCGTCGAGACCGGCTGGGACACGGTGCTCCAGGAGGCCAAGCGCGCCAAGATCCCCGTGATCCTGACCGACCGCGCCGTCGACTCTGCCGACACGTCGCTCTACAAGACGTTCCTCGGCTCCGACTTCGTCCTCGAGGGCGAGAAGGCCGGCCAGTGGGTCGTCGACAACGCCGACGCCAACGACGTCAACAAGGACGGCAAGATCAACGTCGTCGAGATCCAGGGCACGACCGGTGCCGCTCCGGCCATCGACCGCAAGAAGGGCTTCGAGGACAAGATCGCGGCCGACTCGAAGATCAAGGTCGTCGCGTCGCAGACGGGTGACTTCACCCGTGACGGCGGCAAGAAGGTCATGGAGGCGTTCCTCAAGTCGCAGAAGGACATCGACGTCGTCTACGCCCACAACGACGACGAGGGTCTCGGCGCGATCGAGGCGATCGAGGCGGCCGGCATGAAGCCGGGCGTCGACATCAAGATCGTCACGGTCGACGCAGTCAAGGACGGCATGACGGCGCTCTCCGAGGGCAAGATCAACTACATCGTCGAGTGCAACCCGCTCCTCGGCCCGCAGCTGATGGACCTCGCCAAGAAGGTCGTCGCGGGCGAGGACGTGCCGCCGCGCGTCGAGACGGAGGAAGGCGCGTTCGACCAGGAGCAGGCCAAGGCCGTCCTGGCAGACCGCCAGTACTGAGCAACACCAAGAGCTGGGGCCCTGCGCCGCAGGGCGCAGGGCCCCATTCCACACTTCTAGGAACGAAGAGATGATCCAGATGACAGCCGAAGCCGCGCAAGCCACGCGCACCGAGCCGGTCGTGGAGATGAGCGGCGTGTCAGTGAGCTTCCCCGGCGTCAAGGCCCTCCAGTCGGTCGGCATCACGCTGCGCCCCGGCGAGGTGCACGCCCTCATGGGCGAGAACGGCGCCGGCAAGTCCACGCTGATCAAGGCCCTGACGGGCGTCTACGCGATCGACGAGGGCACGATCATCGTCAGCGGCGAGCCCCGTACGTTCCACAGCCCGGCCGAGTCACAGGCCGCCGGCATCAGCACGGTCTATCAAGAGGTCAACCTCTGCACCAACCTCACGGTCGCAGAGAACATGCTCCTCGGCCGCGAGCCCCGCTCCCTCGGGCGCATCGACACCCGCGCGATGAACCGGCGAGCCGGTGAGACCCTGACCCGCCTGGGCCTCGACATCGACCCCCGCTCGCAGCTCGGGTCACACCCCATCGCGATCCAGCAGCTCGTCGCGATCGCCCGCGCCGTCGACATCGACGCCGAGCTCCTGATCCTCGACGAGCCCACCTCCAGCCTCGACGCCGATGAGGTCGCGAAGCTGTTCGAGGTCATGCGTACGCTCCGCGCCGAGGGCGTCGCGATCGTGTTCGTCTCGCACTTCCTCGAGCAGGTCTTCGAGATCTCCGACCGCATGACGGTCCTCCGCAACGGCCAGTTCGTCGGCGAGTACGTCACCGCCGAGACCACCCAGCTGCAGCTCGTCCAGGCCATGATCGGCCGCGAGCTCGAGACGCTCGAGAAGATCGAGCAGGAGGCCGAGGAGCACACCGTCAAGACGCAGGGCGCGCCGCTGCTCGAGGTGTTGCAGCTCGGGCGCAAGGGCAGCGTCGAGGCAGTCGACCTCCAGGTCTTCGAGGGTGAGGTCATCGGCGTGGCCGGTCTGCTCGGCTCGGGCCGCACCGAGCTCGCGCGCCTGCTGTTCGGCGCCGACTCGGCTGACACCGGCAACATGCAGATGCGCGCCAAGCAGACCAAGCTGCGCACGCCCCGCCAGGCCATCGACCACAAGATCGCGTTCTCGAGCGAGAACCGCCGCTCGGAAGGCGTCATCGCCGACCTCTCGATCGCCGACAACATGGTGCTGGCGCTGCAGGCGTCCCGTGGATGGATGCGGCCGATTCCGGCCAAGACCAAGGAGCGCCTCGTCAGCAAGTACATCGAGGCCCTCGACATCCGCCCGGCCAACCCGCAGGCGCTGATGCGCAACCTCAGCGGTGGCAACCAGCAGAAGGTCCTGCTCGCCCGCTGGCTCATCACCGAGCCGGAGCTCCTGATCCTCGACGAGCCCACGCGTGGCATCGACATCGGCGCGAAGGCGCAGATCCAGCAGCTCGTCGCCGACCTCGCCAAGGATGGTCTGTCCGTCGTGTTCATCTCCGCCGAGCTCGAGGAGGTCCTGCGACTCAGCGACCGGCTCGTCGTGATGCGTGATCGCCGCAAGATCGACGAGCGACCCAACGACAACGTCAGCGTCTCCGACGTCCTCGAGATCATCGCGGGAGAGGTGCGCGCTGATGCGTAACCTCGCCAAGCACGCGCTGTTCTGGCCGCTGTTCGCCCTCGCCCTCCTGCTGGTCGTCAACGTCGTCGCGACGCCGTCCTTCTTCTCGATCCGGGTCCAGGACGGTCACCTCTACGGCAGCCTGATCGACATCCTGCGCAACGGCGCACCCACGCTGCTGATCGCCCTCGGCATGACCCTGGTCATCGCGACCCGCGGCATCGACCTGTCGGTCGGCGCGATCGTCGCGATCGCCGCTGCGGTCGCCTGCACCTACATGGCCGGCGCGCCCGACGAGTCGTCGGCAGGTCGCGCGATCGTCGCGATGAGCATGGCGGTCGGCGTCTGCATCCTGTTGGGCCTGTGGAACGGCTTCCTGGTCTCGGTGCTCGGGATCCAACCGATCATCGCCACATTGGTGCTCATGACGGCGGGCCGCGGCCTCGCGATGCTGATCACCGACGGCCAGATCATCACGGTCAACAACGCCCTGTTCAAGAAGGTCGGCGCCGGCTTCGTGCTCGGCCTGCCGGTCGCGATCCTGATCGCGTTGGCGGTCTTCGCGATCACCGCGGTGCTGACCCGCCGCACCGCGCTGGGCATGCTGATCGAGTCGGTCGGCATCAACCCCGAGGCGAGCCGGCTGGCCGGTGTGCGCGCTCGCACGATCACCTGGACCGTCTACGTCTTCGTGGCCTTCTGCGCCGGCATCGCGGGCCTGATGATCGCGTCCAACACGAGTGCCGCCGACGCCAACAGTGCCGGCCTGTGGATCGAGCTCGACGCGATCCTCGCGGTCGTCATCGGCGGCACGTCGCTGGCCGGTGGCCGGTTCTCGCTGACCGGCACGCTGATCGGCGCGATGTTCATCCAGACCCTCGCGACGACGATCCCGACGATCGGCATCCCCGCGGAGACCAACTACCTGTTCAAGGCCATCGTCGTCATCGTGGTCTGCCTGCTGCAGTCGCCCAAGGCGCGCGCAGTGCTCAACGTACGACGATCGTCGCCCCGACTCGCGAAGGGAACGGCCGCATGACCACCGTTCTGGCTCCCCCCGACAGCCCCACCGGCAGCCCGGCGCCTCGCCCGTCCCGCGGCTTCACGTTCCCGACCCGCTTCCTCCCGGTGATCGCCACGTTCGCCCTCTTCGTGGGCATGTTCGGGATCGGATCGATCCGCTACGAGGGCTTCTCCTCCCCGCAGGTCGTCCTCAATGTGCTGGTCGACAACTCGTTCCTCATCGTCCTGGCCGTAGGCATGACGTTCGTGATCCTGACCGGGGGCATCGACCTGTCGGTCGGCTCGGTCGTCGCGCTGTCGACCATGATCGCCGCCGCGACGCTGAAGGCCGGCTGGCCGGCGCCGCTCGTGATCCTGGCGGTGCTGCTGACCGGCTCGATCCTGGGCCTGCTGATGGGGCTGGTGATCCACTACTTCGAGATCCAGCCGTTCATCGTGACGCTCGCGGGCATGTTCCTGGCGCGTGGCCTCTGCTACCTCATCGACGTCGAGTCGATCCCGATCAAGGACGAGACGTTCCAGTCGATCGCGCAGGGCACGATCTACATCGGCGACTACTACATCACGCCGGCGGTCGTGGTCGCGCTCGTCGTCCTGGCGATTGCGGCCGTGGTCCTGCACATGACCCGCTTCGGCCGCACGGTCTACGCCGTGGGCGGCAGCGAGCAGTCCGCGATGCTGATGGGCCTGTCCGTCGCGCGCACCAAGGTCGGCGTGTACGTCATCAGCGGCTTCTGCTCATCGCTCGCGGGCCTGCTGTTCTCGATCTACATGCTGTCGGGCTACAGCCTGCACGCCGTCGGCATGGAGCTCGACGCGATCGCCGCGGTCGTCATCGGCGGCACGCTCCTGACCGGTGGCTCGGGCCTGGTGATCGGCTCGGCCCTGGGGGTCCTCGTGCTCGGCACGATCCAGACGTTCATCTCGTTCGACGGTACGCTCAGTTCGTGGTGGACCAAGATCACGATCGGCGTTCTGCTGCTGGTGTTCGTCGTGATGCAGAGGCTCTTCACGCGGAGGGCCGTATGACGGCAACTCCTCATCATGCGCCGGTCATGGCCGACGTCGCCAAGGTCGCCGGGGTCTCCCACCAGACCGTCTCGCGGGTCATCAACGGGATGCCCAACATCAAGGACTCGACCCGCAAGCGCGTCGAGGCGGCGATCAAGGAGCTCGGCTACCGGCCCAACACCGCCGCCCGCGCGCTCGTGACGCGCAAGTCCTCGACGATCGGGATCATCAGCACCGAGTCCGGGCTCTACGGACCCAACAGCATCCACCGCACGGTCGAGGACGCCGCGCGCCAGGCCGGCTACTTCGCCGGATCGGTGAGCCTTTCGTCGGTCACGACCCAGTCGCTGACGGACGCGATCGACCACCTCCTGCGCCAGTCGGTCGAGGGCATCGTCATGATCGCCGCCCAGTACGCGGCGCTCGACGTGATCCACCACCAGGACCCGGGCGTGCCGCTCGTCGTCGTCGAGGGTGACCTGTCCAAGGCCAAGTTCGCCGTCGGGGTCGACCAGCACCGCGGGGCGTACGAGGCGACGAAGCACCTGCTCGACCTCGGGCACACGTCGATCGCCCACGTACGCGGACCGCTGGAGTGGACCGAGGCCGAGGCCCGCCGCGAAGGCTGGGAAGCCGCACTGCGTGATGCCGGCCAGGAGCCCGGCCCCCTCTATCTCGGCGACTGGACCCCCCGCAGCGGCTACATCGCCGGGCGACAGCTGCTGGACCAGCCCGGCCCCACGGCGGTGTTCGTCGCCAACGACCAGATGACGATCGGCCTGATGCACGCCCTGCACGAGGCCGGCGTCGCGGTCCCCGACGACATCAGCCTGGTCGGATTCGACGACGCCCCCGAGACGGAGTTCCTCAACCCGTCGCTCACGACCGTACGACAGAACTTCCAGGAGGTCGGACGCCGCGCGATCGACGTCCTGCACGCCGCGATCCTGGGCGAGAACGAAGACCTGCCACGACTCATCGAGCCCGAGCTGATCATCCGCTCGAGCACGTCAGCACCCACAACCCGGAAGGCCCAGAAGTGAGCGAACAGTACGTCGTCGGAGTCGACTACGGCACCCTTTCCGGGCGCGCCCTGGTCGTCTCGGTCAAGGACGGCCGTGAGCTCGCGAGCGCCGTGCACCCGTACGCGCACGCCGTGATCAGCGAGGCGCTGCCCACGGCGCCCGGCTCACCGCTCCCGCCGGACTGGGCGCTGCAGGTGCCCTCGGACTACGTCGACGTGCTGCGCAACGCGGTGCCCGAGGCCGTACGCGCATCGGGCATCGACCCCGCGCAGGTCATCGGCATCGCCACGGACTTCACCGCCTGCACGATGGTGCCGACGCTCGCCGACGGCACGCCGCTCAACGAGCTGCCGCAGTTCGCCGACCGGCCCCACGCGTACGTCAAGCTCTGGAAGCACCACGCCGCGCAGGGCCAGGCCGACCGCATCAACGCCCTCGCCGAGGAGCGGGGCGAGTCCTGGCTGCCGCGCTACGGGGGGCTGATCTCCTCGGAGTGGGAGTTCGCCAAGGGCCTGCAGGTCCTCGAGGAGGATCCCGAGGTCTACGCCGCGATGGAGCGCTGGGTCGAGGCCGCCGACTGGATCGTGTGGCAGCTCTGTGGCACCTACGTCCGCAACGCGTGCGCGGCCGGCTACAAGGGCATCCTGCAGGACGGCGCCTACCCGGGGGATGACTTCCTGGCCGGGCTCAACCCTCTGTTTGCCGATTTTGTTAACGCTAAACTTGATCAGCCGATCGGTCAGCTCGGCCGCCCGGCCGGCACCCTGACGGCCGAGGCCGCCGCCTGGACCGGGTTGCCCGAGGGCATCGCCGTGGCGGTCGGCAACGTCGACGCCCATGTCACGGCGCCAGCCGCGCAAGCCGTCGATGCCGGCCAGATGGTCGCGATCATGGGCACCTCGACGTGCCACGTCATGAGCGGCAGCGTCCTGCGCGAGGTGCCCGGCATGTGCGGCGTCGTCGACGGCGGCATCGTCGCCGGGACGTGGGGCTACGAGGCCGGCCAGAGCGGTGTCGGCGACATCTTCGGCTGGTTCGTCGACCATGGCGTGCCGGCGTACGTCCGCGAGGCTGCCGACGCCGCGGGTGTCGGTGTCCACGAGCACCTCACCGAGCTCGCGTCCCGCCAGCCCGTCGGCGCCCACGGACTCGTCGCGCTCGACTGGCACAGCGGCAACCGCTCGGTGCTCGTCGACCACGAGCTCAGCGGGCTGATCGTCGGCCAGACCCTCGCGACGAAGCCCGAGGACATCTATCGCGCGCTGATCGAGGCGACCGCGTTCGGCACCCGCACGATCATCGAGACGTTCAACGCCAGCGGCGTTCCGGTCGAGGAGCTCATCATCGCCGGCGGCCTGTCCAAGAACCCGCTCCTCATGCAGATCTACTCCGACGTGACCCGCTTGCCGCTCTCGGTGATCGGGTCCGAGCAGGGCCCCGCACTGGGCTCCGCCCTCCATGCTGCCGTCGCGGCCGGCGCGTACGCGGACATACGCGCCGCCGCGAAGGCTATGGGCTCCCTCAATCGGGCAGTTGTGCTGCCCGATGAGGGACGCTCCAAGGTCTACGACCGGCTGTTCGCCGAGTACACCGCCCTGCACGACCACTTCGGTCGTGGCGGCAACGACGTCATGCACCGGCTCAGCGCGCTGCGTCGCGAGGCACTGGCGGGAGGCCTGTCATGACGCTCACCGAGGACGTCCAGGCAACCATCACGCGACTTCGCCGGGAGGTCTGTGCCCTGCACGCGGAGCTGACCCGCTACGAGCTCGTCGTGTGGACAGCAGGCAACGTCTCGGCCCGCGTGCCGGGCGCCGACCTGATGGTCATCAAGCCCAGCGGGGTCAGCTACGACGACCTCACGCCGGACAACATGGTCGTGACGGATCTCGAGGGCACCGTGCTCGAGGGTGACCTCGCGCCGTCGTCCGACACCGCCGCGCAGGCGTACGTCTACCGGCACCTGCCCGAGGTCGGCGGTGTCGTGCACACCCACTCGACGTACGCCACGGCCTGGGCCGCGCGTGCCGAGCCGATCCCGTGCGTGCTCACGATGATGGCCGACGAGTTCGGCGGCGAGATCCCGGTCGGCCCGTTCGCCCTG
>NZ_JAKFCB010000165.1:0-1707 GCF_036676885.1 Aeromicrobium sp.
CACCGGCGAGCTGTCCGCGATCCAGGAGGTTGAGCGGGACTTCGGCGTCCCGGTCGTCTCGATCATCGACTTCGGCCAGATCGTCCAGTACGTCGAGGAGTCCGGCCGGCACGCCGAGCACCTTGACGCGATCCGGGCCTACCGCGACGAGTTCGGGATCGTGGCGCCGCCGGCATGACGGAGCCGGAGATCGGCGTCGGCGTCGGGCCGTGGGAGGGCGAGTGGCCCGTCGGCGATCACTACGACGAGCAGCTCCTCCGCGAGGGTGACCGCCGCAACGTCGTCGACCGCTATCGCTACTGGACGCTCGAGGCGATCGTCGCCGACCTCGACCTGCACCGGCACCCCCTGCACGTCGCGATCGAGAACTGGCAGCACGACTTCAACATCGGCTCGATCGTCCGCACCGCGAATGCGTTCGCCGTCGCCGAGGTCCACATCGTCGGCAAGAAGCGGTGGAACCGTCGTGGCGCGATGGTGACGGATCGCTACCAGCACGTACGCCATCACGCGTCGGTCGCCGAGTTCGCCGAGTGGGCGGCTGCGTCGGGTCTCACCGTGATCGGGATCGACAACGTGCACGACTCGGTGCCGATCGAGACCGCCGAGCTGCCGCGCGACTGCGTGCTGGTGTTCGGTCAGGAGGGCCCCGGGCTCTCCGACGAGGCGCGGGAAGCCTGCGAACGTACGCTCTCGATCGCGCAGTTCGGCTCGACCCGGTCGATCAACGCCGGCGCAGCGGCCGCGATCGCGATGCACACCTGGATCCGCCAGCATGCCGACCTGGAGGATTGACGCTCGAGATAATCTCTGACTAAGGTCAGAGAATGGTCGACGATCCCGTGGCGACGCTTCGCCGGTTCAACCGCTCGTGGTCACAGCGCGTGGGCGTGCTCGACGAGTCGTTCCTCGGCTCGGGGCGGCCGCTCGGTCCCTCCAGACTCCTGTTCGAGCTCCGTGGAGGCGGCACCGGCGTGCGGGAGCTCCGCGAGCGGATGGACCTCGACTCCGGATATCTGAGCCGCTTGCTGCGGCAGCTCGAAGGCGAGGGGCTCATCGCGGTGACACCCGACCCTGCCGATGCGCGGCGGCGGATCGCGACGCTGACGAAGCGTGGCGAGGCGGCGCAGCAGGACCTCGACGACCGTTCGGACGCCCTTGCTCACGGCCTGGTCGATGCGCTGTCCGACCGGCAGCGCGTACGCCTCGCGGAGTGCCTCGACCAGGCCGATCGCCTGGTGCGTGCCGCGACGGTCTCGATCGAACTGGTCGACCCGGCCTCGGCGGATGCGCGTACGGCGGTCGCCGCGTACTTCCGCGAGCTTGACGAGACGTTCGAGGGCGGATTCGACGTGGCTGCAGGCGCTGCCGACGAGGAGACGCTCGGCGGTGAAAGGGGCCGGTTCATCGTGGCCCGCGGTGGTGGCGTGGTCGTCGGATGTGGCGGCCTGCAGTCGCTGGCGGACGACATCGGGGAGATCAAGCGCATGTGGGTGCACCGCGACTGGCGCGGTCTCGGTCTGGCCGGTCGGCTCCTGCGGCGGCTCGAGCAGGAGGCCGCCGCACTCGGCCACCAAGTCGTCCGCCTCGACACCAACAGCTCGTTGGTCGAGGCTCTGGCGATGTACCGTGCCGCGGGATATGTCGAGATACCGCGCTACAACGACAACCCCTATCCCGACCACTGGTTCGAGAAGTCGCTCTAGG
>NZ_JAKFCB010000166.1:0-5277 GCF_036676885.1 Aeromicrobium sp.
CCTCGCCCGAGCGCCACCTCCGCGCGGCCGAGCTGCTCGCGCCCGGTGCGGATCGCCCGGACGACCCGGCCGAGCTGCTGCCGCAGGTGCTGACCGGGATCATGCGCGATGTCGGCATCCGGGGCGGCATCGGTGCGGTCGGCTTCTCGTCCGCCGACATCGACTCGCTGGTCGAGGGCACCATGAAGCAGCAACGCCTCCTCGCGACCGCCCCGCTCGAAGTCACCGAGGACGCCGTGGCGACGATCCTCGCCGAGTCGATCGAGCTGTGGTAGCCGTGACCGAGGTCGTGACGGCCGACATCGCCGCTGAGCTCCGGCGTCTGGGGGTCGCCGACGTCGACGACTCGACGCTGGCCCGCGCGCTCTACAGCACCGACGCGTCGCTCTACCGCGTCGTGCCGCAGGTCGTCGTACGCCCCCGCGGCGTCGAGGAGGTGCTCGCCACGGTCGAGGCCTGCCGGCTCACCGGCACGCCCCTGACGTCGCGCGGCGCCGGCACGTCGATCGCCGGCAACGCGGTCGGCACGGGTGTCGTCATCGACTTCACCCGGCACCTCAACCGCGTCCACGACATCGACGTCGAGTCGCGCACGGCCCGCGTCGAACCGGGCACGGTGCACGCGGTCCTCCAGAAGGCGGCCACGCCGCTGGGTCTGCGATTCGGCCCGGATCCCTCGACCCACACCCGGTGCACGGTCGGCGGCATGATCGGCAACAACGCGTGCGGGTCGCGGGCCCTGGCGTACGGGCGTACGGCCGACAACGTCGTGGGCCTCGACGTCGTGACGATGGCGGGGGAGGAGCTGTCCGTCGTAGCCGGAGGCCGTACGGAGTCGGCGACGCTCGACCGGCTCGGTGACGTCGTGCAGGGCGGGCTAGGCGTCATCCGTACCGAGTTCGGGACGTTCGGGCGCCAGGTCTCCGGCTACAGCCTCGAGCACCTCCTGCCCGAGCGCGGGTTCGACGTCGCGACATTCCTCGCCGGCACGGAGGGGACGCTCGCGACGATGACGTCGGCGACCGTCCGGCTCGTCGAGGACCCACCGCACCGGCAGGTCCTGGTGCTGGGGTACGCGTCGATGGCCGAGGCGGCCGACGACGTCCCGGCCCTGCTGCCGTTCGGCCCGACGGCGTGCGAAGGCCTCGACTCCCGCATCGTCGACGTCTTCCGTACGCACAAGGGCTCGGTGCCCGAGCTGCCGCGCGGACAGGGCTGGCTCTTCGTCGAGATCTCGGGTGACGAGCCGGGGCTCGTCGCCGACACCGTCCAGCGCGCCTCAGTCGCTTCGTCGGCGATCGCCAGCCGGGTCGTCACCGATCCGCGTGAGCAGGCCGTGCTGTGGCGCATCCGTGAGGAGGGCGCAGGCCTCGCGACTCGCACCCTGCCCGGCAAGGCGCTGTCGGGCTGGGAGGACGCCGCGGTGCCGCCCGACAGGCTCGGCACCTACCTGCGCGAGTTCGACGCACTGTTGCGCGAGAACGGCCTCGACGGCGTGCCCTACGGTCACTTCGGCGACGGCTGCATCCACGTACGCATCGACTTCCCGCTCGACGCGTCCGGCGGCAAGGAGCTGTTCCGGTCGTTCCTGTTCGACGCCGCGACCCTCGTGGCCTCGCACGGGGGTTCGTTCTCGGGCGAGCACGGCGACGGGCGCGCCCGGTCCGAGCTGCTGCCACTGATGTACTCCGCCGACGCGATCGACCTGTTCGCACAGGTCAAGGGCGTCTTCGACCCCGACGACCTGCTCAACCCCGGCGTCCTCGTGCGCCCACGGCCGGTCGATGCTGACCTGCGCGGCCCCGAGTCGTCACGGGACCGCCTCGACGGCCGGCTCGGTCTGCGGCTCCTGCACGACGACGGTGACTTCGGCAAGGCCGTCCACCGCTGCACGGGCGTCGGCAAGTGCATCGCCGACAACGCCGGCTCGAACGGCGTCATGTGCCCGTCCTTCCAGGCGACCCGCAACGAGAAGGACTCGACGCGAGGCCGCGCCCGTGTCCTGCAGGAGATGATCGACGGCCGCCTGGTGACCGGCGGATTCCGCTCTCCCGAGGTCCACGAGGCGCTCGACCTGTGCCTGTCCTGCAAGGGCTGCGCCAGCGACTGCCCGACGGGCACCGACATGGCGACGTACAAGTCAGAGGTCCTGCACCAGTCCTACAGGGGACGCATCCGTCCCCGGAGCCACTACATCCTTGGTCGGCTGCCGTTCTGGGCACGCGTCACCTCGCCGATCGCGTGGCTCGCCAACCTCGGGCTGCGTACGCCCGGCATCCGCTCGCTGGCGCGCTGGGCCGCCGGGGTCGACCAGCGTCGCAGCCTCCCGACGTTCGCGCGGGGGAGCCTCAGCCGCTGGGCCCGCCGGCGTACGTCCGAGGCCGCGGGCCATGGGGGGCCTCGCGTGTTGCTGTGGGCCGACTCGTTCACCGACTTCTTCTCGACCGAGGGCGGCAAGGCCGCGGTGCGGGTCCTCGAGGCCGCCGGCTACCACGTCGAGCTGCTGGAGCGCTCGGCGTGCTGCGGACTGACCTGGATCACGACCGGCCAGCTCGACCGCGCCCGGTCGATCGTCGGCAGCACCGTCGCGCAGCTCCATCCGTATGTCGCCGAGGGTGTCCCCGTCGTCGGTCTCGAGCCGTCGTGTCTCGCGGTCCTGCGCTCGGATGCCGTAGAGCTGCTGGACGATCCCCGGGCCGTCGACGTCGCCCGGGGCGTCTTCACGCTGTCCGAGCTCCTGCAGCGGACCGACGGATGGCGCGCACCCGACCTCACCGGCACGACTCTTGTCGTACAGCCGCACTGCCACCAGGCATCGATCCTGGGGTTCGAGGCCGACCTCGCGGTCATGGAGTCCACCGGCGCGACGATCCAGCGACTGTCCGGCTGCTGCGGGCTCGCAGGCAACTTCGGCGTCGAGAAGGGCCACTACGAGGTGTCGGTCGCGGTGGCCGAGCAGCAGCTGCTGCCCGCGGTTCGTAACGCCGCGGCCGGAACGATCGTTGTGGCTGACGGATTCTCCTGCAGGACTCAGCTCGACGACCTAGCCTCGGTGAAGGCGCTGCACCTCGCACAACTCCTCGCCCCCTGACCGGAAGCTGACACATGGACCACATGCTCGAGCTCGGCTCGGCCATGTCACGGTTCGCTGAGCTGGTCGGCAAGGCGACGGGGAACGAGCCGGTCCCGGCCTGCCCGGGGTGGACGGTCCGCGACCTGACGACGCACCTCGGCACGATCCACCGCTGGGCCGCCGCGACGGTGCTCAGCGGCCAGCGGCTCCAGGACCCCGAACCGCTGGTCACCGAGCCCATCGTCGAGTGGTACGCCGGCATCGCGACGGCGCTGCTGGGTGCCCTGCAGGCGGTCAGCCCGGAGGAGCCCGTGCCCAACTTCTCGTACGTCGACGAGCGGGCCGCGTTCTGGTCACGCCGCCAGATGCACGAGACGACCGTGCACGCGGTCGACGCGGCCCAGGCGCTGGGCATCGACGAGGACGACTGGGGCGTGGCGCCGTCGGTCGCCGCCGATGGCGTCGACGAGGTCCTGCAGGTGTTCTTCCCTCGGATGACCGCACGCAGGCAACGGCCGGACGTACGCTCGCGGATCCGGCTCGTCGCCACCGACACCCAGCAGTCCTGGCTCGTGGCACCCGGCGACGGCGAGCTGGGCCCGCCGTTGCAGCTGCATCCGACGCTCGACGCCGATGGTTCCGTCAGCGGCACGGCGGTCGAGCTCTACCTCGGGCTGTGGAAGCGCGTGGGCCCCGAGCGGCTCGACTTCGAGGGTGTCGACGGACGTATCCTGTTCGACGGCCCGACCACACCCTGACCCGCTGTCTCTCGGTTTGGAAGTTACCGGACGGGACCGGTAGTATTGGCTGCTGTGCCTGAACCACTCAGGCCGGTGCACGCATCCTGCCGGATCGCACGGTGGCGAGTGCATCACGACTCATGGCTCACACCAGTCAGAAGAAGGAAGTTTGTAGTGCCCACGATCAACCAGCTGGTCCGCAAGGGCCGCCAGCGCAAGGTCGTCAAGACGACGACTCCCGCGCTCAAGGGTTCGCCTCAGCGACGCGGTGTCTGCACCCGCGTCTACACCACCACTCCGAAGAAGCCGAACTCCGCGCTCCGCAAGGTTGCTCGTGTGAAGCTCTCGAGTGGCACCGAGGTCACTGCATACATTCCGGGCGAGGGTCACAACCTGCAGGAGCACTCGATCGTGCTCGTGCGCGGTGGCCGAGTCAAGGACCTTCCCGGTGTCCGTTACAAGATCGTTCGCGGCGCCCTGGACACCCAGGCCGTCAAGGGCCGCAAGCAGGCTCGCAGCCGCTACGGCGCGAAGAAGGAGAAGAGCTAATGCCTCGTAAGGGTCCGGCGCCGAAGCGCGTCGTCGAGACTGACCCCGTCTACGGGAGCCAGCTCGTCACCTCACTCATCAACAAGGTTCTGGTCGACGGCAAGAAGCAGGTCGCCCAGCGCATCGTCTACACCGCGCTCGAAGGCACCCGCGAGAAGTCCGGCACCGATCCGGTCATCACGCTCAAGCGTGCGCTCGACAACGTCAAGCCGTCGATCGAGGTCAAGAGCCGCCGCGTTGGTGGCGCGACCTACCAGGTCCCGATCGAGGTCCGCGCCTCGCGTCAGAACACCCTGGCCCTGCGTTGGCTCGTCAGCTACGCCGGAGCCCGTCGCGAGAAGACCATGGCCGAGCGCCTCATGAACGAGCTGCTCGACGCCTCGAACGGTCTCGGCGGCGCCGTCAAGAAGCGTGAAGACACGCACAAGATGGCTGAAGCCAACAAGGCGTTCGCGCACTACCGCTGGTGACGGAGTCTCGTGTTCGCCTTGCCTAGTCGCGGGCGAACGAGACTTCCAAGACTCATTCAAGACTTCATTTAGGAAAGCTACTCGTGGCTACAGACATCACCACCGACCTCAACAGGGTCCGCAACATCGGCATCATGGCGCACATCGATGCCGGCAAGACCACGACGACCGAGCGCATCCTCTTCTACACCGGCATCAACTACAAGATCGGTGAGGTCCACGACGGCGGCGCCACGATGGACTGGATGGAGCAGGAGCAGGAGCGCGGCATCACGATCACGTCCGCCGCGACGACCTGCTGGTGGAAAGACAACCAGATCAACATCATCGACACCCCCGGTCACGTCGACTTCACCGTCGAGGTCGAGCGCAACCTGCGCGTCCTCGACGGTGCCGTCGCCGTGTTCGACGGTGTCGCCGGTGTCGAGCCGCAGTCCGAGACCGT
>NZ_JAKFCB010000167.1:0-2922 GCF_036676885.1 Aeromicrobium sp.
CGCTCAACCTGCCAGCTTCGCGCCGGCGAGCGGCACCAGCTCGGCACGGGTCGACGTCTCGATCTCGTGCCCCGCGGCGCACGTGAGGTGGGCGTGTATCTCGGCGCCGCAGTCACGGTGACGCAACGACATCGGCGGCCCGTCCTCGCCTGACCGGTGCGCGTCGCCCCAGTCCATCAGCGCGACCATCACGGTGCGCAGGTCACGGCCGGCCGGCGTCAAGGCGTACTCGTGACGCGTGCGCGCACCCTCCGACTGGTAGGCCCGCCGCTCGACGATCCCCTCGTCGACGAGCAGCGCCAGGCGCTTCGACAGGACGTCGCGGGCGACGCCGAGGTGCTGCTGCAGCGCGTCGAACCGGCGCACGCCGTTGAAGAGGTTGCGGACGACCAGGACCGACCAGCGGTCACCGAGGATCTGCGCCGTCTTCGCGATCGAGCAGGTGGCCGAGTCGTAGTCGGTCATGGGCATACGCACTCCAAGGTGACTGGCTGAGTCTGGATTTCCAACTCAGATGCTACGCTCATCTCCTCCGTACGAGAAGAGGCGCGACATGACCGAGCTCGACCAGGCAGCCCAGCAGAAGACCATCAGCTGGGTCGACCCGCGGCCCCAGGCGGCCGAGGCCCTGACGATGTCGGGCCTCGACTACCTGCAAGCCATGATCGACGGCACGATCCCGGCGCCGCCGATCGCGAGCCACATCAACCTCGAGATGGTGAGCGTCGCGCCAGGTGTCGCCAACATGGCCGCGACTCCCGACGAGTCGCACTACAACCCGATCGGCTCGGTGCACGGAGGCTTCGCGGCAACGCTGCTCGACTCGGTGTGCGGGTGCGCGGTCCAGTCGACGCTGCCGGCCGGCGTGGCGTACACGTCGCTCGACCTCAGCGTCAGCTTCCTGCGCGGCATGACCAGTGAGACGGGCCGTGTGACCGCCCAGGGCCGGGTCACCAAGCCCGGTTCGCGCGCGGCGTTCGTCGAGGCGGAGATCAAGGATGCCGCAGGTCGCGTGCTCGCCACCGCGACGTCAACCTGTCTCGTGTTCACTCCCTGAATCCCGGTAAAACCTGAGGATATCCTCGGATACCATTGTCGGGTGGTTTCGCTCTCCGATCTCCAGGTCCGCTCGCTCGGTGCATGCACCGTCGACTCGCCTCTCGCGCTCTACGTCGAGGGGCGTACGACCAATGAGTACTACGTCGGCGAGACCGACCGGATCCTCTACGACGACACCCTCGAGCTGATCGCATCGCGCGGTGTGCCGCTCGAAGAGCTGCCGACTTTCGAGTCCGGCGGACCGCGCCAGAAGATCTTCTTCGACCCCGCCACGACCAAGGTCGGCGTCGTCACGTGCGGTGGCCTGTGCCCCGGGCTCAACGACGTCATCCGCGCCATCGTGCTCGAGCTCAACACCCACTACGGCGTACGCGATGTTGTCGGATTCCAGCACGGATACGCCGGGCTCATCGAGTCCAACGGCCACGACGTCGTCGAGCTGACGCCCGAGTTCGTGTCGCGCATCAGTGAGCGCGGCGGCACGATCCTCGGGTCATCGCGCGGCGCCCAGGACCCCGTCGCAATCGTCGACCGGCTCGTCGAGCTCGACATCGACATCCTCATGGTCATCGGCGGCGACGGTTCGATGCGCGGCGCCCACAACATCGGCGCGGAGATCGCCGCGCGCGGCCTCACGATCGGCGTCGTCGGGGTGCCCAAGACGATCGACAACGACATTCCCCACATCGGGCAGAGCTTCGGCTTCTCCACCGCGTTCGCCAAGGCCGCCGAGTCGATCAAGGCGGCGCGCGTCGAGGTGGAGGCGGCCGTCGGCGGCGTCGGCATCGTCAAGGTCATGGGCCGCCATGCCGGGTTCATCGCGTGTTATGCCGCGCTCGCCAACCACGACGCCGATTTCGTGCTGATCCCCGAGGTCGGGTTCTCGCTCGACGGCGACAACGGGCTGCTGGCTCTGCTCGAGCGCCGGGTCGCCGAGCGCGGCAGCGCCGTCATCGTGCTCGCCGAAGGCGCCGGCCAGGACCTCATCCCCGCCAGCGACCGCCGCGACGCCAGCGGCAATGCGGTCCTCGGTGACATCGCGGGCTTCCTGCGCGAGCAGATCAGCAAGGACTTCGCCAACCGCAGCCAGCCGCTGACGATGCGCTACTTCAACCCCGGCTACGCGATCCGGTCGGTCCCGGCGGACGCATCGGACTCGGTCTACTGCGCGCGCCTGGCCCAGACCGCGGTCCACGCCGCGATGGCCGGACGTACGGACATGGTCGTCGGCCGCCGTCGCCACCGCTTCGTCCACGTACCGATCCCGTTTGTCACCTCCGGCTCGCACAGCGTCTCCCCCGACGGCGACCTGTGGCTGTCGGTGCTGGAGAGCACGGCGCAGCCCTTCAGCATGTGCTGAGGTCCTCCCTCACTTGAGCGGTGACCTGGCGTCCACTTCGGGCGCGTGACTGGACGCTAACTCACCGCTCCTGCCGCCGGGGACCACTCGTCCTCGATGAGGCTGGCGTTGAGCATGGCTCCGACCTTGGCTCCCGTGGCCGAGGCCGAGATGACCTGTGACCCGGCGTCGGCGACGTTGCCGACAGCCCAGAGACCGGGCACGTTGGTCGCACCCGTGGGGTCCGTCGCGACGACCGGACCGAGCGGTGTCTCGGTCATCGCCAGGTCGAACCCGGCGAACGCCTCGAGGTTGAGCGTCATCGCCGGGGCCACGAACACCGCGTCGACCTCGTGGAGCGCGCCGTCTGCATCCCGTACGCCCCACAGCGCGCCGTCGTGGCGAGCCACCTCGGCGACCGGCCCGTCGACGACCCGGAGACCTCGCGCCGCGAACAGCCGGCGCTCGTCGGCGTCGAGCTCGATGGTGTCGTTGAGGAAGAACACGACGTCGTCGGACCACTG
>NZ_JAKFCB010000168.1:0-7393 GCF_036676885.1 Aeromicrobium sp.
GGCCCGGTCGACGATGTTCTGGATCATGGCGCCGGAGTTGAAGTCCTTGAAGTAGAGGACTTCCTTGTCGCCGTTGGCGTAGGTGACCTCGAGGAACTGGTTGTCCTCGGACTCGGTGTACATACGCTCGACGGTGCGCTGGATCATGCCCGTCACGCAGGCCTGGCGATCGCCGTTCCACTCCCCCAGGTCGTCCGCGTGCAGCGGCAGGCTCGGGGTGAGGTACTTGCTGAAGATGTCGGTCGCCGACTCGGCGTCGGGGCGCTCGATCTTGATCTTGACGTCGAGGCGGCCGGGTCGCAGGATCGCCGGGTCGATCATGTCCTCGCGGTTGGAGGCGCCGATGACCAGGACGTTCTCGAGCCCCTCGACACCGTCGATCTCGCTGAGCAGCTGCGGCACGATCGTGTTCTCGACGTCGGACGAGACGCCCGAGCCACGGGTGCGGAACAGCGAGTCCATCTCGTCGAAGAACACGATGACGGGGGTGCCCTCGCTGGCCTTCTCACGGGCCCGCTGGAAGACCAGGCGGATGTGCCGCTCGGTCTCGCCGACGTACTTGTTGAGCAGCTCAGGACCCTTGATGTTGAGGAAGTAGGACCGCCCCTCCTCGCCGGTGCGCTCCGACACCTTCTTGGCCAGCGACGCCGCGACCGCCTTGGCGATCATGGTCTTGCCGCAGCCCGGAGGGCCGTAGAGCAGGACGCCCTTGGGCGGCTTGAGCTCGTGCTCGATGAAGATCTCGGGGTGCAGGTAGGGCAGCTCGACCGCGTCGCGGATCGACTCGATCTGGCTGCGCAGGCCACCGATGCTCTCGTAGTCGATGTCCGGGACCTCTTCGAGGACCAGGTCCTCGACCTCGCTCTTGGGGATGCGCTCGTAGACGTAGCCCGATCGCGAGTCGAGCAGCAACGAGTCGCCAGGACGCAGCTTGATGCCGTCGAGCGAGTGCGCGAGGCGCACGATCCGCTCTTCGTCGGCATTGCCCATCACGAGGGCGCGCTCGTTGTCCGCCAGGATCTCCTTGAGCGAGACCACCTCGCCGACGAGCTCGAAGTCGAGCGCCGTGACGACGTTCATCGCCTCGTTGAGGATGACCTCCTGGCCCTTCTGCAGGGCTTCCTTGTCGACGGACGGGCTGACGTTGACGCGCAGCTTGCGGCCGCCCGTGAACACGTCGACGGACTCATCGTCGTTGCGTTGCAGGAACGTGCCGAAACCCGTCGGCGGCTGCGCCAGCCGGTCGACCTCTTCCTTGAGCGACACGATCTGGTCGCGGGCCTCACGGAGTGTCGACGTGAGGCGCTCGTTCTGTGAGCTGGTGGCAGCGAGCTTGGCCTCGAGCTCGGAGAGTCGCGAGTCGGTGGATCCCTCGGTGCCGAGTCGGCGCCTCAGGTGCTCGACCTCCGCGCGCAAGTAGGCGAGCTCCTGTTCGGATTCGCTCGTCTGGATGGGCTCGTTGTCTGTCATGGCCACCTCCTGCTCGTACAAAAGACCCTACCCGCCCGCACCAGTTCTACGTCTGTCATCTCGGACACAGGGACAGTGTCTTTTGGATGACGTTGCACCGACGTGACTAATCGTCGATGAATCCGGCGGGTCGCGGGCCTGTGTAGTCGGGGCCGTACGCACCCGGTGCGGGACGCCGCGACTTCTCCAACGACGTCTGGCCGGGCGCCATCTTGCGGGCGGTCACGAGGAATGCCGTGTGGCCGTTCATCTTGTGGTCGGGGCGCACCGCGAGGCCCTCGAGGTGCCAGTCGCGCTCCAGCGTCTCCCACGCCCGGGGCTCGGTGAACTCGCCCTGCTCGCGCACGGTCTCGACGAACCGGGACAGCTGGGTCGTCGTTGCGACGTAGGCACACATGATGCCGCCGGGCACGAGGCGCTCGGCGGCGAGCGGGATGCAGGTCCACGGATCGACCATGTCGAGGATCAGGCGGTCGATCTCGGTCTCGCTGATGACCTCGCGCACGTCGCCGACCGTCAGGGTCCAGCCCGGCGGGTTGGGGCCGGCAACCTGGTGGATGTTGCGCTCGACGTTCTCGGCGAAGTCCTCGCGGATCTCGTAGGAGCCGAGCGTGCCCTCAGGGCCGATCGCCCGCAGCAGGTATGCCGTCAGGCTGCCCGAGCCCGCCCCGGCCTCGACGACGCGGGCTCCGGGATAGATGTCGGCCTGCGCCACGATCTGCGCGGCGTCCTTGGGGTAGATGATCGCGGCGCCGCGCGGCATCGAGACGACGTACTCGAACAGCAGCGGGCGGAACACCTGGTAGGGCGCGCCCATCGACGACTCGATGACGATGCCCTCGGGGTGCCCGATCATGTCGTCGTGACGGATCTGGCCCTTCTTGGTCGAGAACTCCGACCCGGCCTCGAGCTGGACGTTGTGCTTGCGGCCCTTGGGGTCGGTCAGGCGTACCCATTCCCCCGGCTCGAGCGGGCCACTGCGCATGAACGAGGTCATCAGCGGCTCGCTCGGTAGGCTTCGTCGACGGCGCGGGCGGTGAGCACGCCGAAGATGGTGCCATCCGCCTCCACCAGCGCGTACGCCTCAGCGGGTCGTGCTGCCATGGCCTTCAAGAGTTCTGCTCCGTGGAGGTCGGCCGAGAGCTGCTCGGCGTTGGGTGGCGGTGTGGCGCCGGCGAAGCCGATCGTGCGGGCATCGAGGGCGTTGATCCTGGCCGAGCGGCCGGCGTTGCTCAGCGCGTCGCCCGCGCCCTGCCACAGGAACCAGCCGACCAGGACGGCGATCGCGACATCGATCTCGAAGGTCGGCTCGGCGCTGCGGGTGAGGGCGTACGCCACGAGCGCGACGGCGGTGACGCGACCGATCCACGCCGCGATGCGGATGCCGGTCTCCTCGCGGCCGGTGACCTGCCAGATGATCGCCCGGAAGACCCGGCCACCGTCCAGGGGCAGCCCCGGCAGCATGTTGAAGATCGCGACCAGGATGTTGACCTGTGCCACCGCGTACACGACGTCGGCGGGCGTGCCGCTGAGTCTCGGCTCGACGGCGAAGCACACCAGGCCGATCGCGAGCGACGACAGCGGGCCGGCGATCGAGATCGCCAGCTCCTGCCACGGTCTGCGGCTCTCGCCCTCGATCAGCGTCTCGCCGCCGAGCAGGTGGAGCGTCACCGAGTGGACCCGCATGCGGTAGTGACGAGCCACCGCGACGTGGGCGAGCTCGTGGATCAGGACCGAGATGTAGAGCGCCACGACGAAGGCCGCGGCGAGCACGTACGGATTGGCGTCGGTGCGCTCGTCGAACCGCGGCGCGAACAGCAGGACCAGGAACAAGCCCATGATCAGCAGCGATGGCCGGATGAGCACGTCGACGCCGACGAGGCGTCCGAGACGCCAGGCGCCGGGGTGCTGGGTTGTGCTCACCGAGTCAACCTATCGGGTTGCGTGGCGTGATCCGATTCGTCGGTGGGCCGAACTAGTCTGCTGGGCATGGACGACTCCGACACGCCGCTGACCGTACGCCGGTCGTTGTCGCCGAGCCGTGCCGGCGACTTCCAGAACTGTCCGCTGCTCTATCGCTTCCGCACGATCGATCGGCTGCCCGAGCCAGCTGACCCGATCGCGGTCCGCGGCACGCTGGTGCACGCCGTGCTTGAGGATCTGTTCGGTGAGGCCGCCCCCGGACGCACCCTCGAGCGTGCCGTTGAGCTGCTGCCCGGCGAGTGGGAGAAGCTGCGTGCTGAGGAGTCCCGGCTCGCCGAGCTGTTCACTGCCGAGCAGGCTGCTGATGAGACCGCGTGGCTGGCGTCGTGCGTCGACCTCCTGGAGACGTACTTCGGCATGGAGGACCCGCGTTATCTCGAGCCGGCGTCGCGCGAGGATCGGGTGTCCTACGAGCTGGAGTCCGGTGTCACGTTCGCCGGCATCGTCGACCGCATCGACATCGCTCCCGACGGCCGCATCAGAGTGGTGGACTACAAGGGTTTGGCGGTCGACACGCCGCTTCCCACCCCTGACGGCTGGACCACGATGGGTGAGGTCCAGGTTGGCGATCAACTCTTTGGCAGCGACGGCCGGCCGGTGCGCGTCACAAAGAAATCTGGAGTCCACCACCGTCCTTGCTACCGGGTGACCTTCCGCGACGGCAGCGAGGTGGTGTGCGACAACGTCCATTTGTGGACAGTCGTCAGAAGCCACCGCCAAGTCAGGTCGACGATGACCGTCGACACCGATCGCCTTGCCGAGATCATGCGCGAAGTGTCGGCAGCCGGCACGCCGCGGTCCGTTTGGGTCGAGACTGCTGCAGCTCTCGAGACTGACGAGACGGAACTCGTGGTTGATCCGTGGTTGCTTGGAGCCTGGCTGGGCGACGGCTCAACTCGTAGCGGGCGGATCAGCGTTGGCAAGCGGGATCTTTCGGACATGTCCACCCTGATCAAGGAGCACTGGTCCGGCGAGGTTCGCTGCGTCGAGGAGAGCACCGCATACTCGGTGACGCCGGTGAAGCTTTCGGACCGGTGCACTTTCGGGCACAACACATTCCGTCCCGCCACTCCAGGTCATGAGACTCGCCGTTGCGCGCACGAACAGGATCACCGGGGCATGGACGCCTGGAACCTGTCGCTCAGCACGCTCCTCGGTCAGATAGGGGTCCGCGGGAACAAGCACATCCCGCCGATCTACCTGCGCGCCGGCGTCGAGCAGCGCAGAGAATTGTTACGCGGCCTGATGGACACCGATGGGTGGTGGAGCCTGGCTCGCCGGAGAGCAGGGTTCACCACCACAAATGATCGTCTTGCGGCTGACGTTGTCGAGCTCTTGAGATCGCTGGGTATCAACCCACAACACTTCACGAAGGACTACGAGAACGCCATCCGTGCGGACAGAACTTGGCACATCATCGAGTTCACTCCGGGCGATTTCAATCCGTTCTCCCTCGCTCGCAAGGCAATCTTGGCTGAGGTCCAGGTGACGCCCCTCCAACGCGAACTCACTCGTCGCCGAGTGATTGCTTCGGTCGAACCCGTGGAGTCGGTTCCGACACAATGCGTCGCTGTCGACGCGGCCGATTCTCTCTACCTTTGCGGCCGCGGCTTCGTGCCGACGCACAACACCGGCAAGGCCCCGAATCCGCGTTTCGAGGATCGGGCGATGTTCCAGATGCGGTTCTATGCGCTGGTCATCTGGCGCACCCGCGGCGTGCTGCCGACCCTGCTGCAGCTGATGTACCTCGGCGACGGGTCGTTCCTGACCTACGAGCCGGACGAGCAGGAGCTGCTGGCGACCGAGCGCAAGCTGCTCGCTCTGTGGGCCGCGATCGAGCGCGCCATCGAGCTGCGCGACTTCCCGCCCCGCAAGAGCGGACTGTGCGGCTGGTGCGCCCACAAGGCGCTGTGCCCCGAGTTCGGCGGCACTCCCCCGGAGATGCCCTTCTTCGAGGTCGTCAACGTGACCACGCCGGCCCCGGCCTGACGGGCCCCACTGTGTGAGCAAGCGGTCGAAGGGCTCGGGTGACCACCGCTCCTTGAGCTTGTCGAAAGGACGTTAGCTCTCCTGCTCGCGTCGCTGACGGTTGCGAGCCAAGTTCGGAAGAGCTGCGTAGTCTCCGCGGATCAATGCCTCACGCTTCGCCCGCGACCAACCGTGGATACGCCGCTCGACGCCCCAAGCCTCCACAACCCGTTCGAACTCGCACGCGTACACGAGACGCACTGGCAGGCGTCTTCTCGTGTATTGGCCTCCCAGACCCTGTTGGTGTTGCCACAGCCGTGATTCAAGGTTTCGGGTACTCCCGACGTAGTAAGAGCCATCTGCGCATTCGAGGATGTAGACGTAAGCCATGACGTCATCAGAGCCGAACGCGAAGAACACGTCACCTGCTGTGTCCACAGGGCCCTTTCGACAGGCTCAAGGAACGGTGGTCGTACGAGTCGAGACCGCGGGGGCCCTTTCGACAGGCTCAAGGAACGGTGGTCGAGGAGCGGTGGTCGGCTCGAGGGCACTCAGGCGAAGAGCGCGGCGAGGTCGTCGATGCCCAAACCCTCCAGCGTGGGGACCTGGATGCGGCTCTCAGCATGGGGCACGTTGACGAAGTGCGGCACCACGAGCACGTCGCACCCCGCAGCGTTGGCCGAGGTGGCACCAGTGCCGGAGTCCTCGATCGCGAGGCAGTCCTGGGCGTCGACCCCCAGTAGCTCCGCTGCCAGCAGGTAGGGATCGGGGTGTGGCTTGGGACGGGAGACGATGTCCCCCGTGACGACGGCCTTGAACGGCAGCGACGCGGCCACCGGCTCCGCGATCGAGGTGTACGACATCGTGACGAGTGCCTGCGGCACACCGGCGGAGTCGAGGGCCCCGATCAGGTCGCGGGCGCCCGGCCGCCACTCGATGTGCTCGGACAGTGCCGCGGCGAGCTGGCTCACGAGGTAGTCGACGACGTCCTCGGCCGTCATCTCGATCTCGAGCTTCTCGCGGATGTAGTGGCCGGACCCGAGCAGGGAGTTGCCGACCAGGGCGAGGCCGTCCTCCTCGGTCCAGATCTTGCCGTGGGCCGCGGCGAGCTCGTGCTCAGCGGCCATCCAGAGCGGCTCGGTGTCGACGATGGTGCCGTCGAGGTCCCAGAGGACGGCGGCGTATTCAGTCACACGTCAACCGTAGAGCAGCGCCTGCAACGACAATCCGCGAGTCGGACGTCTGTCCACGTAGATGGAAGGTCGCGGCGTGACCTTGTCTCCCGTGAGATAGTTGTAGCACTAAGTTCGGGAGCTCCCGAGGCCCAGGCGAGCCCGCCGCCGGCTGGAGCGCCCCAGCATTCCTACCGATCAACACCTCGAGGATTGCTTGTGTCCCACTCCCCCAACCTCCGTCCTGACGCCACGTCCGCCCTGACCGAGCTCCTGCGGAGCCGCATCATGGTGCTGGATGGCGCGATGGGTACGGCGATCCAGCGGGATCGCCCCGACGAGGCGGGTTACCGCGGTGAGCGGTTCGCCGACTGGCCGTCCGACGTCCAGGGCAACAACGACCTCCTGACGCTGACCCAGCCCGACATCATCGCCGGCATCCACCGCGAGTACCTCGAGGCCGGCGCGGACATCATCGAGACCAACACGTTCAACGCGCAAGGGATCTCGCTCGGCGACTACGGCATGGAGGAGCTCTCCTACGAGCTCAACTTCGAGTCAGCGCGCCTGGCCCGGCGCGAGTGCGACGCGATGACCGAGCGCACGCCGGACCGGCCGCGCTATGTCGCCGGCGCGCTCGGACCCACGACACGTACGGCCTCGATCTCGCCGGACGTCAACGATCCGGGCGCCCGCAACGTGACGTTCGACGAGCTCGTCGACGCCTACAAGACCGCGGCCAAGGGCCTGCTCGACGGTGGCTCCGACGTCATCTTCATCGAGACGATCTTCGACACGCT
>NZ_JAKFCB010000169.1:0-2198 GCF_036676885.1 Aeromicrobium sp.
CCCTCGGCACCGTGTTCGACACCACGGCTGAGCACGGACTCGACGCTGACGGCAGTCGGAAACTGGGTGGGAGCATCGAGCGGCGCGGATCCCGTTGCGATGATGACGCTGGAGGCTTCACCGGCGATGGCCGTGAGATCGTCGAGCGAGATCTCCGCGCCGAGGTTGACGTCGACCTTGAGGCGGCGAAGCTCCCGAGTGAGGTGGTCGACGATGTCGATCAGTGCGCCGCGGTGGGGTGCTGACGCGGCGGCGTTCAGCTGGCCGCCCAGCACCTTCTCGCGTTCGAGCAGCACGACGGCGTGCCCACGTTCGGCGGCGACCCGGGCCGCTTCCAGGCCTCCCGGGCCGCCACCGACGACATACACCGTGGACGGAGTCGTCGACGGGCCGAACACGTCGTCGAGCCGACCGACCTCGGCGTTTACGGCGCAGTGGATGTGTTCGTCGAACGCGCGACAGTCCTGGTTGATGCCGAGGCACGTGCGGATCTCGGCGGCCCGGCCCTCACGCGCTTTGCGGGGCAGGTCGGGGTCGGCGAGCAGGCCCCGGGCCATGCCGACGAGGTCCGCGGAGCCGGTGCGCAGGACATCCTCGGCAGCGGACGGGTCGCGGATGCGCTGCGCGACCAGAGTGGTCAGTCCCGACGCGGCTTTGACACGGGCCGCCGACGGCACCGCGACCTTGTCGGGATGGGAGCCGTCCTTGACGTACGCTCCGCGGACCCCGTGCGTCACGCTGACGTAGTCGACCCCGCCCTGGGCAGCCATCAGCTCGGCGATTCGACACGTCTCATCGGTGTCGATCCCGTCGGGGATTTCCTCCTCCGCGCTGAGCCGAACGCCGAGCGCGAACTCTGCGGAGCAGCTGGCGCGAACGGCGTCGATCAGCTCGCGCAGGAACCGGTAGCGCCCGGCCAGGTCACCGCCGTACGCGTCGGTCCTTAGGTTCGCGCTGCGCGAGAGGAACTGCGCGGGAAGGTAGCCGTGAGCGGCATGCAGCTCGACACCGTCGTAGCCGCAGAGCTCGAGGTTGCGCGCCGAGCGCGCGAAGTACGCGACGATCTCAGCGATGTCCTCGACCTCCAGCTCGCGGGGCGGGAAGACATCGCGCGGCGACAGCACCGGCGATGGCGCCACCGGCCAGCGCACCGCCTCGGTGCCCAGCAGCTCACGACCCAGGTGGGCGATCTGGCCGAAGATCTTCGTGCCCTCGGCATGCACCAGCTCCGCGCGCCTGGCCATCGACGGCATGGCGTCCTCGTTGAACGCCTCGACCAGGTAGCGCGATCGCGACATGCCACCTGGGTCGGCCAGCATCGCGCCGGCGATGATGAGCCCGACGCCGCCCTGCGCCAGGCGCTCGTAGTGGGCATGGTCTCCGTGTTGCGAGATGCCGTCGCGGACGATCGACGTACCGGCGGGCGTGGCCACGAGCCGGTTCGGGAGCCCATGGGCGCCGACCGCCACGGGTGAGAAGAGGTGAGTGAACTCCGGGGTCATGCAGTTCCTTCCTGAGGGAAAAGAAGGCCCCTGACCAGCAGACCGGTCAGGGGCCCTTCGTCATGCGCGGGGGAGGAGGACCCCCGCGCCTGACGTCAGGTGGTCGTACCCGGCCCGGTGCCGAGCGGGACGCCCGCCACGACGGACGCCGGGAGCTCCTGGCTCGGGTCGATCGAGATGGTGCGTGACAGCAGATACTCCTGGACCGCCGTCACACCGTGCTCGCGGCCGATCCCGGAGTGCTTGAAGCCGCCGAACGGTGAGCCGAGGTCGGCCGCCATGGTGTTGACCGCGTATGTGCCGGTGCGCACCTTCCGGGCCACCTCGAAGCCGTGGGCGTTGTCGGCGGTGAAGACCGAGCCGGCCAGGCCGTACTGGCTGTCGTTGGCGAGCGCGATCGCGTCGTCCTCGCCGCGGTGCGGGATCAGCGAGACGACGGGCCCGAAGATCTCCTCGCGTGAGGCGGTCATGTCATTCGTGGCGTCAGTGAGGAGCGTCGGCTCGTAGTACCAGCCACGCTCGAGGTGCGCCGGCCGGCGTCCACCGACCTTGACCGTGGCGCCCTCCGCGCGGGCACCGGCGACGTAGCCCTCGACGCGGTCACGGTGGGCAGCGGTGATCAGCGGACTGACGACGGTGTCGAGCTCCATCGGGTCGCCGACCTTGAGGGACGTGAACGCGTCGGCGAGGGCGTCG
>NZ_JAKFCB010000170.1:0-10459 GCF_036676885.1 Aeromicrobium sp.
AGACTCGTCGTTCTTCTCGTCCACGGGCTCTTCGGCCACTTGATCGGTCTGTCCCCGCTTGCGGGTCGCGATGAAGTACGCCGCCGCCACAGCGAACACGATGATCGAGGTCCAGACGTTGAGCCGGAACGGGCCGATGTGGTTGGCGGTGTCGATGCGCAGCGCCTCGATCCACACCCGGCCGGACGTGTAGAGCATCGCGTAGAGCGCGAACGCCCGTCCGCCGGTGAGCTTGACCTTGCGATCGATCGCGACGATCAGCGCAGCGGCGGCGAGGTTCCACAGCAGCTCGTAGAGGAACGTCGGATGGAACGTCGCGAACTGCGAGTAGCCGTCGGGGCGGTGGTCCGCGTCGATCTCCAGGCCCCACGGCTGGGTCGTCGGCTTGCCGAACAGCTCCTGGTTGAAGTAGTTGCCGATGCGGCCGATCGCCTGCGCGACCAGCAGCCCGGGAGCCAGCGCATCGGCCACCGAGGAGAACGAGACGCCGTAGCGTCGGCAGGCGATGTATGTGCCGACCGCCCCGCCGGCGACGGCGCCCCAGATGCCGAGGCCGCCCTCCCATATCTTGAGCGCGTCGACGGGGTTCTTGCCATCGCCGAAGTAGAGCTCAGGGTCGGTGGCCACGTGATAGATCCGAGCACCGACGATGCCGAACGGGATCGCCCAGATCGCGACGTCACCGATCAGGCCCTCGCGGCCGCCGCGTGCCTGGAAGCGCTTCTCGCCGATCCAGATCGCGACCAACGCGCCGATGATGATCCCGAGCGCGTACGCCCGCAGCGGGATCGGACCAATGTCCCAGACGCCCTCGGACGGACTGGGGATGTATGACACGAAGCTCACGTGACTAGGTCCTCTCGACGCCGGCGCGCAGGTCCTGGGCCAACCGGCGGATCGCCTCGAGCCCGGCGGACTCGTCCTCGGCATCCAGCAGACAGCGTACGAGGGCGGACCCCACGATCACCGCGTCGGCGAACGCGGCGACCTCGCGCGCCTGGTCGCCGTTGCTCACGCCCAGCCCGACACCGACCGGCTTGTCCGTCACCTTGCGCAGCCGCGCGACGAGCTCGGGGCCCAGCGCACTGGTCTGTTCGCGGGCTCCGGTGACTCCCATGACCGCCGTCGCGTAGACGAACCCGCTTGCCGCCTCGGCCGTCATCGCGAGCCGCTCGTCCGTCGACGACGGCGCGACCAGGAAGATCCGGTCGAGTCCGTACTGCTCCGAGGCGGCAAACCACTCGGCGGCCTCGTCGGGGATCAGGTCGGGCGTGATGAGGCCGGCTCCGCCGGCGTCGGCGAGAGCCTCGGCGAACCGGTTGACGCCGAAGCGCTCGACCGGGTTCCAGTACGTCATGACGACCGTCGGGGCGCCGGTCGCTGCGCTGGCGCGCACGACGTCGATCACGTCGGTCGTACGTGTGCCGGCGCGCAGCGCCTGGTCGGCGGCGGCCTGGATCGTCGGGCCGTCCATCACGGGGTCGCTGTAGGGCAGGCCGACCTCGACCAGGTCGACCCCGCCCTCGACCATCGCCTCGATCGCCTTGATCGAGAGCTCCTTGGACGGGAATCCGGCCGGCAGGTAGCCCACCAGCGCCGCACGGTTGGCCGCGCGCGTACGCACGAACAGCTCGTCGATCGAACTCATTCTTCGCTCCCCTGCTCGAGGACGACGGGCTCCTCGATCAGCCCGAAGTACTCCGCCGCGGTGTGCACGTCCTTGTCGCCACGACCTGACAGGTTGACCAGGATCGTCGAGTCGGGGCCGAGCTCCTTGGCCAGGACGAGGGCGCCGGCGAGGGCATGCGCCGACTCGATCGCCGGGATGATCCCCTCGGTCTTGCAGAGCAGGTCGAACGCCGACATCGCCTCGGCGTCCGTCGCCGGCACGTACGACGCGCGGCCCGTGTCGGCGAGGAACGAGTGCTCCGGGCCGACACCGGGGTAGTCGAGTCCCGCGGAGATCGAGTGAGACTCGATCGTCTGGCCGTCCTCGTCCTGCAGCAGGAATGAGCGCGCGCCGTGCAGGACACCGACATCGCCACCCGTGATGGTCGCGGCGTGACGCCCGGTCTCGACGCCGTCGCCGCCCGCCTCGATGCCGACGAGCCTGACGTCGGCATCGTCGATGAACGCCGTGAACAGGCCGATCGCGTTGGAACCGCCGCCGACGCAGGCCACCGCGGCGTCGGGCAGCGAGCCGGTCAGCTCGAGGACCTGGGCCCGCGCCTCGTCGCCGATGCCCCGGGTCAGGTCGCGCACCATGCTCGGGAACGGATGCGGACCCGCCGCGGTGCCGAACAGGTATGACGTCGTGTCGACGCTGGCGACCCAGTCGCGCAGCGCCTCGTTGATCGCGTCCTTCAACGTACGGCTGCCGGTCGTGACCGGGACGACCTCGGCACCGAGCATCTTCATGCGCGCGACGTTGAGCGCCTGGCGCTGCGTGTCGAGCTCGCCCATGTAGACGACGCACTCGAGGTCGAGGTAGGCGCACGCCGTCGCCGAAGCGACGCCGTGCTGGCCGGCGCCGGTCTCGGCGATCGCGCGGGGCTTGCCGATGCGCTTGGCGAGCAGGGCCTGACCGATGACGTTGCGGATCTTGTGCGCACCGGTGTGGTTGAGGTCCTCGCGCTTGAGCAGGATGCGGGCACCGGCCGCCTCCGAGAAGCGGTGGGCCTCGTACAGCGGGCTGGGGATGTTGGCGTACTCCCGCAGCATGCGGTCGAGCTCGGCCATGAACGCCGGGTCTGCCTTGGCGTCGGTCCAGGCGTGGTCGAGCTCGTCGAGCGGGGCGATGAGTGCTTCGGGCATGAACCGGCCGCCGAAGCGTCCGAAGTGCCCGGTCGGGTCAGGTTGCGCGTAGGTCATGTCGATTCATTCCTGGAGCAGTGGGGTCGTCTAGGCGGCTGGTGGGTGCGTGCGAACTGTTTCGACGCGACTTGCCTTTACCACCGGTGCTGCAGGGCGGGGTGCGCTCCTGCTGCGACGAGATCCGCGACAGTCGCCCGGGGATCGTCGCCGCGTACGAGCGTCTCACCGACGAGGACGACGTGCGCGCCGCTCTTGGCGTACTCGATGACGTCGTGGGGTCCGCGTACGCCCGACTCGGCGACCTTGACGACGCCGTCGGGGATGAGGGGCGAGAGCCGCTCGAACGTGCCGCGGTCGATCTCGAGGGTCTTGAGGTTGCGGGCGTTGACGCCGATCAGGTCGGCGCCGGCATCGACCGCGCGCTCGACCTCGGCCTCGTCATGCACCTCGACGAGCGGGGTGAGGCCGATCGAGCGGGCCCGCTCGATGAGGCTCTCGAGGGCGAGCTGTTCGAGGGCGGCGACGATCAGCAGGGCCATGTCGGCGCCGGCCGCGCGTGCCTCCCACAGCTGGTAGGAGGTCGTGATGAAGTCCTTGCGCAGCACCGGGATGTCGACGTTCGCGCGTACGGTCCGCAGGTCGTCGAGCGTCCCGCCGAACCGGCGCTGCTCGGTGAGCACGCTGATCGCCGCGGCACCACCGGCCGCATAGTCCGATGCCAGCCCGGCCGGGTCCTTGATCGCGGCCAGCTCGCCCTTGCTGGGGCTGGCCCGCTTGACCTCGGCGATGACCGACACTCCGTCGCCTCGGAACGCCGGCATCGGGTCGAGGGCTTCCTTCTGGCGAGCGGCCTGGGCCTTGAGCTCGTCGAGGGAGACCTGGTCCATGCGATCGCGGAGGTCTTCGGCGGCGCCGGCCAGGATCTCGTCGAGTACGGACACGGAACCTCCTCTGACGCGCGATGGACTTGTTCAAGAGTATCCCCGGAGGAAGTCACGTCATGCAGGGGTTCCCAGGTGTCGCGTTGTCACTATGCTCTCCGCATGACGACGAATGATCCGCCCCCTTACCCGGGCGAACCCAACCCGTCCACCAACAACCCTCAGAACCCACCGCCGCTGCCGAGCTATGGCTCGACGCCGGAGCCGCCGCCGGGGTCCTACCCGCCACCGCCGCCGGGGTCCTACCCGCCACCGCCGCCGGGTGGCTATCCACCGCCTGCGCCGGGTGGCTACGGCGCACCGCCGGAGAGCAACAAGAAGGCGCTGTGGTCGATGATCACCGGCATCATCTCGCTGTTCTGCTGCGGCGTGGTCCTCGGTCCCGTCGCCATCGTCCTCTCCAACCAGGCCAAGTCGGAGATCGCCGCCACCGGTGGCGCCCAGCCGGGCGCCGGTCAGGCGAAGGCCGGCCTCATCCTCGGCATCATCGGCATCGTGGGTTGGGTCATCTTCCTGCTCGTACGTTTGTCGACGATCAACGCCTGATGCCCGCTGAGCCCACCCCGCCTTCGGGCTCGCCCGAGGGCGGGGCCGGGCCGCCGACCAACAGCAAGGCGATCGCCAGCGTCATCCTCGGTGCCGTGGCGTTCCCCTGCCTGTTCATCCACCCGTTCCTGGCGTTCGTCCTCGCCGTCCCGTCGGTGACGTCCGGCCTGTACGCCCGACGCGAGATCAGGGACTCGAAGGGCGCCGAAGGCGGCGACATGACCGCGGTCGTCGGACTCACGATCGGGGCCACCACGATCGTGCTCGTGCTCGTCTCGTGGCTGATGTCGCCCTACTTCCTGGGTTGAACGAGAAAGCCTGTGCATCGCGGGCACGCGCCTCTATGCTCACGGCATGACGAACGAGCCACCCCCGTACCCGGGCGAACCCAACCCGTCCTCCGGTGACCTTCCGAGCTACGGCTCGACACCACCGCCGCCCCAGGGTGGTTATCCGCCACCGCCGCCAGGCGGCTACCCACCCGCACCGGGTGGCTATGGAGCAGCGCCCTACAGCGCGCCCGACGCGATCGGCTACGGCTGGCGCAAGTTCAAGGACAACGCCGGCGTCATGATCGCCGCGACGTTGATCGTCTTCGTGGGCGGGCTGGTGCTCGGAATCCTGTCGGAAGTCATTGCTCCGTCGCCGAGCTACTTCGCGCCCGGTGGTGATTTCGACTTCGACGCGGGCGCGACGGTCGCCTCCCTGGTGGCGCAGGCCGTCACCGGCACGTTCGTCTACATCCTGGTGGCGATGCTGACCCGGGGTGCGCTCGACGTGGTCGACGGTGGGAACTTCGACATCGGCAGAGCGTTCGGCGCGCTCGACATCGTCAAGGTGCTCATCACCGGACTGCTGCTCAGCGTGCTGAGCACGATCGGATTCGCGCTGTGCGTCCTGCCCGGCCTCATCTTCTCGATCTTCGCCTACTTCACGATCTACTTCGTGGTCGACAAGGACCAGGATCCGGTCCAGTCGATCGGATCGAGCTTCTCCCTCGTGGGGCGCAACTTCGGCGACGCCTTGCTCACCGGGCTGCTCGCAGTCCTCGTGCTCCTGGCCGGAACGTTGCTCTGCCTCGTCGGTCTTCTTGCCGCGATCCCGATCATCACGCTCGCCGGCGCCTACGCCTTCAGGCGGTTCCAGGGCGAGCCCGTGGCGCCGTAGCGGTCAGGGAGCGAGCCAGGAGCCCCACGGCGTGTTGCGGAGGATGCCGAACACCACCAGCACGCCGATCATGGCGTAGCCCGCCTTCAGGTTGAGCACCATCATCGGGTCGACCCTGCCGCGCAGCCGGCGCGCCACCCAGAGCACCCAGGCGACCGCGAGGACGGCGACCAGGGCGACCGCGAGGACGTTGCTGCTGATGGCGCCGATGACATCGCCGCGGGTCAGGTTGTTGACCGCCCGCAGGCCGCCGCAGCCGGGGCACGGCTTGCCGGTCAGCTGCAGGAACGGGCAGTAACCGTAGGACCCCGAGTCGTGCGGGTCGTGGAAGTGCAGCAGCACGGCGGCGCCCAGACCTGCTGCACCGACGAGTGCCGGGGCGCGGAGACTGGTCACCGTCACGCGGTGGTCAGCATCGAGCCTCGGCATCACGGTCACCCGCCCACTGCCACCGAGACGATGACCAGGACATCGACCGCCAACCACACGACCGTGCCGATGATGCCGGTGACCAGGCCGGCGGTCGCCATGCCCTCACCGGTCTGCGCGCCGTTGCTCAGCTTGATGTCCTTCTTGGCCATGACCGCGAGCACGATCGCGACGGGGCCGACGAAGACACCGAGGTAGCACAGGACGATCGAGACGATGCCGGTGATCATCGCCCACGTCGCCTTGCCGCTGTTGCGGGGTGGCGCGGCGTAGCCGTATCCCGGCGGACCATACGCGGGTTGCCCGTACGCGGGTTGCCCGTACGCCGGCTGGCCGTAGCCGGGCTGACCCTGCGGCGCCTGCCCGTAGCCGGGCGGCGGCGGAGGCTGCTGTCCCACAGGTGCCTGCTGCCCCGGCTCCTGCGGCTCGTCCGAACCCGGATAGCTGGGGTACTGCGGGGGCTCGGTCATGCCGCTCAGTGCTCGGCGTGTTCGGCGCGGTCCACGCCGAGACCCGCAGCCGACATGACAAGGCCGACGAGGCCTGAGCCGAGGGTGATGACGCAGCCCACCGTGAACCAGACCCAGTGCGGGTCGGGGATCAGAGCGACGCCGCCGATCGTGATGCCGGCGAGGCACAGCAGGACGGCGGTCCAGGCGGCGGGCGATGATCCGTGCATGGGTGTTGTCTCCTCGGTGGTCGTGATCTGCGCTCAGACTACTGGGTGGGATCGCGACCCTCGTCCAACGCCTTCCACATCTCGGCGTCGGACTGCGGAGCCGCGGCCGCGGGGCGTGCCGCGGGGGCGTCGTAGCGGCTGCTCATCGTCGGCCAGCTCGCTCCGAGCTTCGCCGTGACGCCGCCCAGCAGCGCAGCGATCACGAAGGCGAGTGCCGTGACGTACTTCCATGCCGACGTCGTGAAGTCGTGGTCACCTGTGCCGGTGAAGGCGGGTGACGCCTCGACGGCATGATCGACCGCGTTGTCGAGCGAGGAGCCGCCGAGCAGCACGACGACCGCCGCCGTCAGGGCGATCAGGACCGTGAACCCGCCGACCACGCGACGTACGCGTGGGGATGCGGCCAACACGGCCAGTGCTGCCGTCACGACGACCAGCGCGAGCGCCGAGACCAGCGGCTGCGCATCGGCGCCGGTGACGTCGACGGAGTCCGTCGGCAGGCCGTCGGTGGCGATCCGGACATGGGCCCAGGTGCGTGACGCGGCGAAGAACGCCAGACCGCCGGCGGCGAGCGTGCCGAGCACGACCGGTCCGTAGAGGCGGCGGGTGTTCACAACAGCTGGTCCCCGTCGAAGCAGGTGTGGGTACCGGTGTGGCAGGCGGGACCCGTCTGGTCGACCAGCACGAGCAGCGTGTCACCGTCGCAGTCGAGCCGGACCTCGCGCACGGCCTGGGTGTTGCCAGAGGTCTCGCCCTTGACCCAGTACGCCTGGCGGCTGCGGCTCCAGTAGGTGCCGCGGCCCGTCGTCAGGGTGCGGTGGAGCGCCTCGTCGTCCATCCAGCCGACCATGAGCACGTCGCGGCTCTCGGCATCCTGGATCACGGCGGTCACGAGGCCATCGGCATCGCGCTTGAGGCGCGCGGCGATGGCGGGGTCGAGGGAGCTCACGCCCACCAGTGTCTCAGGTGGGATCACACCGGATCGACGACCGGGTGGTGGCTCGCCAGCGACGCCTGGGCGACCCAGCTCGCGTGCAGGCGGGCGTAGACGCCGCCGAGCTCGACCAGCTCGTCATGAGTGCCGTCCTCGACCAGATGGCCGGCGTCGAACACCAGGACGCGGTCGGCGTTCTCGGCCGTGGAGAGGCGGTGCGCGATCGTGACGCTGGACCGGCCGTCGAGCAGCCGCTCGAGCGCCCGGGTGGCCCGCAGCTCGGTCTGGGGGTCGACCGCGCTGGTCGCCTCGTCGAGCACGATGAACTCGGGGTCGGCGAGCGCGGAGCGTACGAGGGCGACGAGCTGGCGCTCCCCCGCCGACAGCGACTCGCCGCGCTGGCCGACCTGGGAGTCGAGACCCCGCGGGAGCGAGGCGTACCAGTCGGTCAGGCCGAGCCGGGCGAAGACGCCGAGCAGCTCGGCCTCGGTCGCATCCTTCTTGCCGTAGAGCAGGTTGTCGCGCAGCGTGGCGTCGAACAGGAAGCCTTCTTGCGGCACCATCAGGACGTGCTTGCGCAGGTCGTCGAACGACACCCTGCTGATGTCGGTCTCGCCCAGGCGTACGACGCCGGCAGTGGGGTCCATCAGGCGAGTCAGCAGCTTGGCGAACGTGGTCTTGCCCGATCCGGTCTCGCCCACGACGGCGACCCGCTGCTGGGGTGGGATCTCGACGTTGACGTCCTTGAGCACGTCGGGCCCGCCGGGGTAGGCGAAGGTCACCCCCTCGAAGCGGGCGCCGAGCGAGCCGCTCGGCAACGTCGTGCCGGCCTCGCCGGGGTCGACGACATCGGCCGGCGTGTCGAGCAGCTCGATGACCCGGCGCCACGACGCGATCGCGTTCTGGGCGTCGGTCAGGACCTGCGTGGCCATCTGGACGGGACCGACGAACAGGCCGACGAGGAAGGCGAACGCGATGACGGTGCCCATCGACAGCTGCCCGGACAGGCCGATCGCCACGCCGAACGCGATGACCGCCGCATTGGCGAGTCCACCCGCCACGCCGGCGGAGGCGAATGTGACGGCGACGAGCTTCTGCGCACGCACATTGGCGTCGAGGTTGCGGGCGATGCCGTCGTCGACCCGCTGCTGGGTGCGACGCTCGATCGCGTAGGCGCGTACGACGGAGGCGCCGACGACGGGCTCGGCGATGACCGCGAGCATCTCGCCGACGGTGCGGCGCACGATGTCGTAGGCCCGGCTGAGCCGCTCGGCGAAGTACTTGAGGCTGATGCCCAGCGGCAGGAAGCAGACCCACACCACGATCGTCAGCTGCCACGAGAAGTAGGCCATGATCGCCGTCGCCATGAGGATCTGGCCCAGGCTGACGACCATCATGATGCCGGTGAACTGCAGGAACTGCGAGACCTGGTCGATGTCGGAGGTCACCCGCGAGACCAGCACGCCGCGACGCTCGGCGTTCTGCGTCAGCATCGACAGGTCGTGCACGTGCCGGAACGCGTCGACGCGCAGCTGGGCGAGTCCGCGCTCGCTGGCCACGAACAGGCGTACGCGCATCCAGTAGGCCAGCAGCCCGGACACGACGATCACGCCGAGAGCGGCCAGGAGGTATGGAGCGACGTCGCTCAGCTCGGTGCCGTTGCCCTCGCCGAGGCCGGAGTCGACGGTCTCCTTGATGACAATCGGCACGACCGACCCGCCGATCGTGCTGAGGATCGCCAGCACGAGGGTCAGCCCGAGGCCGTCCTTGATCGCCGGCGACAGCGAGAGCCCGCGACGCATGATCGCGACACCGGTCAGCCGGTCGGTCTGCGTGTCGGTGCTCATGACTCCACCTCCCGGGCATGGTCGTAGGCGTTGACGAGGTCGCGGTAGTCGGCGGACCGCGCCACGAGGTCGGCATGGCTGCCGCGATCGGCGATGACGCCCTCGTCGAGGAAGACGACCTCGTCAGCCAGCGCGATCGTCGCCTTGCGATAGGCCACGACGAGCACCGTCGGGCCGTCGTCGTCGGCCGTGTGGGCGGCGAGCGCCTTGAGGATGCGCTGCTCGACCTCGGGGTCGACCGCGCTCGTGGCGTCGTCCATCACCAGCAGGCGCGGCCGGCGTACGAGCGCGCGGGCCAGGGACAGGCGCTGGCGCTGGCCGCCCGACAGCGTCGTGCCGCGCTCCCCCAGCTCGGCCTCGAGGCCGGCCGGGAGGTTGGCCACGAACGCCTCCGCCTGGACCGTACGCAGAGCGGCCCAGACCTCCTCGTCCGTGAAGTCGCCACCGAGCGTGACGTTCTCGCGCACGCTGTCGTCGAACAGGAACGTGGCCTGCGGGACCACCGCGATCGCCTTGGCGAGCTCGCTGTGGGTGAGCTCGCGGATGTCGTGCCCGTCGACGCGAATCGCACCGTGCTGAGGATCGACGAGACGGGTAAGCAGCGACGTCAGGGTGCTCTTGCCGCTGCCGGTCGCCCCGACCACCGCGACGACCTTGCCGGGCTCGATCTCGAAGTCGATGCCGCGCAGGACGTCCTTGGCCGCGGTTCCCGAGCCTGTCGAAGGATCGGCGAAGCCGAACGTCACGCCGTCGACGTCGAGCGCGACGGGTCCCGTGCCGGGCAGCGTCCGCGAGCCGTAGGCCATGGATCCCTCGGCCTCGAGCACCGACGACACCCGCTCCCAGCCGACGACACTGCGCGGGAGCTCGCCGAGCACCCAGCCGATCGCCCGCACGGGGAACGCCACGACCGTGAAGAGGTAGGCGACCTGGACCACGTCGCCGGGGTCGGCAGCACCGCTGGCCACCCGCCCGACACCCAGCACGATGACCAGCAGGATGCCGAGGTTGGGCAGCGCCTCGAGCAGCGGGTCGAACATGCTCCGGATGCGACCCACCGCGATGTTGGCGTCGCGCAGCTCGTGCGTGACCCGGGTGAACC
>NZ_JAKFCB010000171.1:0-2331 GCF_036676885.1 Aeromicrobium sp.
ACGACGCGAAGGAGAATGACGATGGCCGTCGACAGCTTTGGATCGAAGGACTCCCTCACAGTCGGGGACTCCACGTACGACTACTACCGCCTCGACGCGGTGACGGGCGACGGGCTCGACGTCTCGACCCTCCCGTTCAGCCTGAAGGTGCTCCTCGAGTCCCTCCTGCGCACCGAGGACGGTGCCGACATCACGAAGGCCGACATCGAGGCCCTCGCCGGCTGGGACGCAACAGTCGAGCCCAGCAAGGAGATCCAGTTCACGCCTGCCCGCGTGATCATGCAGGACTTCACCGGCGTCCCGTGCGTCGTCGACCTCGCCACGATGCGCGAGGCGATGGCCGACCTCGGCGGCGACGCGACCAAGATCAACCCGCTCGCACCGGCCGAGATGGTCATCGACCACTCCGTCATCGCCGACGTCTTCGGCACGCCCGAGGCATTCGAGCGCAACGTCGAGATCGAGTACGAGCGCAACCGCGAGCGCTACCAGTTCCTCCGCTGGGGCCAGGGCGCCTTCGACGACTTCAAGGTCGTACCTCCCGGCACCGGCATCGTGCACCAGGTCAACATCGAGCACCTCGCCCGCGTCGCGTTCACCCGTGAGGCCGACGGCAGCACGGTCGTCTACCCGGACTCGTGCGTCGGCACCGACTCGCACACCACGATGGTCAACGGCCTGGGCGTCGTCGGCTGGGGCGTCGGCGGCATCGAGGCCGAGGCGGCCATGCTCGGCCAGCCGATCAGCATGCTGATCCCGCGCGTCGTCGGCTTCAAGCTGTCGGGCGAGCTCCCCGAGGGCGCCACGGCGACCGACCTGGTCCTGGTCATCACCGAGCAGCTCCGCAAGCACGGCGTCGTCGGCAAGTTCGTCGAGTTCTACGGACCCGGCGTCGCGGCCGTCCCGCTGGCCAACCGCGCCACGATCGGCAACATGAGCCCTGAGTACGGCTCGACGATCGCGGTCTTCCCGATCGACGACGAGACCACCAAGTATCTCAAGCTCACGGGCCGCAGCGACGAGCAGATCGCGCTCGTCGAGGCATACGCCAAGGCACAGGGCCTGTGGCACGACGCCGACCGCGAGGCTCGCTACTCCGAATACCTCGAGCTCGACCTCGGTGACGTCGTCCCGTCGATCGCCGGTCCCAAGCGTCCCCAGGACCGCGTCTCGCTGACCGAGAGCAAGTCCTCGTTCCGCGCCGCCCTGCGCGACTACGTCGACCACGACGAGCAGGAGCTCGACGGCTACGACGAGTCGGTCGACGAGTCGTTCCCGGCCTCTGACTCGCCGACGTCGTCGGCGCACAACGGCGCCGACAAGCCCGTGCACGCCTCGCGCGGCAACGGCGCCGAGCGCGTACGCAACCCGCAGAAGGTCACCCTCGAGGACGGCACCGAGTTCGAGGTCGATCACGGCGCCGTCACGATCGCGGCCATCACGTCGTGCACCAACACGTCCAACCCGTCGGTCATGATCGGCGCGGCCCTGCTGGCCAAGAAGGCCGTCGAGAAGGGCCTGCAGCGCAAGCCGTGGGTCAAGACGACGCTGGCGCCGGGGTCGAAGGTCGTGACGGACTACTACGAGAAGTCCGGCCTGACGCCCTACCTCGACAAGCTCGGCTTCAACCTCGTGGGCTACGGCTGCACGACCTGCATCGGCAACTCAGGACCGCTGATTCCCGAGGTCAGCAAGGCCGTCAACGACGGCGACCTCGCCGTCACCGCGGTGCTCTCGGGCAACCGCAACTTCGAGGGCCGCATCAACCCGGACATCAAGATGAACTACCTGGCGTCGCCGCCGCTGGTCATCGCGTACGCCCTGGCCGGCTCGATGGACGTCGACCTCTACGCCGACCCGCTGGGCCAGGACCAGGACGGCAACGACGTCTACATGAAGGACATCTGGCCGTCGCCCAAGGAGGTCGAGGACGTCATCGCGTCGTCGATCGACTCCGCCACGTTCACCAAGGAGTACGCCGACGTGTTCGCCGGCGACGAGCGCTGGCAGAACCTGCCGACGCCCGACGGCGCCGTGTTCGAGTGGGATCCCGACTCGACCTACGTCCGCAAGGCGCCCTACTTCGACGGCATGGCTCTCGAGCCCTCGCCGGTCGAGGAGGTCACCGGTGCGCGCGTACTGCTCAAGCTCGGTGACTCGGTCACGACCGATCACATCAGCCCCGCCGGTGCGATCAAGAAGGACAGCCCGGCCGGCAAGTACCTGTCGGAGCACGGCATCGAGCCGCGCGACTTCAACTCGTACGGATCGCGTCGCGGCAACCACGAGGTCATGATCCGCGGCACGTTCGCCAACATCCGCCTGCGCAAC